>NZ_CAMDRA010000061.1 GCF_945906275.1 Dongia mobilis
TGACGTGCAGGCGCAGACCAATATCACCGGGCTGCGGGATCGGCAGGATCGCCGACGGCGACACCAGTAGCGACCGCCCGATCCGCAGGGCACCATCGTAGTCGTCGCTCTGCGCGGCAAACGCCGCCAGATCAATGTGAAACTGCGCCGTCTCTGCAGCTGCCACCTTCCTGGTAATGAAAGCCGAGGCTGCGGAGTCGGCGAGGCGCAACTCATCAAGCGAAACGCCCTCGGCGCAGGTGATGGTGATATCCAGAGAATTGGCGGAGGCGCCGTGCACGATGATTTCATAGTCGCATCCGGCCATCTCTGCCTGCGCCGGGAGCGCCGACAATGACAACAGGGCGCCAAAGAGGCTAAGCCGAAACGGCGGCATCGTGCGCGATCTCGGCCACCAACCCGCGATCCAGCCAATCCTTCAGGATTTCGGCGCTGCGCACGGCCGCAGCAGGATGACGGCAGTGATCTGACAAAAGCTGGCACATGGACCCGAAGGTCGCGCCGTCGCGTATCAGATCGAAGGCCGCTGCTTCATCGTCAGCCAGAGGACGATACTGAATGTCTTCATCTTGACGCCAGACGATCCAGCGTTGGTCGATTTCCCCGGCCGCAGGCATCTCGCCGGCGTCATGCAAGATGGCTCGGCGCAATTCGCCGATGGAAGAATCCGCGACCAGGTCGCTCACTGCCTCGGTAAAGGCCAGTCGGAGGGATTCCCAGGCAGTTGGCGGCAACGCCAGGATATCGGTCATCGCGACGGCTATCTGATCGCGTGCGTCGAAGGCCTGCGCCACGGCCCAATCGAACCGCGCCATTCCGGCCGCCAGTGGCTGCGCCTCGACCGGAAATTGATCGAGATGACTTGCGAGGCCGCGACCGAGCCAGCGCAATGATGGGTGACGTGACGGGCTCGCAGCCACATAGTCGCGGCTCAACCGATCGAAGGCAGCAACGCCGAGCAAGCCGCAAAGACCTGGAAAATCATTGGCCAGCGCCTCGACCTGCCGGGCCCAATAGCCGTGCCGGTAAACATGGAGCAAATCGGATTCCCCGATCCGCGCATTTCCCCTGACCTGCTCAACGATGGAAGTTGAACGCCCAAGGAGAAAGTCCTGAAAATCCGCCTGGGTACGGCCGAGCGAGGTCATGCTACCAGCCCCACACGGGCGGCCAGTGCCGACTCCTGAATGCTGCGCGCCCGGTCGAGTTCGAGAATGAGGTCGTTCAGTGGCGGAATGTGATCATCCCGCTCGATCATCGTCGCCACTGCGCCGAACCGCGCCACTGCCGCGGCATAGAGATCCCAGACCGCGTCGACCACATCGTGATCATGCGTGTCGATAATGTGGCTTCCATGATTCTCATGGCCGGCCAAGTGAATCTGACGCACGGTGTCGCGCGGGATCGCGTCCAGAAACACCAGCGGGTCGAAGGAATGGTTGAAAGCATTGACATAGACGTTGTTGACATCGAGCAACATTTCGCAACCGGTCCGGCGCGACAGCTCGGCGATAAACTCCCATTCCGGCATCGCCGATTCGAGATAGGTGACATAGCTCGACGTGTTCTCAAGCAGGATCTGCCGGTCGAGATACGCCTGCACGGCATGAACACGTTCTGCTACGTGAACGAGCGCCTCTTCGGTAAACGGCAATGGCAGCAGATCATGCATGTTGAGCCCGGCAATTCCGGTCCAGCACAGATGGTCCGAAATCCAGGCGGGCTCCAGGCGCGCCGCCAGGTTTTTCAGATCCTTGAGATAGTCGAAGTCCAATGGCGCGGTCGAACCAATCGACAGGGAGACGCCATGCATCACCATGGGGTAGTGCGCTCGAATGTCCATTAGATGGCGCAATGGCTTGCCGCCGCCGATCATGTAGTTTTCAGAGATGATCTCGAACCAGTCCACCCGCAGGTCGCCGTCGGCTGACCCGGCCAGAATATCGGCATAATGGGTGGGCCGCAGGCCCAGTCCAAATCCGGCAACGTCAGACCGCCGATCGGACATTCTAACGGTCATCCGCGCATCTCATGCCGCGCTCCCGCATCAGATAAATGGCATGGGTGGACATCAGAAACGGGGATTCCGATACCCACCCATGCAACGCGCCGCCTTATTCGACGACCATGCCACCGGCACTGGTGCAGGCTTCGGCGCTCGGCTGCTCAACCCAGCCGTGACCTTTGCAGGAGTTCTGACCCTTGCAGGAATTGCTGGCGCTTTTGCATGAACCCTGGCCCTTGCAGGCATTGATTCCGGAACAATGCACGGCGTCGGCATGGGCGGGCGCCGTGGTCAAGGTGATCGTGCCACCGGCTAACAGAGCCATAGCGGCCGCGGCGATCGAGGCGGAGGTCAGTTTGCTCATCATTGTCATGTAACTCTCCCTTGGATATTTGCGCGTTTTTGCGGGCCATTTCTCGGTCCCGAAGGCATTCGGGTACCTGGCTCCGGTGGCCTGCAATACGTCTTCGTCGACAGCCGAGAGTTTGTTACATGTCTTTATCCCCCCTTGCAGTCCAGGATTGCCGACCTGGGGAGGCTGGGCACGACGCAAGACAAGGGCGCCATCAGAAAGGGTGACGGGTCTTTGCTGCAGAAAAGACGGTCGACCTGCCGGTCGTTCCCTGTACCTTCCGGAAATTGACGACACTTAACTTGATCGAGCCAAGTCACTTCATCGGCTGGTGGCAGCCCCAACCGTCGGAAGTGCTAGCGTGATGACCCAGCAGGTCGTCAGCATCGCCGCGGAACCCGCAAGGCAGGCTTCGAGACCACCCCAGCCATAGAGCAGGCCGGACAGCAACGTGCCCATGAAACGACCAGCTGCATTGGCGGCATAATAGAAGCCGACATCCTCGGCCGCCTTTTCCGAGCCAGCATAGGCGAGGACCAGATAGGAATGGACCGAGGAATTGACCGCAAACGCTATGCCGAACAGAGCCAGGCCGAGAACGATGGGCCCGTCCGGATGCCGCTGGCACCAGGCCAGCCATTCATCGACAGGACCGGGCCAGTTCGCGGCAAGATCCGACTGGTTCAGCCCGATCATCAGCCATGCCGCCATCAAAGCCGGAATGATTGCCAGAATGAGGGACCGCCAGCGCGCAGCCGAGACTCCCGGCGCATGATCCTGGTCGTGCCGGCCACGGCGCACGAGAGCGGGGGCCGCCGCCTGCACCAATCCGTATCCAACGGTCCAGACGGCAAGTAAGGTTCCAACCATGGTGAACGTCCAGCCGGCGGCATAAAGAAAGATCGGCAGGCCGACCACGAACCATACGTCGCGCGCGCCGAAAAGGAAGACGCGCGCCGCCGCCAGCAGGTTGAGGCCGCGCCCTTTGGCGAAGAACTCGCGGGCGGAGCGCGAGGCCTGCGCCTTGCCCATCCTCGGCGGCAGGGTCAACATCACACCCATCAGCACGCAGCCCAGGGCTCCGGCCATCGCCCACAAGGACCCGCGAAAGCCGAGAAGCTCCAGCAGCAGTCCACCCAGAAAGAAGCCAAAGCCCTTCATCGCGTTCTTGCTGCCAGTGAACCAGGCGACCCAGCGAAATAGCTTGCCCGCGGCATCGCCCGCAGTAAGCTTGATGGCAGATTTGCTGGCTGTCTTGGTGAGATCCTTGGCGACGCCGCAGATCCCTTGCGCTGCGATGACCCAGGCAACAGAAGCGGCAGCACTCCACGCCGGATTTAGGGCCGACATCATCACGAAGCCGGCAATCTGTGTTACCAGCCCGATCATCAGCATGCGCGGGATGCCGAACCGCGTTGAGAGCCAGCCGCCAATGAGATTAGCGAGGATACCTGCCGCTTCATAGAGCAGGAACAGGAAGGCGAGTGTCAGCGGCGAATAGCCGAGGCGGAAGAAATGCAGCAATACCAACATGCGCAAGGCGCCGTCAGTCAGCGTGAAACCCCAATAGGCCGCCGTGACAACGGCATAGTTGCGGGCAGCACTCACGATCTTTCAGAGCCCCGCCTGGCCGAGGATGCAGGCAATGTCCACCATGCGGCAGGCATAGCCCATTTCGTTATCATACCAAGCGTAGATCTTGAGCATCGTGCCGTCGGTCACCAGCGTGGACGGCGCATCAACGATGCTGCTCCGTGTATCGCGCGCATAGTCCGCTGAAACCAGGGGCCGGGTCTCATAACCGAGGATACCAGCCAGTGGCCCGGCGGCGGCCTGCCTGAAAAGCTCGTTTACCTCCCCGGCCGTCGTTTCCCGCCGCAGCTCAAACACGCAGTCTGTGAGGCTGGCATTGAGCACGGGCGCGCGCACCGCATGGCCATTGAGCTTGCCTGTGAGTTCGGGATAGATGAGCGCGATGGCCGTGGCGCTGCCGGTCGTGGTTGGCTGCAGGGACAGCAAGGCGCTCCGCGCGCGCCTGAGGTCACTATGCGGCGCATCTGTCACCACATTGGTGTTGGTGGGGTCGTGGATCGTGGTGATCTGGCCATGACGGATGCCGATCGCCTCATGCACAATCTTGACAACCGGCGCCAGGCAATTGGTCGTGCATGATGCCGCTGTGACGATCGGATGTTTCGCCGGCTCATACAGATGTTCGTTCACCCCCATGACGATGTTGAGCACGCTGTCGACCTTGACGGGAGCGGCCACGATCACGCGCTTGGCGCCACGATCGAGATGGCCCTGCAGCACCGCGGGCGTCAGGAACTTCCCGGTGCATTCCAACACCAGGTCGACGTCGAGATCGCTCCACGGAATGGCCGCTGGTTCGGCGTGGCTGGAGAAGGTGATGCGGCGACCTTTGATGCTGATCGCGTCTTCGCCGGCAACCGCAATGTCGCCGCCGCGCCAGCGTCCCTGCACGCTGTCGAATTCGAGCAGGTGCGCCGTTGCCGCTGCACCGCCCTTCAACTCATTCACATGAACGATCTCCAGGCGGTTGTCCTTCCTGGGATCATCGTCTGGCCGGTCGGCGCCTCCCATTGCTGCACGCAAGGCGAGCCGCCCGATCCGGCCCATGCCGCTGATTCCGACACGCATGGTCCCGACCTCTCTATCGCGCCATCACATGCGGATCGGCGAGTTCATCGAGCCGCGCTTTCAGGGACATGCGGTTCAGGGAATTGATCGGCAGATTGATGAAGATCTCCAGGCGCCGCCGCAGGCCCGCATATACTTCATTGATCAGCGTCGCGCGCTCGATCGCACTCCCGGTGAACTTCGCCGGATCCGGCAGGGGCCAGGCGGCGGTGACAACGCTCACGCCGAAATCAGGGCAAACCTGACCCGCGACAGTGTCACAGAGCGCGATCACGAAATCGATCTGGGGGGCGTTGGGCTGAACGAATTCATCCCAGGATTTCGACCGAAGGCTGGAAACATCATGCCCAAGCGCCTTCAACTGCGCCAATACCTCGGGAAACGGCCCTTCCTTGGCGGGTGCCGACCCGGCCGAATAGGCGCGGAAGCGATTCCCACCGATCTTGGCGAGAATCGCTTCGGCCATGATGGAGCGCGCCGAGTTGCGCGTGCACAGGAAGAGAACGTTGAAAGGATCTGCCTGCATGGCTTTGGTCTCCGAGGTGAGTGATTCCAGAAAGCGGCCCAGTTCGAGGTTGCGGCCCGAGTCAAAGCCGCAACAGGTTTCCGCGAGGTAGGCGAGCAAACTGCGCAGGCGCGCCATCTGCGCGGCATAGACCAGGCTGCGGCCATAGCGCGTGACGACAATCAGGTCGGCCTGCTCCAGGGCCCGCAGATGGAACGACAGGGTCGAGGCGGCCACACCCAACTGATCGGCAATGTCGCCAGCCGGCATGCCGCCCGGACCTGCGGCCAGGAGAGCCCGGATCAGGTCCAGCCGCGTGGTCTGACCAAGCGCCACGAATAGTTCTGCTGCTTCGTTCGTTTCCATCATTCAACGATAATCGAATTAATTAAATACTGGCATGAAACTATTGTTACAGCGTTGCCATAAGACCACATAGTATCAATGCTTTATGAGACCTCGGCCGAACGATCAGTCGGCGGCCGGCAACTGCTGGATCAACGCCAGAAAGGCGTCGCCCGAGCTGGATATCGGTCCATCATTGTGAATGACCTTCAGCGCGGGGTGCTCGACCGGCAAGTTCCCGGCCCGCTCGATCCTCGATGCGATCTCATGAGGACTCTCCCTGCCGCGCGCCAGCAGCCGCGCTTGAAGAATGATCGGGGAGACTGTGACCAGGACAGGAAGCGATGTCGGATAGCGTTCCATCGCCGCCGGAAAATGGGCGCGGGAACCGTTGACGATCACATGCCGCCCGGCTCGCAGACAGTCGTCAATCTCATGACCAATGCCGTAATTGAGTCCATTCGCCTGCCAAGAAAGGGCAAATCCGCCCGCTTGCTGCCGCGCGGCAAAGCAGGTCGGCGACAAGGCGATATGTATCTCGCCGGAGACCTCCGGTGGGCGGGTGATATAGCGTTGTGCAATGACAATCCGGCGGTTCCGCGTCTTCGCCAGATGATCCCTGGCATAGTTGATCACGCTGTCTTTGCCGGAGCCCGAAGGACCCATGACATAGACGAGCCGGCCAACCGCATCCGATATCTGCATGCCGCGCGCCTACGCTATCAGCGGATAACGATCGATGATTCGAAACGGCTCATCCTGGTCGGCCTGGGCGAACAAGCATAAATCGGCGATTCTGATCGGTTGCGCCAAGACTGGGGCGAACAAATCTGCCAATGCGCCTCGTAACCTCTCGCGCTGCGCATCATCACCCATCCGGTCGGTGAGCGTGATGTGAAACCGATACTCGTCCAGCACATAGGGATAGCCCCATTCCGCCAGGAGCACCTGCTGCCGGGGCGAAAGGCAGCCTGTCATGCGCCGCGTGGTTTCCTCTGCCAGAGGAGTTGCGCGAAAGCGATCGAAATGACGAACGCAGTGCGCAGCAAGACCCAGCACCTCCCTGGCAGCGCCCATCGGAGTCAACGCCAGGAATTTGCCGATCTCCGACAGGGCCATTCGCTCAATTTGTGGCGCAGCATGTCGGGTTGAAAATGTGGCGAGCGCATCGCGCAGATCTGCCTCCTGCAGCCTCGGTGCCAGGCGAAACGGTGGTTTCAAGGTTGCATGAATGCCATATCTACGCGGGGTCGCCGTCACGGCTTCAATTGCGTCGGGCGAGAATCCGGGAATGGTCGGTTGAGGCAAGGTCATTCCGCTCTCGGCATCGCGGCCGAGCCAGGCATTGCCGATCAGCTGCAGCGCTTCGCCGAGACGTGGGGCAAAAAAGATGGCGTAGCGTGGTGTCATGCGGCCGCCTTGAATTGTGCCAACTCGAACAGCTGATCGCAGACGGCGGCGCGGATCTCCGCATCGTGGAAAATGCCGACGATCGCGCGCCCCTCCGCCTTTGCCTCAAGGATTATCTCCTTGACGACAGCGCGATTCTCCGCATCCAGAGCGGCTGTCGGCTCGTCCAGCAACATGATAGGAAAACCGGCAATGAACCCACGCGCAATATTGACGCGCTGTTGCTCGCCACCTGAAAAGGTTGCCGGCGCCAGTTCCCAGAGTCTTTCCGGCACGTTGAGCCGGCGCAGCAAGATAACGGCTTGATCCCGCGCCACGTCATCAGGGACGCCTCGCTGACGGAGCGGTTCGGCAACGATGTCAAGGGTAGCGACGCGCGGGATCACCCGCAGAAACTGGCTGACGTAGCCCAGGCTGCGCTGCCGCACGGCCAAAATCTCACGCGGCGTCGCAATTGCCATATCGACCCAGCCCTGATCATGGCGCACGCGGATACTGCCGCGATCGATCCGGTAATTGGCATAGAGTGCTCGCAACAGGGTCGATTTCCCGCAACCAGACGGACCATGCAACGCCACGCAGGAACCAAACTCAACGGTAAGGGAAAGGTCCTGGAAGACGCCGATTTCCACATCCCCCTGGGTATGGAGACGGAAATTCTTCGTAGCACCACGAACGTCAATGGCTTGTGTCTTCATTGTCAGGCCTGAAGTACGGAGGATACCAGCAACTGAGTATAGGGATGCTGAGGGTCGTCAAGCACCTGGTCGGTCAGCCCCGTCTCGACCACCTGCCCACGTTGCATCACCATCAATCTGTGGGCCAGTAACCGCACCACAGCGAGATCATGTGTCACCAGGACGACAGACAGATGCAAGCGCGCGACCAACCCGCGCAGCAGATCAAGGAGCCGCGCCTGGACGGACACATCAAGCCCGCCGGTTGGCTCATCCATGAACACCAGGCGCGGTCCGGTCACCAGATTGCGGGCGATCTGCAGTCTTTGTTGCATGCCGCCGGAAAAGGTCTGCGGAAGATCATCGATGCGGGCCGTGTCGATCTCGACCCGCCCCAGCCAGTCCAGCGCCTTGTCTCGAATCTGGCCATAATGGCGTTCGCCCACTGCCATAAGGCGCTCGCCGATATTGGCACCGGCCGTCACACCCAGGCGCAGGCCGTCACGCGGATTCTGATGTACCATGCCCCAATCTGTGCGGATCAGGAAGCGGCGCTCCGCCTCGCTCAATTCATAGAGATCGACCAGGCCGCGGGTACGCTGGTCATAGAGAACCTGCCCGACACTCGGCCGCAATCGCGCAGACAGACAATTGAGCAAGGTCGTCTTGCCGGAACCGGATTCGCCGACAATGCCGATTATCTCGCCCGGCCAGAGGTCGAACGACACATCGAGGCAACCAGCCCGTTCACCATAATGGTGGCTGACATTCCGGACGCTGAGCAGCGGCTGGTCGGACCTCATTCCGCCGCCTCCGACGCGTCAACCCTTCCATGTCCGGTATCGCGGCGTTCGGCGCAAAAGTCGGTATCGGAACAGACATATATGCGGGCGCCCCTGTCGTCGGTCACGATCTCGTCCAGAAACGATTCCCGCGCACCGCAGAGACTGCAAGCGTGGTCCCATGACTGCACTTCAAAGGGATGGTCCTCGAAATCGAGACTCTTTACCTTGGTAAACGGCGGCACCGCATAGATGCGCTTCTCGCGCCCGGCGCCGAACAGAAGCAAGGCCGGATTGTTGTCAAGCTTGGGATTGTCGAATTTCGGAATCGGCGAGGGCCGCATGATGTAGCGGTCATTGACGCGGACTGGATAGTCGTAGGCCGTGGTGATGCGACCGAGCTGGGCAATATCCTCATAGAGGCGGACATGCATGATGCCGTATTCCTCCAAGGCATGCATCTTGCGGGTCTCGCTCTCGCGCGGCTCGAGCCAGCGCAGCGGTTCTGGAATCGGTACTTGGAAAACCAGAATCTGCCCAGCCCGCAACGGCTTCTCGGGAAAGCGATGTCTGGTCTGGATGACGCTCGCCTCCTCGGTACGCGCAGTCGTGGTGACTCCCGCCGTCCTGGTGAAGAAACCCCGGATCGACACGGCGTTGGTGGTGTCGTCGGCGCCCTGGTCGATCACCTTGAGCGTGTCGTCACGGCCTATGATGCTGGCAGTCACCTGGATCCCGCCCGTCCCCCAGCCATGTGGCATCGGCATCTCGCGCCCGCCGAACGGTACCTGATATCCGGGAATTGCCACCGCTTTCAGGATCGCGCGACGGATCATCCGCTTCGTCTGCTCGTCGAGATAGGCGAAATTATACCCACCTGCCGCTTCCGGACTCCCACTCATTCCGCGGCCTCCCGCCTCGCGGCTCGCAAGGCGCGCAAGGTGCCGAGTTCAGCCTGGAAGTCGACATAGTGCGGCAGTTTGAGGTGCTGCACGAAGCCGGACGCTTCGAGATTGTCGCAGTGATAGAGGACAAATTCGGCGTCCTGGGCCGGACTGTCGGCTGACTCGCCGAGCTCTGCGGCGCGCAGCGCGCGGTCGACCAGCGCCATCGCCATCGCCTTGCGTTCTCCCTGACCGAAGGCGAGGCCATAGCCGCGCGTGAATTGCGGCAACGTCTCGGCCGATCCCTTGTACTGATTGATCATCTGGCACTCGGTCAACTCGACGTCGCCGATCTCGATCGGAAAGGGCAGTTCCTCCGGCTGGATTTCGACGGCGACCGCACCCATGCGGACTTCGCCCGCAAAAGGGTGGCTGCGGCCATAACCGCGCTGCGTCGAATAGCCAAGCCCAAGCAGAAAACCCTCATCGGCCCGGGCCAGGGCTTGCAGGCGCGCATCGCGGTCCGCCGGAAATGCCAGGGGCTCACGCGTGAGATCGGCAATCGAGTTGCCCTCGCTGCTGTCGGTCTCCGGCGCCAGGATCCCCTCGGCAGTCATAATGTCTGTGACGCGCGGCATCGATGTGATTGGTTCGGCATCGCCGGTTGGTGGTTGCGGAGGCTGCGGCGTGGCCTGCTCTTCCGCAGCAAGCGTGAAATCGAGCAGCCGGTGGGTGTAGTCGAAAGTGGGCCCCAGGATCTGGCCGCCGGGCACATCCTTGAAGGTGGCTGAGATGCGTCGCCGCACCGCCATCCGACCCGTGTCGATGGGCAGCGTATGGCCGAGGCGCGGCAAGGTCGTGCGATAGGCGCGCAGCAGAAAGATCGCTTCGACCAGATCGCCCCGCGCCTGCTTGATCGCGAGGGCCGCCAACTCGCGATCGTAGAGCGCGCCCTCGCTCATCACGCGGTCGACAGCCAGAGACATTTGCTGTTCGATCTGAGCAATCGACAATTCGGGCACCGATGGATCGCCGCGCCGCTCATCGGCCAACAACCGGTGGGCGGCTGCTATGGCGCGTTCCCCGCCTTTGACGGCCACATACATGATCAGGCCTCCGCAGGGTGAGTTGACACGATTGTCGACCGCGGCACAGC
The DNA here is from genome assembly GCF_945906275.1 of Dongia mobilis. Taxonomy (GTDB): domain Bacteria; phylum Pseudomonadota; class Alphaproteobacteria; order Dongiales; family Dongiaceae; genus Dongia; species Dongia mobilis_A. The sequence continues at coordinate 10,778 of NZ_CAMDRA010000061.1, forward strand.
CACGATGTTGGTGTCGTGGACGAGGACTGCATCAAAACCAAGCTGGAACCGATGCTGGTTTGCCGCTATGGCCGTCCAGAACGCGTCATCCAGTCCGCGCACCGCCAGACTTGCTGTGCCATCAATTCCCGGCCCCTTTAGGAAGCGCGGCTGAGGTCCATCAAACCCATCGACCTGAATGATCAGCGTGACGCCGCGCTCGGGATATTCAGCTTGGCCTAGCGGGACACGCGCAAGGTCGGGCAGATCATGTCCATCGGCAATCAACGCAAAGGCAGCTTCCGCCATCGCCACCAGCGGAGCCCCCGTGTGAAAGGAGAGATGTTGCCAAGCGTCATTCTGCAGAGCCGCATCGAGCCAGACCGTCGAATCGTGATCGAGCAGCGCCAGGCACAAGGCGAAGCTGGCTCGGTGCAGACCCGCCGGCGCCGCTGGCAAAGGATCGAGCGTCACGACGCTGCCCGGGCGCGACATCGCCTCCAGGATCTGGCGAAAAATCCGCTGGCTGTCATGAACGGGGTCGGTGAAACCTTCAAGCATCAAGGGACTGCCTTGGCCGTGCACTCTCATGCCGGATTCTCCCCACGTACCAGCGTGAAGAACTCGACCTTGGTTGGCACCGATCTGGCGACCAGCCGACGCGCCCGCTCGGCCTGTTCAGCCGCCAGCGGATCGATCGTCAGGGCAATCAGGGTCTCGCCATGCTCCGGGTCCTGAAGCAGTGCATCGATCAGGGCGGCAAGCCGCGCCTCGTTTTTTCTGCGCCCGGTCATGTAGGCGCAGCCGAGCCGACCGTCGGCCAACTGCAGGGTGCAGCGGGTTAGCGTGATCTCACTGAAATTGAAGACCTGCCCGGTGCCGCCCATGCGGCCGCGCAGCATTGCCATGCCGATCTCGGGCTGGCGCAGAACATGTGGCGTCATCTGGTCACCGATGATGCCATCGATCGTGCCGCGAATTACCTCGAGCTCGGCCAGGCTGGCCCGCGCCAACACCACGAGCCAGCGGCGGCGCGCCGCTTGTACGGGCGACAATGGGCTGCCATCGCGGCCATGCCCTACATCATCGTCCCTGATACCGGATCCACTCATCACGCCACTGTTCGTCCCTGCCGAAACTCGACAACCTGAAAATTTGTCTAGACATCTATATCTGTTACGCTACGATCCAAATCTCGATCTGTCAAAATCCGATTGTTGACCGTTTTGTGACGCAGCGATGAAGGAATGCCGTTCATGGAGATCACGCGCGAAGCAGGCTTGTCAGTCTGGCGCCAAATCCAGCAGATCATCGAAAGCGAAATCCGGGAAAAGCTCTACGCGCCCGGTGCGCGCCTGCCGACCGAAGCCGATCTTGCCAAGCGATTCCAGGTCAATCGGCATACCGTCCGACGCGCGCTCTCGCGGTTGGAGGAACGCGGATTGCTGCGCACAGAACAGGGGCGGGGCACTTTCGTCCAGGAGGCGATCATCGTCTACAAGGTCGCCAGCCGCACCCGGTTCAGCGAGAATCTTGCCAAGCAGCACCGCGCGCCGAACCGGACCCTGCTTGCCGCAATGGACATGCCCGCCACCACGGAGATTGCGCGCGCCCTCCGTATCCGGCGCGGCGCGCCCATCGTCTATCTCTTGACCACCGGCGAGGCGGACGGACGCCGTATCAGCATATCTGCCCATTATTTTCCGAAGCCCCGGTTCGACGGTATCGGCGACCTGGTAGCCGAAACACGCTCGATCAGCTCGGCAATCAAGCGCCTGGGCGTTGCCGAGTTCACCCGTGAATCGACCCGCGTCGTCGCCCGTATGCCGAGCACCGAAGACGCCCGCCAACTGAAAATGCCGAAGAACCGGCCGATGCTGGTAACCGAAGGCATCAATGTCGATGCGAATGGTGCACGGATCGAATACAGCGTCTCGCGCTTCTGCAGCGACTGGGTGCAGATCGTCGTCGAGCCTTGATCAGTCCGGCTCATAGGCGATCGGCCACCAGGTGCCAGTGATAGCTGCCGGGTTTCTGGTGCGGAAGGTCACTCAGCGATTGCAGTTCGAAACCGTGGAACAGATCGACCAGTTCGGCCGCGTTGCAATAGAAATGCGGATGCGCCTTGTCGCTCTCTTCATGGATGACGAAGGTATTCTGGGCTACCTCCGCACCTTTTCCATATCGGCTATTGCGCTTTGAGAGCATCGTCCCCTGATAGATGCCACCGGGCTTCAGGACGCGTCTGATTTCGTCAATGCACCGTCGCACCACATCGCTGTCACCGTGATAGATGACATTCCAGGCGAGAACATAGTCACAGCTTCGGTCCGGGAGCGGCAGCGCCAGCATGGAGCTTTCCCGGAAATCGATGTCGAGCTTCTCCGCCTGCGCCTGACTGCGCGCAAAATCGAGCCCGTTCGCACTGCCGTCGATTGCTGTGACACGGCACCCCAGCCGTGCCAAGGCCAGCGCATGGCGACCGACGCCACAGCCGATATCGAGTACTGTCACCGGTCCGTTCGCCGCGACCGTCGCGATCACCTCGGCCTCCGGTTCCAGCCAGTCCGCCCGGCCGGCTTCGATCGCCCAGCGCCGGTCCCATTCCGGCACCGCTGTGGCCAGTGGATGAGCCGCTAGTTCCCGCGTCATGTGGATTGCCTCAGGATGCGCTGACGCAGCATGGAACTCAGCCGCTCCACCACCAGAACCAGCAGGAAGACACCGATGATGATCGTGGCCGCCTGGTCATATTGGAACAGGTCCATGGCGACCTTGAGCTCGATGCCGATACCACCCGCCCCCACCAGCCCCAGAACGACCGAGGCACGTGTCGCCTTTTCCAGGGTGAACAGGGCGGAGTTGATCATCGACGGCATGGCAGCTGGCAACACCGCCGAGAAAACGATGCCAGATTTTCGCGCGCCAAGGGCGGTCAAGGCTTCCTGCGGCCCCTTGTCGGTTTCCTCCATCGCTTCGGCAAAGAAGCGGCCGCAGAAGCCGATGGCGTCGACCACCAGGGTCAGCATGCCTGCAAAGGGACCAAGGCCTACCGTCACCACGAAGAACAGCGCCCAGACCAGATCCGGCACAGTACGAAAGAGGGCGATGAGCCAGCGTGCCACATAATAGAGGCCGACATGTGGCGTCAGGCTGCGCGCGGCAAGAATGGCCAGCGGCACGCTCAGGATGACGCCAATGACCGTGCCGGCAAAGGCCATCTGGAAGGTTTCCAGCATGGAAATGCCGACCGACTGAATGCGTGCCAGGCTGGGCGGGAACATCTCCCCCACCAGCCGCGCCATGTTGGGCAGCCCCTCAATGAACGACCGGACGGAAATGTCGCTGCCATGGAGCGAGAACAGGAAGAAACCACCCGCCGCCACATAGAGCGCGAACATGCCCGCGCTGGGACGCGTCAGGCGCGGGGGCGGCACCACGCCCGGCCGCAGGATCGGTCCGCCCAAGGTTGCATCACTCATAGACGCCTCGCAGATCCCGGGCATCAAGCGATGCAGACATCGCATCGATGTCGATGCGCCCACCGCGCAACGCCACCACACGGTCGGCGAAACGCAGAGCGTGGTTGATGTGATGTGACGTGAATACCAATGTCAGTCCCTGCTGACGGATCAGCTCGGCAAACAGTTCCATCACCTCCTCGCCGGCACTTGGATCAAGGCTGGCCACCGGCTCGTCCGCGAACATCAGCCTCGGACGCTGCATCAGCGTCCGTGCGATCGCAACGCGCTGCGACTGGCCACCCGAGAGCTGGTCGGCACGACGGCCGGCAAAATCAGCGAGCCCCACCAGATCCAGACAGTGCATCGCCTCGTCCCGTAGCGCGCTCGGTGCCATGCAGTGAAACCAGCCGCGCGGGCCGCTGATGCGCGCTTGCGCGCCGTGCAGGACATTGCTCAGCACCGAGAGCTGGCCAACCAGGTTATGGCGTTGGAAAACAAAGCCGATCTGGGCACGCAAACGTCGCAGGGCACCATGATCCAGAGCCCTCACATCCTCACCCAACAGATGGATGCTGCCACCATTGGGCTCGATGAGGCGAAGGCAGCAGCGCAACAGTGTCGACTTGCCGGCGCCATTGCTGCCGATCAGGGCGACCGATTGCCCGCCCGGCACTGCCAGCGATACGCCATCCAGAATGGTGGTCGTTGCCTGGTATGATTTCCTGAGATTGCTGATATCGAGCTCGATTGCCACCGTGGCGCTGCGAGCGGGGACACCATCCAACGGGCGGCGAACCGCTGCGGCATAAGCCGCAGCGATCCGTGGTTTACCCGCTCTGGCGACGGATACGACCGTCATGGCCAATACCCCTATTGGCCGACGAATTCGGCGTATTCGGGATAGCCAATGGTCGCATACATGCGGCGGACATAGTCGTAGTCCTTGTCCTCAATCGAGGCCAGGAAGTGCATGCCCTTGTACTTCTGGGTGTCTTCGCCCTTCAGCAGGGCTTCGATGAGGGCCGGCTGATTGTCGATGAAGGCCTTGCGTACCTTCTCAATCATCGCCGGGTCGACATGCTTTCCGGCGAGCACCGGGTCGTTGGGCAGGTCGCGGCCACGGGCGATGACCTTGAACGCCGTATCGGGAAACTTGGACCGCACGCTCGCGAGATGCGTTGCATTAATGCCGATGGCCGCGATATCGCCCTTGATCAGGCTTTCGACGGCGACATTGCGGCTGACATGGAGGGCCTCGATATCCTTCATCGGATCGACCCCGAAATCAGCCAATACCTGCATGGGACCGATATGAGCGGAGGTGGAGCCGATATCACCGAAGGCCACCTTTTTTCCCTTGAGATCTTCAGGGCCGGCAACCGGGCTTTCGGCCAAAGTCACGATCATGGCGAAGTAGTCCGGGCGTTGAAAGCCAACCACCACCTGGGCATCGGTGCGCTTCTTGAAGACCACATATTCGGCCGGGCCGGTGAGGACGAAGTCGACCTGCTCCGCACGCATCGCCTCAACCGCGGCGGTGCGGCTGCTCACCGGGGTAAACTTGATTTCATAGCCCGTGGTCTGGGCAAGAGCCTCGGCCAGAGCGCCGTATTCGCGCTGCAGATCCTCGAGACCGGCGATATCGGTCACGGCGAAACGAATGGTCTCGACAGCATGGGCGAAGTTCGCCTGCAGCAGCAAAGGCAAGGCCGCAGCGGCGGCAAGCACAGCGCGGCGCGCATATTTGGTCCCGGCAAGACAGTTCATAGCGGCTCCCTTTCATAGTATCCAGCGGCACAATTCCGTGCCCCATGAGAGAATGGAAGCGACTCGTGACTCCTTTAAGACTCCCATGTTTCAACAATGTGACGACCCGTAGACAAGCCGGAACGCAGTCCATGAAATCGTTCCTGCCATCGACTATTCGCCATCCTTTCTCTGGATCGGCCCCGCAAAATTCCTGATCATCCCGCCAAGCAAAGTGATTGTTGCAAGGAGTTGCATGTGATGGATTTCGTGATTGCCGGCGGCAATGTCTTGATGCCGGGCGGGGCGGTCGAACGGGTCGACCTGACGATTTCGGCGGGAAACATTGTGGCCGTTGGCGAATCGGGCAGTGCAACGTCGCGTCGCTGGCGCGCCGATGGCCTGATGGTGCTGCCTGGCATGATCGATCTGCATGGCGATGCCTTTGAGCGTCAGCTCATGCCCCGGCCGGGGGTCCGCTTTGCCGACGACATGGCGCTGTTCGATACGGATCGACAGCTCGTCGCCAACGGCATCACCACGGCCTATCACGGACTCACCTATAGCTGGGAACCCGGCCTGCGCGATGCCGATTCGGCGCGCCGCTTCGTCAACGGTCTGCGCCAACTGCGCCCGCGCCTTTCCTGCGATACGCGCCTGCACCTTCGCTTCGAAACCTTCAACCTGGATGCGGTCGACGAAGTCATTGCCTGGATCGATGATGGCCTGGTCGACCTTCTTGCATTCAATGATCATACCGACGACATTGCCGCGAAACTGACAGACCGCCACAAGCTGGCCACCTATGCCGCGCGTACAGGTCTGACGGGCGATGATTTTGCCGAGATGCTGCGACAGACCAAGGCACGCTCACCCGAAGTGCCGGCGGCGATGCAGCGCCTGTCCGATGCCGCGCGGGCCGCCTCCTTGCCGATGGCCTCCCATGACGATATCTCGCCGGAGATGCGCGCGGAGTATCTCGCCCTCGGTTGCCGCATCTGCGAGTTTCCCCTCGATCGTCGTACGGCCCGGGCGGCACTCGATCACGGTGGCATCACCATCCTCGGCGCCCCCAATGTCGTACGCGGTGGCAGTCATGCAGCAAGGCTCGGTGGTCGCGAGGCGGTCGCCGAGGATCTCTGCAGCGTGCTGACGTCGGACTACTATTATCCGGCCCTGATGAGCGCGGCCTTCACCCTAGTCAATCTGGGTCTCGCCGATCTCGGCATCGCCTGGAATCTGGTTTCGGCCAATGCCGCGGATGCGGTGGGACTGGCGGATCGTGGTCGACTGGCGGTGGGTCAACGCGCCGATCTATTGCTGGTCTCGTGGCAGGAGGGCAGTCTGCCACGCCTCATCGCGACTTTCGTCAATGGTGAAGCTGTCTTTACCGCGGACAATCCAATGCGGATGATCGCCTGAGAGTCGCTGCGCGGGGACAAACTCGCGCAGACGTCAGGCACAGCACTTTCGACTCGGCTGCAGACCGGCAATATCTGTTGATACTATCTAGCCGCCCGTGACAGACATATGCCTTGTCACGGATACATTTGAGCTGCGCCGATCAAGGATAAAGTCATGTCCCCTGGGCTTCCGCGAGATCGCTTCGGCTATTGCGGCTTCGAGCCTTGCATCGCCTTCGCTCTCTCGGATAGCCGCGCGTAGATCACCGCTATCCTCCTGGCCCAAGCACATGAATAGCTGCCCAGTGCAGGTGACGCGCACGCGGTTGCAGCTCTCACAGAAATTGTGAGTCATGGGGGTGATGAAGCCGATCCGTTGCCCGGTCTCGACGCAGTCGACATAGCTGGCCGGACCACCCGTCCGATAGTCCGTATCCTTAAGTGTCCACCGGCGTTGCAACTCCGTGCGCAGCTCCGACAGCGGATAATACTGCTCCATTCGTCGTTCACCCCCGATATCCCCCATGGGCATGACTTCAATGAAGGAGAGGTCGAAACCGTTGCCACCGCACCAATCGACCAGATCGTGAACCTCGCCATCGTTGACGCCCTTAAGGGCAACGGCGTTGATCTTGACCTTGATTCCGGCAGCCTTGGCGGCCATCACGCCATCCAGGACATTTTCCAGCTTTCCCCAGCGCGTGATGGACTTGAATGTGTCCGGCCGCAGGCTGTCCAGCGACACATTGACCCGCCGTATGCCGGCTGCCGCGAGGCCGTCTGCGTACTTCGCCAACTGGGTCCCGTTGGTCGTCAGTGTCAGTTCACTCAGCGCGCCGGTCTTGAGATGCGCGGAGAGCGACCTGATCAGGGTCATGATCTCGCGCCTGACCAATGGTTCACCCCCGGTCAGGCGAAGCTTGCGCACACCCATGCGGATGAACGCACCACAGAGGCGATCAAGTTCCTCGATCGTCAACACTTCCCTCCGTGGCAGGAAGGTCATGTCTTCCGCGATGCAATAGACGCATCGCAGGTCGCAGCGATCCGTGACCGAGACCCTCAGATAGCTGATGTTTCGCCCAAATGGATCCTGCAATGCCGCCCCCTATTGCGTTGCCTGTTTCAGATACGCAATCAAATCCCCGCGTTTCACCTCATCCTTGATCCCCGCAAACGCCATCTTCGTGCCCGGCACCAAACTCTTCGGTGCCAGCAGGTACTGGGTCAGATTGCTCTCATCCCAGGTCAGGCCGCTGTTCTTCATGGCGTCCGAGTACGCAAAGCCCTCGATCGTCCCGGCCTGTCGCCCAACAATCGCATGCAATGACGGCCCGATCTTGTTCTTGCCGGCTTCCAACG
>NZ_CAMDRA010000062.1 GCF_945906275.1 Dongia mobilis
GACTTCCGCCGCTTCCTCGACAAAAACCGCCATCTGCGCAGCACCGTAGGTCTCGCGCAGGGTCCTGGCCGCCGCCAGCAGGTCATCCTTGGTCTTGGCGCGCCCGGGCCGCAGCAGCTCATAGACTTTCAGCACAAAATCCTGTGGCACGTCGACGATCTCGGCGGCGCGTTCGAAATTGCGCGCGAGCGTCGGCCGCCCGGCAAGTTCCGAAATGCGCGCCTGGTCCTTGAGCGCCTGCGGCGTGATGCGCAGATCCTCCAATGTCACCGTGCCGGCCTCGACGGCTTGCAAGGTGAGGTCGGCAAGCGGCGTGCCGCGTGCGGTCTTGACCAGGTCGGGGCGGTTCTCCGCCAGCGGATAATCGGCAATGCCGTTGATGCGTGCCATTACTGCGCCTCCAGGAATGCGATCTCGATATCCTCAGGCTTGGCCCCGTCGGCGGTGAGCGAGGTCTCGATGGCATAGATGAGTGCCACCTGCGCATGATAGCGCGCCCCCATCGCCTTGCCCTCGGTCGGCACCACCACCGGCTCCGGCATCTCGTGCCGCGCATAGGTGGCGGCGTTCTCGCCGAAACTGCGATAATGCGCAAGTGACGTGATCGGCGCGTTGGAAAAAAGCTCCAGATTGTGGTGCGGCAGCCGGTCGGCCTGGTGAATGACCGCCGTGCCCTTGGCCTGGATTCCGATGCCGATGCCGGATCCGGCAAGGCGTGCCGCACTCAATCCCAGGAACGAGGTATCCGCCGTGTGCCGCATGCGCACGATGCGGGCGATCCCGCCCTGGGCTTGGATCCCCTCGCTCAAGGCGCGCAGCACCGCCGACAGGGCGTGGCCGGCAAGGGTGCGGAACAGCTTCACCCCAAAGGCCGGGCTGACGCCGATGACAATCTCGTTCTTGGGTCCCGTGGCCGCGGCATCGCCCAATGTCTTGTAGGTGATGAGCTTGGCTTCCGGCCCGGCAAAGGTCGCTTCCGTGCGCAGCACTTCCTCGCGTGTCAGCACGTCGCGGATGGCGGAGAGTTCCTGCCGCCTTGCCTCGCTCACCCGGTAGCCGGTGCCGGGGCCGCTATAATCGTTCGGATTGTTGACGGCGCTCACCACATGGCCGTTGCGCACCACCGCCGCCGTCTGCAGATAATCGCCCGAGACCCGCAGCCGCACGACATTGAGCAGGTTCTGCGCTTCCGCGCGAAAGCCGCGCGCGGCCAGCGCCTTGATCACGTCCAGCACATTGATGCCGCGTTCCTTGATCTTCTCGCTGATGAAGGAAACATCGCGCGGCAGATAGCTTTCCGTGTCGTTGGAGCCGGATGCCACGGCGACGCTGCGCTTCATGGCCTCGGTCGGATTGCCAAGCTCCAGTTCCGCAAAGACCGCGGCCAGCGCGTCGATGGCGCGCTTGCGGACGTCGAGCGCCGTCGCTTCGCCGACCGAGGTCAAGCCACCATCGGCCTCATAATCCCGCTGCAGCACCAGGAAATCTTCCATCTCCTCCCCGTTGAACGAGGAAGGATTGAAGGAATTGTCGTATTTCAGGATCGAGCCCATCCCTGAGCAGATGAAGTCCGACCCGGCGATGAGATAGGGCAGGATCTTGGCGCCGACACGGATCTCCGATTCCGAATGTCGCGCATCGTTGCCGGTCGCGCATTCAAGATCGAGCCACACCGCGATGAGATTCTCGGCCAGCAATTCACGCACACCGCCCGGCATGGTGGACGCCAAGGGCGCGCCGTCGATGCCGCCATTCTGCGTGCCCTGCACACCCATCGCCCGCTGCAGGCATAGGCATCGCGCCTCCAGATAGAGCAGCGATTTTGATTCATGGAACCCCATGAGAAGTTCTGAGGCAGCACCCGAGGTGCAGCGCATCTTGATCCCGCGCGAGGCATAGGCCGCGGCCAGGAACGCCTTTGACCAGGGCGTATCGTCGCCATCGGTGAAGGCCCGCTCGGTGCCATAGACCGAGACCGTCTCGGCATAGGAGGTGAAGCCAGCCATGCCGATCTGCAATTCCTCGGCTTCCTCGCTCGAACATTGGAAGAGGGTGCCCCAGCGCCCGACGGCCGCCCCCACCGCGCAAGCCAGCGCGTTGGACCAGGCATTGCGCGCGACGCGCATGGTGGTCTCGACCTCGTCGAAGCCGAAGGCCACCGCGGTCGCGGCATCGGCCGCCAGTTGCAATGGGTCGTCCTTGGCGTTGGTCACATGGCCCTGGTTGCCCGGCACCTTCCTGGTGCGCATCTTGGAAAAGGCGAAGGCCAGCTCGATGGCCGAGAGCTGCGCCACCACCTCGGCAAGCTTCGCTGGCGTCAGGCCATGGGCCAGGCGCGCCAGTTCCTCGCGCGGCACCGCGATATCGACCAGCCGGCGCGCGATCTCGGCCGAGGGGATCGCCATCGCCGTGGGTGCGAGCTCCAGATCGAGATGATGATGGGCGATGAAATGGTCGATCATGTCGAAATCGGCCAGGGGGATGCCATCCATGCTGGCGATCCGGCCGGCTTCCATCACCAGGCCGGGCTTGGGGTCCTTGGCGCCGTGGAAGGCAGCAAAGCCGTTCTCCGGGTCTTCGATCGCGAACCGGTCGAGGCGCAGCGGCCGCTCGTCCCAATCGGCGAAACGGCGCCAGCGGTTAGCCCCCGGATTGCCACCAGACCGCGTTGGGTCGCTCATCACCCTCTCCCGATGCAAACTTCTGCGCAGTCTTCTGCGAGTTTAGCGGCACGTTAGACCCTGGCGCCGGCGCCTGCTTGACCGAAACCCGCCCGATCTTGACAGGTTCGCCATGTTGCCTTGCAGCATCGGCGGCAGCATGCCATCATTCCTGACCCTTAACAGGACGTTCTTCGATGATCCATCCGGGACGACAGGCAATGGTGGAAACTGGCGGCTCCCAAAGCGGGCCGGTGGTGCTGTCCGCCGCCGCGTCCGGCCTGGTCGACTTCATCGAGGCGCAAGGCGGCGACGTCGATTCCATCTTCGGCAATTGCGGCATCGCCCCGGAAATGACCGCGGCGCCCACCCTGCAATTGCGCCTTGCCGCCTATTGCGGCCTGTTCGAGGAAGCGGCGAAGCAGACCGGGCGTGACAATTTCGGTCTCTGGTTCGGCCAGCAATTTTCGCCCCGCGACCTCGGCATGTGGGGCTATGCGTCGCTCTCCTCGCCGACCCTGGGCAGTGCGCTGGAAAATCTGGTGGGCCTGTTCCGCTATCAGCAAAGCTCCTCCACCATGGGCCTGCGGCGCGATGCAGATGGGCGCATGCGGCTCGAATATCAGATTCTTTCGCCCGCCATCATCGCGCGGCGCCAGGATGCTGAACTGTCACTTGGCCAGTTCACCAACATCATCCGCGAAGCCTGTGGCCGCCACTGGTCGCCGCTCGAAATCCAGTTTGAACATCCACGACCCGATGATTGGCGCCAGCATGAAATGGCCTTCGGTGCGCCGGTCTTCTTCGGCTGCAACACCAACGCCATCATCTTCGATGCCGACCTGCTGGCGCGGCCGATGCCGGGGCGCGACCTCAAGCTCCTCACCATGATGCAGACCTGCCTGCAATCGCTGGGCTCCCATGATCGTTCAGAGTCCCTCATCGACCGGGTGCGCGGTGCCGTCCGCCTGCGCCTGACCGAGGGTGCTCCCACCCTGGAGCAGATCGCCCATATGCTGCGCCTCTCGCCCACCGCGATCCAGCGCGCTTTGGCCGATGCCGGGCTCGGCTACCGCGCGGCAGTGGATCAGACGCGCTACGATCTTGCGCGCCATTACCTGCAGCAGGGACAATTGCCGCTCAGCGAAATAGCCCTTTTGCTGGGCTATTCCGAGCTTTCCGCCTTCACCCGCGCCTTCACGCGCTGGGCCGGCATGAGCCCGCGCGCCTACCGCAGCGGCATGCTGCGCCACTAAGGCCGCCCGGCTTTCCTACCAACCGGTCAGCTCTGTTACATCGGCTGTGGCTGAAGTGAGTTTTGGCCGATTGCTATTGTAACCACCTTCGCAGCTGCGAAACTGCCCGGGATGAAACTCATCCAACAGAGGGGGCGACAATGAAAAAGACACTATCCCGCCGTGGGGTCCTGGCCAGCACGGCCATGCTGGCGCTGGGCTTGCTCACCTTCGGCGCCCATCAGGCATCCGCCGATGCGCTCGAGGACATCGCCAAAGCCGGCTCGATCAAGGTCGGCATCTTCGAGACTTCCCCCCCTTTGCGTCCCTGGGCTCCGACATGACCGTCCAGGGTTATGACGTGGAGATGGCCGAGATCATCGCGAAGCATCTCGGCGTCAAGGCCGACCTTGTCGGCATCACCGGCCAGAATCTCATTCCTTCCTTGAGCGAAGGCAAGGTCGATCTGCTGCTCAGCATCGGCTTCAGCGACGAGCGGGCTCTGGTGGTCGACTTCACCGACCCCTACGCGCCCTATTACATCGCCGTCATGGGACCGGAAGAGGTCGCGGTCGCCAACGCCGCCGATCTCGCCGGCAAGACCATCGCCGTCAATCGCGGCACGCTCGAAGACACCGAGGTGACCAAGGTCGCTCCCGCCGGTGCCGATATCCAGCGCTACAGCGATTATAACGGCGTCATCTCGGCTTTCCTCTCCGGCCAGGCCCAGCTGATGGTGGTCGGCAATGATGTCGGCGCCACCATTCTCGCCAAGAACCCGGCGATCAAGCCGGTCGAGAAGTTCCAGCTCCTGACCTCGCCCTCGAACATGGCGGTGAAGAAGGGCGAAGCGGGCCTGCAGAAGAAGCTCAACGAACTCTTGGCCTCGATGCGCGCCGATGGCAGCCTCAATGATCTCGCGGTGAAGTGGCTGAAAGCCCCCTTGCCGAAGGATTTCTAACCATCCAGGGCTGCTGATACAGCCATGGGCGGTGATTTCGACCTGAGCGCGATCGCGGGCTATCTCGGCATGTTCCTGCAGGGTGCGGGTGTCACGCTGGGATTGACCGCGATTGCCGCGACCTTCGGCCTCCTCATCAGCATCGGTGGGGCGGCGACGGCACGCTGGGGCATGCGCTGGGCGCGCGCCCTGGTGACAGCCTATGTCGAGCTCATCCGCAACACACCCTTCCTCGTGCAGCTCTTCTTCATCTTCTTCGGCCTGCCGAGCCTCGGCCTCAAGATGACGGCCATGACGGCCGCCATCATCGCCATGACGATCAACCTCACGGCCTATACGATCGAGATCATGCGCGCGGGCATCGAATCCGTGCCGCCGGGCCAGCGCGAGGCGGGTCTTGCCTTGGGCCTGCATCCGATCTGGGTCTTCCTCAGCGTGATTCTGCCCCAGGCCATCGCCAATGTGTATCCGGCCCTGGTCAGCCAGATCGTCATCACCATGCTGGAATCCGCCGTCGTCTCGCAGATCGCCGTCATGGACCTCACCCACGTCGCCGACCTCATCCAGTCGCGCAACTACCGCACCTTTGAAGCCTATTTCGTGGTGGCCGTGATCTATCTCGCGATGGCGATCTGTCTGCGCCGCCTCGCTGCCAAGGCGGGGACCCGCCTGTTTGCCGGGCGGGCGCGATGATCGAATTCTCGCTTGCCGATATCCTGTCCTTTCTGCTTCTCGCCACGCGCTGGACCCTGGCCTTGTCGGCCATTGCGTTTCTCGGCGGCGGCATCGGCGCGCTCCTGCTGCTGCTGTTGCGCTATGCGCGGCCCCGTGTCGGTGGCAGGCTCATGCACCTCTATGTAGAGTTGTTCCAGGGCACACCGCTGCTCCTGCAGCTCTTCCTCATTTTCTTCGGCCTGCCGAAGCTGGGGCTCGATGTCTCGCCGCTGCTGGCCGCGACCATCGCGCTCACTCTCTACGCCACCGCCTTCCTGGCTGAAATCTGGCGCGGTTGCGTCGATGCGATCCCGCGCGGGCAATGGGATGCCAGCGCCAGCTTAGGGATGACTTTCGTCCAGCAGATGCGCGACGTGATCCTGCCCCAGGCCTTGAAGATCGCCATCCCGCCCACGGTCGGCTTCCTGGTGCAGCTGGTGAAAAGCACCGCTTTGGCTTCGATCGTCGGCTTCCACGAACTGACCAAGGCGGGGCAGGTCATCAACAACGCGACCTTCCAGCCCTTCATCACCTACAGCATCGTGGCGCTGATCTACTTCGCCATTTGCTATCCGCTCACTCATTGGTCGCGGCGCCTGGAACGGCGTCTCTCGCCCACCGGCCATCGCTGAGGACATCACCCATGGACCCGCAGATCAACAAATCGGCCCCGATGATCGAGCTGCGCAATGTCAGCAAATGGTACGACTCGTTTCAGGCCCTCAAGGACGTCTCATTGACCGTCAACAAGGGCGAGCGCGTCGTCATCTGCGGCCCGTCAGGTTCCGGCAAATCGACCGCGATCCGCTGCATAAACCGGCTGGAACAGCATCAGTCGGGGGAGATCCTGGTCGAAGGCGTCGAGCTCACGGCGGATTTCAAGAATATCGAGCTCATCCGCCGCGAGGTGGGTATGGTGTTCCAGCAGTTCAACCTGTTCCCGCATCTCACCATTCTGCAGAACCTCACTTTGGCGCCGCGCCGCGTGCGCAAGATGCCGCGCGCCCAGGCGGAGGAGTTGGCCATGCGCTACCTCACCCGCGTGCGCATCGCCGAACAGGCGCATAAATATCCGGCCCAGCTTTCCGGCGGGCAGCAGCAACGCGTCGCCATCGCCCGCGCCCTCTGCATGGAACCACAGGTGATGCTGTTCGACGAGCCGACCTCGGCCCTCGATCCAGAGATGATCAAGGAAGTGCTCGACGTCATGGTGGAACTCGCCGAAGAGCACATGACCATGATCTGTGTCACCCATGAAATGGGCTTCGCCCGCACCGTGGCCGACCGTGTCGTCTTCATGGATCATGGCCAGGTGGTCGAGGTGGCCCCCCCGGCCGAGTTCTTCGCCAGCCCGAAGAACGAGCGCACCAGGCTCTTCCTCGGGCAGTTGCTGAAGCACTGAGTCCGTAAACGCCCCTCACCCCAACCCCTCTCCCCGCCCGGCCGACGAATGTCGGCATTCGCCGACGGGGCGGGGCGGGGGGCTTATCACGAGTTCGGTCGAAACTCCCTCGCCCCGCGATAGCGGGGAGAGGGGCGGGGTGAGGGGTTCTTTCTTCAAACCCGCGCCAGCTTCTTCGGCTTCACAGCCTCCGGCACAGCCCGGTGCACCCTATGGACCTCATCCAGGAAGGCGCCCAGCAGCGGCTTCTTCTGCTCGGTCTTGCGGATGGTGAGGTAGATCGGGTTCTGATAGCCCAGCCGCTTTTCGAGGAGCGGCCGCATCAGATCCTGGGCCACCCATTGCTGGGCGAAATGCACCGGCAGGAAGCCGATATAGCGGCCGGAGAGGATGAAGACCGCGACACTCTCCATGAGGTCGGAGGTGGCGGTTGAGGTGAGACTGACGCCATTGGGAAACTGATTGGGTGCCGTATAGGCGCGCCGCGCGAATTGCTGGTCCTTGAGATCGTCGAGCGTCACCGTCTCGCTGCGCGCGAACAAGGGATGCCCCAGGCCGCAATAGAGCACCTGCCGTTCCTCGAACAGATCCTCGTAACAGAGATAGGGCGAATGCCGCCCGCAGGCGCCGAAGCCCAGATCATGCCGGCCTTCCAGCACCGCCTGCTCGATTTCGGTGGGTGAGGTCACCTGGACCGAGATCTGCACCTCCGGCGCCTGCTGGTTGAAGCGGCTGATCGCCTGGTGCAGCCGGCAGGCCGGATTGGTGATGAGATTGTCAACGATGCCGATGTTGAGCGTCCCCACCAGGCTGTTGCGCGCGGCACCCGCCGCCGCGCGGAACTCATCCACCGCGCCGAACAGGCGCTGGCTCGCCTGGTAGATGAGCTTGCCCTTTTCAGTGAGGCTGAAGCCGGCGCGACCCCGCTCGCACAGCCGCACGCCCAGGCGCTGCTCCAGCGCCGTCATGTGCGTGCTGATGGTCGACTGGCTGACATTGAGTTCGATCTGTGCCGCCGAAAAACCGCCGGCCTCGACCACCTTGGCAAAGACGCGCAGCAGCTTGAGATCGCCTTCGCTCAGATTGGCCAACATAGCGATGCCTTCATATCGTGCGGTGTCGAAGTGAACGTAAGTTATTGTGTATTGTAACAATCTCCCGGGCAAGGCTCTATCCTCCCCTTAATCCCCTGATTTCCCTGGAGAATGAAGATCATGGCGACCCCCGGCATGGCAACCTGTGGCGAATGGCTGGTGCAGCTTCTCGATGCCTATGGTGTCGAGCTGGTCTTCGGCATCCCCGGCGTGCACACGGTCGAACTCTACCGGGGCCTGCCGCAGACCCGCATCCGCCATGTGACACCGCGCCACGAGCAGGGTGCGGGCTTCATGGCCGACGGCTATGCGCGAGTGAGCGGTAAGCCGGGCGTCTGCTTCATCGTCACCGGCCCCGGCATGACCAATATCCTCACCGCGATGGGCCAGGCCTATGCCGATTCCATCCCCATGCTGGTGATCTCCGCCGTCAACCGCACCGAGCAACTCGGCATGGGCGACGGCCGCCTCCATGAACTCCCCTCGCAGCGCAATGTCGTGGCGGGCGTCTCCGCCTTCAGCCACACGCTGCTGTCACCCGATCAATTGCCGCAGGTGCTGGCGCGGGCTTTCGCGCTCTTCGCCAGTGCGCGGCCGCGCCCGGTCCATATCGAGATCCCCATCGATGTCATCACGGCCCGGGTTGATCCCGTCATCGTCGCCCGCCGTGCCTTGCCGAAGCGCCCTGCGCCGCAGGCAGCCGACATCGCCCTGGCAGCGGAATGGCTGAAAGCGGCCAAGGCACCACTCCTCATCCTCGGTGGCGGTGCTGCCGATGCGGCCGCTGGCATCCGTGCCCTGGCCGAACATCTCGATGCACCCGTGATCAACACGGTGAATGCCAAGGGCATCCTGCCGCCAGCGCACCCCTTGCGCATCGGCGAAAACATGGCCTTCCCGCCGGTCCATGCGGCGATCGCGCAATCCGACCTGGTGCTGGCCATCGGTACCGAATTCGGCGAGACCGAAATGTACCCTGAGCCCAAGCCCTTGCAGTTCGGCGGCAAGCTCATCCGCATCGACATCGACCCCGAACAATTGGTGCGCGCGGTCGCGGCCGACCTGCCGATCCTGAGCGACGCCGCCCTTGCCGTGACGGCGCTCAACGAGGCGCTCCATGTTGCGCTGGGCAGCACGCCCAAGATCGATAGCCCGGGCGCCAAACGCGCTGCCGCCGTGCGCGCGGCAACGATCCAGCATTGGTGGCCGGCGGTCAGCCTGCACCAGCGCATCGCCAAGGTGGTTCTGGAGGTACTGCCCGACGCCATCATCGCCGGCGATTCGACCGAGCCGGTCTATGCCCTCAATCAATGTTATGAATCGCCGAGGCCCCGTTCCTACTTCAACTCCAGCACCGGCTACGGCACCCTGGGCTACGGTCTGCCGGCCGGCATCGGCGCCAAGCTCGCAGCACCCGACCGCCCCGTGGTGGTGCTGATCGGGGATGGCGGCCTGCAATTCACCATCGCGGAACTGGCTTCCGCGGTCGAGGCTGAGCTGCCGCTCATCGTGCTGCTGTGGAACAATGACGGCTATGGCGAGATCAAGACCTATATGGTCGACCGCCAGATCCAGCCCATCGGTGTCGACATCTACACGCCGGATTTTCTCACCATCGCCATCGGCTTCGGCTGCGGCGCGATGCGGCCGAGCAGCGTTGTGGAACTCACCTCGGCTCTCCGCCGCGCCGCCACCGCCAGGATCCCGACCGTGATCGAAATCCGTGCCGACGCACCCTACATCGCGGCGTTGGCCCAAGGATAAGCGCGAGGGGCCTAGCGCAAGCTCACCTGCAGCGACGTCGGCGCCCGGAATTCCCAGCCGCGGAATTGGGGCAAGAGGTCCGGCACCAGCGCGATCTCTTTGGTGCGCTCCAGCAACACTTTGACCGCAACGATCATCTGGTCGCGAGCGAACCAGCGGCCGGAGCAGAAATGCGGACCGAAGCCGAAGGCCGCATGCGGCCCCTCGTTCCGATGGATGTTGAAAAGGTCCGGATCGGTGAAGCGCGCCTCGTCGCGGCTGGCCGACGAAACCAGCGCACCCACCGCCGCCCCGGCGGGAATCGTGACCCCGCCCAGCTCGACCGCGCGCGTAGTCTCGCGCGTCTGCGTGCCGATGGGCGCCACCCAGCGCAATCCTTCATCGACCGCCTTGGGCAGCAGCAAGTCCATGTCACGCTGCACGTCGGTCATCTGATCCGGATTGCCGAGCAACCCCACCAGCACCGATCCCGCCCCATGTCCCGGCTCCTGCATGCCGCCCAGCAGGGTCACCTTGACCGTGGGCAGCAGCAGCGCGCGCGGCCGCGTCTTCCCCGCTGGCATCCCGTCATGCAGCATATGCGACAGCGCCGACTGATCCGGCGTCCGCTCCAGCCGGTCAAAGATGAGATCTGCCGCTTCGCTGATTTCAGCGCTTACCGCATCACCGATTTTCTGCCGTTCCGGATCGTTCTCGAAATTGATCGCCCCTTGCGCCAGGCCATAGAACCAGCGCCGCAGGGTGGGCATGTCGATCCCTTCGAACCCGAACGAGCGGGCAAGGCTCAAGGTGGAGATGGGTTCGAAATATTCCGCCATCAAATCGCCGCCGCCTTTGGCCAGCAGCGCATCCAGATATTCATCGGCGATCGGCCGCACCAGCGGCTCGATATAGGTGGCCACCGCCTTGGGCTTGTATTTGGGGTCGATGCCGGCGCGCAGTTCCTTGTGCACCGGCCCGTCGGTGGTGAGGATGGTTGGCTTGCCGAAGGTACGTTCGATCGGCGAGGATTTGACGTGTGCCGTGAACAGTTCCGGCGACTTCGCCACATGCTCGACATCGGCCCAGCGGGTCACCAGCCAGATATTGACCGCGGGCACGAAAGCGACCGGCGCCTCGCGCCGCATGCGCGCATAAAGCGGGTAGGGATCGTCCTCGAGATCCTGGACGGTAATCCGGTTGGTGAACGCCATCAATCCCTCCGCACACAGAAAAAGGGCGGAACGGTGTTACCCGTTCCGCCTGTGAGAGGTAGCTCGTCAGTTCTTCTGATGCGCGCCCAGATCGGCAAAGCGCGTGCCGCCCGCCTGCTTCAGCTGGTTGGCGACTATGGCGCCGACGATGGCGGCCGCCGGCACCAGCAGCGGCAGCGCGATGGCCAGCGCTTCCGAGGCCCCGGTCAGCAGACCAAAATGCGTCACCACCGAATAGGCGATGATGGCGAGCACCACGCCGGCCACCAAGGGCGCCAGCTTCGTGCTGAAGACCGAGGATTCAAGGGCGGGATGGCGGTGGAAGAACACGATCACGGCGAAGGACACGATGGCCATCAGCGCGATCACGCACAGGGTCGCAAGATTGGTGAGCCAGACGAACAGGGCCAGCACAGGATCCTGGTTGGTGATGACGAAGATCGCCAGCACCACGATGCCGAGGATGGTCTGGAGGACCGATCCCGTATGCGGGCTCTGATGTTCGTCATGGGTCCGGCCGAGATGGGCCGGCAGCAGGCCCTCGCGGCCCATCACGTAGAAATAGCGCGCGGCGGCATTGTGGAAGGCAAGGAGTGCCGCGAACACGCTCGAGACCAGCAGCAGGCTCATCAGCGTGGTGATGGTGCCGCCGACATATTGGTCAGACAGCACGAAGATGAAGGTGGTGGGGTCGGGCAGCCCGCCCAGCGTCTCCATCAATTTGTCGGGACCGGTGCCCAAGACCATGCACCAGGTGGTGAAGGCATAGAAGATGCCGATGACCAGGACCGAGAGATAGGTCGCACGCGGCACCGTGCGGTGCGGATCGCGGGCTTCCTCGCTATAGATCGTGGTCGCCTCAAAACCCATGAAACCGGCAAAGCAGAGCAGCATGCCGATGACGGGCGAGCCGGACATGAAGGCTTCCGGGGTGAAACTCACCGTGCTGATACCGGCAGCCCCGCCTTTGCCGACGATGGCGAGATCCATGATGAGGACGACGATGTATTCCGCCGCCACCAGGACCGCCAGCACCTTGGCCGAGAGGTCGATCTGCCGGTAGCCGAAGATGGCGACCAGCACCAAAGCGATGCCCGACCAGACCCACCAGGGCAGTTCCAACCCGAAACTGGCGAAGGTCCCGGCCGCCACCGCGCCGAACAGGCCGTAAAGCCCGATCTGCATGGCGTTATAGGCGAGCACTGCGACATAGGCCGCCGCACCGCCGGCGACACCGCCGAGGCCCCGCGCCGTGAAGGCATAGAAGGACCCGGCATTGGAGATATGCCGCGCCATGGTCGTATAGCCGACCGAGAAGATGAGCAGGATCGCCGTCACCACCAGCACCGCCAATGGTACGCCGACACCGTTGCCGAGCAGCATGGCGATCGGAAAACCGCCCGCCACCGCCGTCAGCGGTGCTGCCGCCGAGACGACGAAGAATGTGACCGCGGCAACGCCCAAGGCATTGCGCCGCAATCTGTCCGTGGAATTAAGGTCCGTCAATTTCCCCTCCCTGAAACGCCGGCGGCCAAATGATCTCGGCCGCCAAAACCCCCGTGTATGGCGCGCGGAAATTCCCGCGGCCAAGTCTCATCGTTTCGACAAGGCGGGGCCCTGCCGGCGATTTTTGTTATTCATTCGATGTCGAACGATAACGCGAATCAAAATCTTCGGCAAGAGACAGTTGCGACTTGAGCGCGCGCGGCGATTGGTCCCTTATGTGGTCGGCGGCGCGATGCTATAAAGCGCGCGCCTCGAATCCCTCGGAGTTTCGCTTTGGACAAAGACCACCGCGCCCCCGCCCGCCTTGCTGCACCCGCGAAGAGCGAGGGATCCCGATCTCGCGGCAAGGAATCGGCGCCAAGGCCGGCATCCGCAAAGAAGCCCGTTCCATCAAAGGCAACGACCGGGAAACGCTCGACCAAGCCGTTGGCCGAAGTGCTGGGCGAGAAGCGGGTGGCGGGCCTCCGCATCAACCTCGATTCCATGGCGCTGGTCTCCAACATCCACCGCGCTTCCGGTTTCATCCGCGATCATTTCGAACGTGCCGTGCTGAAAGAGGCCGATCTTCATTGGTCAGCCTTCGTGACGCTCTGGTGCCTGTGGATCTATGGCGAACTGGAAACGCGCCGCCTTGCCGCCGAGGCCGGGGTCGCCAAAAGCACCCTCTCCAGCATTCTCAACATGCTGGAAGGGCGCAAGCTGGTGCGCAGGCGGGCCAACGAATTGGAGCGCCGCCTCGTCATCGTCAACCTCACGGCCACCGGCGCCGAGCTCATCAGCAGCATCTTTCCGAAGTTCAACGCTGAGGAGACCCGCATCGTCGAACGTCTCAGCGCAAAGCAGATGCAGGCGGCGACCGATGCGATTCGCCTCATCCTCGCCACCATCAACGATCTCGACGGTCCCCTCGATGGCAGCTGACGCATTACCTGCGACCCACTGCCACTGCGACGCTTGACTCGCTTGACGCTTTCAATAATTATTCGACGTCGAACGATTTTTGCGGAGCGGCGGGATGCGGGCTTTGGTCGAAGGTGTCGAGGTGGACGGCAGGCATTGGATCGGCGGTCGCCGTGTCGACTCTCCCCGGAAGTTCGCCGCCATCTCGCCGATCGACGAACAGCCGATCGCCGAGATCGCCTCTGGCGACGTGGGCGAAATCGATCTGGCGGTAAATGCCGCCGCCACCGCGTTCCAGTCCTGGAAGAAGATCAGCCGGGAGGCGCGCGCGGGTTACCTGCACCGCATCGCCGACATCATTGAGTCCCGCGTCGAGCAGCTCTCGGTGGTCGAAACCCGCGACAATGGCTCGCTGCTGCGCTCCCACCGGCGCGGCGTCATGCCCCGCGTCGCCATGAATTTCCGCTTCTTTGCCGATTGGCTGCTGCAGCTGGATCACGCCGATTTCGACGTGCGCGGCCACCGCAACCATGTGAGCTATGATCCGAGCGGTGTCGCCGCCATCATCACGCCGTGGAATGCGCCTTTGATGCTGGGCACCTGGCGCATCGCGCCGGCGCTCGCCGCCGGCTGCACTGTTGTCTACAAGCCGCCGGAATGGGCACCGCTCACGGCCTCGCTGCTCGCTGACATCACCGCCGAAGCCGGTTTGCCGGACGGTGTCTTTAACGTCGTCCAGGGTCTGGGCCGCGAGGCGGGTGCTGCCCTCTCGCGCCATCCGAAGATAAGGCGCCTGAGCTTCACCGGATCGGTGCCGACGGCCAAGACCATCGCTGCGGCCGCCGCCCCCAATCTCGTGCCCTTGTCGTTCGAGCTCGGCGGCAAATCGCCCTTCATCGTCTTTGCCGATTGCGATCTCGACCTCGCGGTCAACACCGCCATCGGTCAGTATGACAATGCCGGCCAGGTCTGCCTCGCCGGCACGCGCATCCTGGTCGAGGAAAGCATCCGCGACCGGTTCCTCGAAGCCTTCCTGGCGAAGGCTAAGGCGATCAAACAAGGCGATCCGCGCGACGAGACCTCGGATATCGGCCCGCAGATCAGCCGCCCGCATTTCGAACGCGTGAAGGGTTTTGTCGAGCGCGCAGTCGGCGCCGGCTTGAAGCCCGCTCTCGGCGGCGGTCCCAATGAGACGCTGGGCGGCCTCTATTTCAAGCCGACCCTGTTCGTCGATCCGCCCGAGACGTCCGAAATCCTGCGCGAGGAAGTATTCGGCCCGGTCCTCTGCCTGCAATCCTTCACGACCGAAGCGCAGGCGATCGAGATGGCCAATGACACCGAATACGGCCTCGCCGCCGTCGTGATGACCGGCGATCCCGCGCGGGCCGAGCGCGTCACGGCCGCGGTCAATGCCGGTCTCGTCTGGAACAACTGCTTCTTCGTGCGCGATTTGCGTCAGGCCTTTGGCGGCAACGGCAAGTCCGGCATCGGCCGCGAAGGCGGCACCTGGTCGTTTGATTTCTATTGCGATGTCAAGAACAGCGTTTTCGCACCAACAGGCTGGAGAAAATGATGGGTGAGGTTGTTGGTTGCGGGCTCATTGCCCATGTTCCCACCGTCATGTTGCCGGAGACGATCCGCCACGAGCTCAATAACGGCCGCGATTTCACCGTGGTCGACGGCTTCCGGCGGATCCGCAACGAGGTTCTGCCCAAGCTCGATTACGACATCGTGGTGGTGCTCGATTCGCACTGGTTCACCACCGTCGAATTCGTCATCACCAGCGAGGCGCGCCGCAGCGGCAAATACACCTCCGACGAATTGCCGCGCGGCATGAGCCAGGTCCCCTATGACCTGCCGGGCGACCCGGCCTTCGCCGAGCTGGTGGCGAGCAAAGCCCGCAAGCACGGCACCTGGATCACCGCCAACAGCGATCCCTATCTCCCCATCCAGTATGCGACCGTCAACGTCGCCCATTACCTGCAGAAGGGGCCGGAAGCCTGGATCTCGATGAGCTGCGCCCAGACCGGCGAGACCGACGATTTCCTGCGCGCCGGCCGCGCCCTGGGCGAGGCCATCGCCGAGTCCGACAAGAAGGTACTGCTGCTGGCGTCGGGTGCCATGAGCCATAAGTTCTGGCCGCTGCAGAAATTGCGCGCTCATGAGGCGGCGGGGGTCGAGCACATCTTCAGCCCCGAACATTCCGCCGCCGATCTCCAGCGCATCGACTGGTTCAAGGCCGGCGATCATGCGCGCGTGCTGCAGACCATGCCGGAATTCCTGAAGTTCAAGCCGGAAGCCAATTTCGGCCATTACCTGATGATGGCGGCGGCCCTGGGCGAGGAGAAGCTCTCGGCCCCCGGCAGGCTCTACAGCGACTATGAAAATTCCATCGGCACCGGCCAGGTGCATATCTGGTTCGACCGGCCGCAGGGCGGCTGGACGTCACACAAAAAAGCGGCCGAATAAGACTCAAGTTCCGGGAGAGTGAGATGACCGAATATCGACGCATCCTGTTGGGCGGCGCCGTCGTCGAGACCGAACGCAAGGGCGAGGAACTGGTGGCGCGCGACGGCCGCCGGGTGGCGATCAAGGACGCCATCCATCTGCCGCCCGTGCAGCCTGGCAAGATTATCGCGGTCCATCTCAACCATGTGAGCCGCGTCCATGAATTCCAGATCAAGCTCTCGGCCACACCGACCTATTTCCAGAAGCCGACCTCGGCCCTGAACTCCCACAATGGCGATGTCGTGCGCCCGAAGGGCTGCAAATGGCTGAACTATGAGGGCGAGGTCGCCATCGTCATCGGCAAGCGCGCCCGCAACATTTCCCAGGCAGAGGCAAGCCAGTACATCGCCGGCTATACGGTCGCCAACGATTTCGGCCTCCACGATTTCCGCGACACCGATGCGGGCTCGATGCTCCGCGTGAAGGGCAGCGACACGCTCTGCCCACTGGGACCAGGCTTCGTCACCGGCTGGGATTTCCGCAACAAGTACCTCCGCACCTATGTCAACGGCAAGGTCGTGCAGGACGGCAACACCGCCGAGATGACCTGGGACATGAACTATCTGGTGGCCGACATCGCCCGCAACATCACGTTGGAACCGGGCGATGTGCTGCTTTCCGGCACGCCCGCCAATTCGCGCCCCGTCCAGCCCGGCGATCTGGTCGAGGTCGAAGTCGAAGGTCTGGGCCGCCTCTCCAACCGCGTGGTCGAAGGTCCGGAACCGATCCGCACGGATGTCGGCGCACAGCCCACGGAATCGGAAGAAGTGCTTTCGACCGCCTTGGGCGGTGATTGGGAATTCCGCGGCATCCGCGCGCCCAAGAAACCCGGCGCCTGAGGAGATCACCACATGACCAGCTTGCAGGGCTTCTTCTATCCGCGCAGTGTCACCGGCCAGGCAGCGCTCCTGCCGCCGCCGCCCTGGCATTATGCGGGCGACATCCTGACCGTCGAATACCGCACCGATCCCAAGCGCATCGCCGAGATCCTGCCGGCCCCCTTGAGCTTGGCCGCCGAAGATCCCGGCGCCGTGGCGCTCATCTGGGCCGATTGGCAATCCTGCGGCGCGAGCCAAGCCGAAATGCTCGACCCCGTGCGCGCGCAATACAAGGAAGCCTTCGCCGTCGTGCGCTGCACCTTCGAAGGCCGCACCTATTCGCGCTGCATCTATATCTGGGTCGACAAGGATTTTGCGATGCTGCGCGGCATCCATCAGGGCTATCCGAAGAAGTTCGGCTCCATCCACATGACAAGGCCCCATCCCTTTGCGCCCGCACCCCAGGTGGCAGCGGGGGCCAAGTTCGGTGCAACGCTTGCCGCCAGCGACCGGCGCCTGGCCGAAGCCGTCATCACGCTCAAAGGTCCCGCTGAGAAGAACGGCTTCGTCAACGGCCATCCGATGGCGCATCACCGCTGGCTGCCGGCGATCGACGGCAAGGGCGACGCCCATGCCGAGCTCATCGAATCGACCGGCGCCAAATTCGAGGGCGGCCAGCCCTTCGCGGCCTCGGTCGATCATTTTGCGCTGTTCGACTCACCCACCGAGGAACTGGCCCATCTGAAGCCGCTGGAGATCATCGGCGGCTATTACCGGCAGATCGGGGTCGTCTGGAACGGCGGCAAGTCGCTGGTGCCGAAGATCGGCGCCTGACGAACAAGCCTCACGCAGCACAACGCAACGCAAGGGTTTCGCCATGACGAGTTTTGCCCCCATCGATGACGGCCATGCCGATCTATCGGCCCATGATTCCTTCCTGGCCGGCGCGCCGCACAACACCTTTGCGCGGTTGCGCCGCAACGAGCCGCTGGCCTGGAGAGAGATGAAGGGCGGCAAGGGTTTCTGGTCATTGACCCGCCATGCCGACATCCTCGAGTTCAACAAGAATTACGATCTGCTGAGTTCCGCGCGCGGCATCCGCATGGAAGACCAGACCTATGAGGAATATCTCGCCCGCCGCACCTTCCAAGAGACCGATCCGCCCGAACATTCACGGACCCGCGTGCTGGTGGCCAAGGCCTTCTCCAAGCCGGTGGTGGCCCAGTTCGACCAGCAGATCCGCCACATCTGCGACTCCATCCTTGATGATGTGCTGGCGCGCGGCAGTTTCGACGCGGTGAAGGATGTCTCGCGGCAATTGCCGATGCGCATGCTGGGCCAGATCCTCGGCACGCCCGACGAGGATCTCGACTGGCTCGTGGAGAAGGGCGACCAGCTCATCGCCAACACCGATCCGGAATTCACCAGCCTGGTGCTCGACAAGGCCGATACCGACGCCTATCGCCTGATGCCGTTCCGCTCGCCGGCCGGCGCCGATCTCTATGAGTATGCCAAGAAGCTGATGCGCGACAAGCAGGCCAAGGGCGACACCAGCGGTGTGCTGCACCTCATCCTGCAGCCCGATGCCCATGGCAATGTCATCACCGAGGCCGAGTTCCGCAATTTCTTCTGCCTGCTGGTGGCGGCCGGCAACGACACCACCCGCTATTCGCTGGCGGCCTCGCTCTTTGCCCTCTGCAATCGCCCGCAGCTCATGGACCAGCTCCGCGCCGGCGAGAATAACATCTGGGAAACGGCCCCCGACGAGTTCATCCGCTGGGCCTCGCCTACCATGCATTTCCGGCGCACGGCCACCCGCGACTTCGAACTCCACGGCAAGAACGTGCGGGAAGGCGACAAGGTCATCTTCTGGTT
>NZ_CAMDRA010000063.1 GCF_945906275.1 Dongia mobilis
CGTTGAAGAAGCGCGGCATGCTCCAATCATTGGCGGGCGAAACATCATAGACGCTCTGGGCATTCGTGACATGGCCGCGAATCCAGTTGGCATGATCGACCAGGATCTCGCGCGAACTGATTACCTGCCGCACGACCGCCACATGCCCGCTGCGCAATCTGCCGGTCTGCGCCAGGACCAGTACCGCGCCCGGTGCCGGCGCGGCACCGCGTTGATAGATGCCGCTCGCACCATCCCACCAGGTATAGGCGTCGCCGCGCAGATTGATGCCGGACACCAGGCGCGCATAGGGAACGCAGGTCATCGACGCATAAGGCGATTCTGGTGTGGTATCGGGCGCCGGGATATCGAGGAACGCGGTCGACGGGCGCGGCTCGACATAAGGCGCTTTCAGACTATCTGCACAAGCGGTCAACAACAGCATCGCGCCTGTTAGCGTTGTCATCGCGGCGTGGCGCCGAACCTGAGTCGACAGGTGTTTCTGCATGATTTTCGCGGGCAACCGACTCGTGACGTTTTCACAGTCATGCTAGTCGAATCTGGGACAGTGGCAAAGACCCGTCACGATAAGATGATCACGGGCAGCCAAGAAGCGCCCGGACGAATGACCGGACGCGCGCGCAAGCGCATTTAAGAAGTCGTCATCCGCCCATGCGACCAGAGTGATCGCATGCCGGACGCTGGGGTCGGAGAAATTTCCGTCCGCTTGGTCAGTTGGCCTGCTGAACGCAGCATTTGCCATCCACACAAATCGATCGCGCTTTGGGCGCCACGGGCAAACTTGCCGCGCGGCCGGACCCAGGCTGATAGGGGAGAGCAGGCGATGAACATTCATGAATACCAGGCAAAGCAATTGCTGCGGCGTTTCGGCGTGCCAGTGCCGCGCGGCGATGTCGCGCACAATCTGGTCGAGGCGGAATCGGTCGCCGAAGAGCTCGACGGCCCGACCTGGGTCGTCAAGGCGCAGATCCATGCCGGCGGCCGTGGCAAGGCGGGCGGCGTCAAGATCTGCAAATCGATCAAGGAAGTGGTCGCCAATGGCGACCAGATGCTCGGCATGAAACTGGTGACGCACCAGACCGGCCCCGAAGGGCGCCAGGTGCGCAAGATCTATATCGAGCAGGCGAGCGATATTGCCCGCGAACTTTATGTGGCGCAGCTGATCAACCGCACGACCGGCGGCGTCACGCTCATTGCCTCCACTGAAGGCGGCATGGATATCGAGTAAGTGGCGGCGCACCATCCGGACAAGATCATCCGGCTCGACATGCAGCCGGCAACGCCCATGCGCGCCTTCCAGGCGCGGCAGGTTGCCTTCGCCCTCGGCCTCAAGGAGCGCGAGGTGCACAAGTTCGTGCGCCTGGTGATGGCCGTCAACAAGGCCTTCCGCTGCCTCGATGCGGTGATGATCGAGATCAATCCGCTGGTCGTGACCGGTGTCGGTCGCTTGGTGGCGCTCGACTGCAAGATGATCTTCGACGACAACGCCTTGTTCCGGCACAGCGACATCCAGGACCTGCGCGACGACAATGAGGTCGATCCGCTGGAACTCGAAGCCGCCCGTCATGATCTCAACTATGTGAAACTCGATGGCGACATCGGCTGCATGGTGAATGGTGCCGGCCTTGCCATGGCGACCATGGACATCATCCAGCATTTCGGCGGCCAGCCGGCCAACTTCATGGACATTGCGGGTGCCGCCACCAAGGAACGCGTCGCCTGTGCGTTCAAGCTCATCTTCAACGATCCCGGCGTGCGCGGCATCCTGGTCAATGTCTTTGGCGGCATGATGCGCTGCAATTCGATCGCCGAGGGGATTGTCGGTGCGGCCAGGGAAGTTGGTCTCGACCGGCCGCTCGTGGTGCGGCTCGAGGGCACGAACGTGCAGCTTGGTCGCGAGATCCTGGAGCAATCCGGCCTGCCGATCATCACGGCGACGACCCTGGCCGACGCCGCGCAGAAGATCGTCGCCGCCACGCAATCCAAGACGTCCGCGCAGAAGGGGGCCTGAGCCATGGCAATTCTCGTCAACAAGGACACCAAGGTGATCTGCCAGGGCTTCACCGGGACCCAGGGCACTTTCCATTCGCAGCAGGCGATCGATTACGGGACCCGGATGGTGGGCGGCGTGACGCCTGGCAAGGGCGGCGGATCGCATCTTGGCCTGCCGGTTTTCAATACCGTGCATGAGGCACGTGCCAGGACCGGCGCCAATGCGACCGCAATCTATGTGCCGCCGATCTACGCCATGGATTCGATCATGGAAGCGATCGACGCCGGCATCGAGATCATCGTCGCCATCACCGATGGCATCCCGGTCCATGACATGGCGCGTGTGCGCAAGGAGCTGAAGGGCACGAAGTCCCGCGTCATCGGCCCCAACTGCCCCGGCATCATCACGCCGGAACAATGCAAGATGGGCATCATGCCGGGCTACGTCCACAAATCCGGCAAGGTCGGCATCGTCTCTCGCTCCGGCACCTTGTCCTATGAGGCGGCGACGCAGACAACGGCGGTCGGCCTCGGCCAGTCGACGGTGGTCGGCATCGGCGGCGACCCGGTCAACGGGTCGAGCTTCCTCGACATCCTTGAGCTGTTCTTAGGGGACGACCAGACCGAGGCCATCATCATGATCGGCGAAATCGGCGGCACGCCGGAGATCGAGGCGGCAGAGTTCCTGAAGCGCGAGAAGCGCAAGAAACCGGTGATCGGCTTCATCGCCGGCAAGGCGGCCCCCGCCGGGCGGCGCATGGGTCATGCCGGCGCCATCGTCTCGGGCGGCGGCGAGAGTGCCGCCGAGAAAATCGAGGCGCTGCGGGCGGCCGGTATCCGGATTACGCCGAGCCCCGCGGAACTGGGCCAGACGGCTCTTGAGGTCCTGCGCGGCTAGAACTACTTTATTGCACTGCACAAAAGTTCTTTTGCGCCTGCGCCGGGACCTGTACTCTTGGGTCTCGGCGCACGAATTTTCTTGAGTTGGAGGCACCCATGACCACGGCGAAGCAGGGCAAGTCGCGAAATTCCGATGCGGCTGCCTTGCGGGTCAAACCGGCCTCGCGTAATCCGGCCACGAAAGGGCCGGCGCTTGAAGCCGGCCTCAAGCCCCTCGACCGCATGTTCCCCATCGAGCGCGGCTTCGATGTCGCGAAGGCGGAGCGTGAACTGAAATCGGCGTTCGGCGACCTTGCGGGCCTGCGCGAGCGCAATCCCTTCGGCAATTCGGTGAAACTGCTGGCACTCGAGGTGGGCAAGCGCCTCGACAAGGGCAAGCTGTCGCTCGGCGGCATCTAGACCCTGATCCAGGAACTGACCGTGGCGGGCTTCGAGCACCGTGCCGCGCGGCTCAACCACTATCTGGGCGAAAGCGATCCCAAGCGCAACGAACAGCGCTTGCGTACTGCCTTCCAGGCCCTGGCCGCAGGGTCGCGTCGGCCGGGCGGCGGCAAGCAGAAGGCCAATCGCATTTCCTTCCAGAGCTACAAGGCCGCGATCGAGCGGGAGCTGTTCGGCATCGTCATCACCGGCCACCCGACCTTCAGCCAGTCCCATGAGATGGTGCGCCTGCTGGCCGAGCTTGGCGTCGGCCGCACGGCAGATGGCGAGAAGGTGACGGCCACGCGCCGCCGCAAGATTCTGAGCGACGCACGCGCGGTCGAGCACCGGCCGCCGGAAAAGCTCGATCTCACCTACTAATACGACATGTCGGTGGTGGCGATTGCCAACATCCACGGAGCGCTCCGCCGCGCCTATGAGATCGCCCTCGATGTCGCTGCCGAAAATTATCCCGACGAATGGGAGCAATTGTCGCCGCGCCTCATCACGGTCGCTAGCTGGGTCGGCTACGATCTCGATGGCCGTTCCGACATCAAGTGGAGCGACACGCTCTTCACCCGCCTGAAGATCCAGGTCCTGCAGCTGCAGCGCTATGTGAAGCTGGTCGACGAGCTGCGCCGCGGCGTGGAATCGAAGCGCAGCAATGTCGATCTGGTGCATCTCCTCGAATTGCTGGAAAGCCGCCTGGCGCTGGCCATCAAGGAAGCCGAGGATGAGATCGAGGTCTTCCAGGGCGGCAAGAAGGAAGGCGAGGCGCCGCTCGCCTGGGCCGAGGAGGTCCGCCGCATCGCCAAGCGCATGCATGACGGCCGCGAGCTGCGCCTGATTGACTCGGCGCAGCTGCTGGAACTCATCGACCGGGCGCTCGGCCTCTCCAAGACTCCCGAGCAGCGTCGGAAGCTCATCGTGCTGCGTGCCGAGATCGCCAATCATGGGCTCGGCATGGCCCATACCCATGTGCGCCTCAACGCCGTGCAGATCCACAACGCCATCCGCAAGTTGATCGACATGGAGGCGGCCCCCGACGATCCCGCCCACAAGCGCTCCTATATCGCCAAGATCACCAAGCTGCTGCTGCATGTGAAGCCGGTGCAGATCAACTTCGCCTCGATCCTGGCCGAACGCACGTCTGCCAAGCGCCTGTTCATGATCGTGGCGAAGATGCTGAAATATATCGACACCACGGTGCCGGTCCGCTTCCTCATCGCCGAGACCGAAACGCCGCTCACACTTCTCTCGGCGCTTTACTTCGCCAAGCTGTTCGGCGTCGACGGCAAGGTCGACATCTCGCCGCTGTTCGAGACGACCAAGGCGTTCGAGCGCGGCATCCGGGTCATCGACGAATGCCTGCAGAACCCGGCATTTGTCGCCTATGTGCGCAAGCGCGGCCGCCTGTGCATCCAGACCGGCTTCTCCGATGCCGGTCGACATCTCGGCCAGACAGTGGCAGCCATTTCGGTCGAATGGCTGCGTCTCAAGCTTGCCGAGCTGATGCGCCAGCGTGGCTTTGACGATATCGAACTGGTGATCTTCGATACCCATGGCGAATCGATCGGCCGCGGTGGTCATCCGGAAGATTTCCGCGCCCGCCTCGAATATGTGGCCTCGCCTGTGAGCCGCCAGAATTTCGCGCAGCAGGGCATCCGCGTGAAGGAGGAGGCAAGCTTCCAGGGTGGCGACGGCTATCTCTATTTCATCACCCCGGATATCGCCCTGGCCTCGGTCACGCGCATCATCGAATACATGCTGCCGATCCCGACCGACGATGTTGAATCGGATCCCGCCTATCGTCATGACGAAGACTATGTGAAAGAATTCTTCATCACCATCCGCCGCTTCAATGAGGAGGTGATGAACGATCCGGCCTATGCAGCACTCCTCGATACGTTCGGCGGCAACCTCCTCTTCATCAGCGGTTCGCGCCCGGTGAAGCGCGAACATGAGGGATTGGCGCAACGCGTCAACCTCACCCATCCCAGCCAGATGCGCGCCATCCCCCATAACGGCATCCTCCAGCAATTGGGCATGCTGGCTAATACGGTGGGCGGCGTGGGGCAGGCGATTGCCCGTGACCCCGAGCGCTTCCAGCGCCTCTACCAATCTTCGCCGCGCTGCCGCAGATTGCTGGGCATGGTCGATTGGGCACTGGCCTTCACCGACCTTGAAGCCTTGAAATGCTATGTCGATCTGTTCGACCCCGGCCAGTGGCTGTCACGCGCCTATCAGGCGAAGGACGCCGCAGCCGCAACCGAACTCCGCCATGTCGCCGAACATCTCGAAGGCGACCGGGTCTATGAGAAGCTCGCCAAGATCTACCGCGTCTTCCAGCGCGACATGCTGGATCTGCGCGAAGGCCTTGCCCTGGTTGGCTTGCCGCAGGCCAAGATCAGCGACGAAGTGCGCATGGATCTCCGTCTGCTGCATGGGCTGCGCATCGCGCTCATCATGCGCATCTTCACGCTGACCGCGCATATTCCGGATTTCTCGGACCAGCACAACATCACCCGCCAGCAATTGGTGTCGAAGATCTTCCATCTCGAGATCGACGACGCCATGCGCAAGCTGAACACGATCTTCCCCAAGGTCGAGCAGATCAAATTCGAAGGCGATTTCGGAGAAGCCGCGACCTATGTAGGGGATTGGCATCAGACCTATGAACGCGAACATCAGGCGATCTTTGGTCCTATCGCCGGCCTCTACACACTGGTCAGGCGGCTGAGTTCAGGTATCATCCACACCGTCGGGGCGTTGGGCTAGGTCGATCTTCAGGACCGGCGCGCCCCTTTTTCAGGGGTGCGTAATGGATCGAACGGGTGGAACGAGCGGAGCCGCGGGAAAACCGGGTGCGATGGGATGGCTGGTCGTCGGCCTCGGCTTCATCGCCCTCTCGGTCGGATTCTCGGCGCGCGCCAATATCGGCCTCGCCATGGCGCCCATGGAACTGGAGCTGGGCTGGAACCGTACCGGCGTGTCGGACGCCGCCGGTTGGGCCCTGGTCATCATGGCCATGGTGGCGCCCTTTGCCGGCAACCTCGTCGACCGGTTCGGTCCCCGCTTGCTGCTGGGTGGCGGCCTGGTGGCACTTGGCGTCGGCATGCTCGGCACCAGCATCGTGCAGAATGCCTGGCAATTCTATCTGGCCTATAGCCTGCTGGCCGCGATCGGCTTCGGCACCGTGGCGACCCATGTTGTCTCCACGGCGGTCAGTTACCGGTTCAGCGAACGCCAGGGCCTCGCCGTCGGCATCGCCACCTCCGGCTCCTCCGCCGGACAGTTTCTCTTCGTGCCGATCGTGGCGCTTATCCTCGCGGCCTTCGGCTGGCGCGCGAGCTATGTCGTGCTGGGTCTGGGATGCCTGGCCCTCGCGCCGATCGTCTTCTTTCTACTGCGCCATGAGGGAACGTCGCGGGGATCGCGCAAGACGGCGCAGCTCGACAGCCTGCCTGTGCGGCTCTCGCGGCTGGCCAAGAGCGGCACTTTTCAATCGCTGTTCTGGAGCTTCTTCATCTGCGGCTTCACCACCACCGGCGTTATCGAGACGCACTTCCTGCCCTTTGCCGCGACCTGCGGCTTTCCACCCCAGGAAAGCGCTGTAGCCTATGGGCTGCTCTCCGCCATCAATCTTGCCGGCATGGTGTTTGCCGGCTGGCTCACCGACCGCATGAACCGGCCGCTGCTGCTGGGCGCCATCTACATCGCCCGCGCCTTCAGCTTCCTCATCCTGCTGATGGCGGCCGACGACATCAATTTGCTGTTCGGCTTTGCGGTCGTGTTCGGCGTGTTCGATTATTCGACCGTTCCGCCCACGGCCAGCCTCGTTGCCAGCCATCTCGGGATGAAGGTGATGGGCCTCGCCATGGGACTTCTCTCCGCCGGCCATGCGCTGGGTGGTGCGGTCGGCGTGTTCCTCGCCGCGCGCATCTTCGACTGGTCAGCCAGATATGATTGGGTTTGGCTTGCCGCCTTCGGTTTGGCTATTCTCGCCGGACTGATGGCCTTTGCGATCCGGGAGAACCGTGACAGGGATCTGGTGCCGGCCATCGCCTGAAATTGCTCACAAGCTGACATTGCTCTCTCAAGGGAAACGACTGATGAAAATTGACTTTGTGGCCAAGCCGGCTGTCGATGCCGCCGTTCTGGTTGTGCTGATCAGCGAGGGCGGCAAGCTCGGGCCTCGTGGCGAAGCCCTGGACAAGGCGCTTTCCGGTGCGTTGCAGCGCAGCCTTGATCTGCCGCGCTACAAGGGCAAGAAGGGCGAGCTTACCGAACTTCTGGTGCCCAATGGAACCAAGGCGCGCCGCGTCATCATCCTCGGCCTGGGTGCCGCGAAGGACATTGCCGCCTTGTCGCTGCGTGAAGCAGGCGGGGCGCTTTCGGCCCATCTCGTCAAGGAATTCGAGACCGGGGCCACCTTGCTGGTCGATCCGGTCAAGGGCAGCAAGCTCGATGAGGCGCAGATCGGCGGTGAGATCGCGCTGGGCGCGCAGCTGCGCAACTACCGCTTTGACCGTTTCCTGACTGAGCACAAGCCCGACAAGCCAAAGGCGCTTGCCGGCCTCAGCGTGGTGACAGCGCACCCGGCTGCGGCCGAGAAGCTCATGCGGCGTCTGGGTGCTGTCGCCAACGGCGTGGCGCTCGCTCGCGATCTCACCAACGAGCCACCCAACGAGCTCTACCCGGAAAGCTTCGTCGCGCGCGCGCGGAAGCTCACCAAGCTCGGCGTGAAGGTCGAGGCGCTCGACGAGAAGCAGATGGCCAAGCTCGGCCTCAACGCACTGCTCGCCGTGGGTCAGGGGTCGGCCAGGCCGCCGCGCCTCCTGGTGCTGCAGTATAATGGGGTAGGGACCAGGAAGGGCGATGCACCGCTGGCGTTTGTGGGCAAGGGCGTCTGCTTCGATTCCGGCGGCCTCTGCATCAAGCGCTCCGGCGCCATGTACGACATGAAGGGCGACATGGCTGGTGGCGCCGCCGTGGTCGGCCTCATCCGGGCGCTGGCTGAACGCAAGGCCAAGGTGAATGTGGTGGGTGTCGTCGGTCTCGTTGAGAACATGCCCTCCGGCAAAGCCTTCAAGCCGGGCGATATCGTGAAGTCGCTCTCCGGCCGCACCATCGAGATGATCGACACCGATGCCGAGGGACGCCTGGTGCTGATCGACGCACTTTTCTACACCGCCACGCGCTTCAAGCCGAAATCGATCGTCGATCTCGCGACGCTCACCTATTCGATCCAGGCAGCACTTGGTTCCGTGTTTGCCGGGATATTCGCCAACAATGATGATCTGGCGACGCAGCTCACCGGCGCCGGCGTGGCTGTGGGCGAACGCCTGTGGCGCATGCCGCTCGACAAATCCTATGACGAGCATCTGGAATCGCGCATTGCCGACATCAAGCACCATGCCGAGGATTCGGAATCCGGCGATGCACCGCATGCGGCGGCCTTTCTGAAGCAGTTCGTGGATGATCGCCCCTGGGCGCATCTCGACATTGCCGGCCGCGAGTTTGCTGCGAAGGACCGCACCACCTGTCCGGCCGGCGGGACCGGTTACGCCGTCCAGCTCTTGGAACAGTTCGTGGCCAGAAGCGAAGGCATTGTCTGAAACTCAGGCGACGTTCGCCCGGAAACGAGGCGATTGGCTGCCTAGCCGCCGATCGCCTCGGTGACATTAAAATTATCTATATAGGACATAGAGAAAGCCCCTGGCGACTTTGATTTGTAATCAAAGCATCATCAAAGGTGCGCAGTTGAGCGCCAACTTCCTGTCGCCGCAAGTTAAGCGGTCGCACACCAGGAGACGGGGATATGAAAAATTGGATCTCGCGCCGCAAATTGGCGCTGATGGGGGCAGCCGTTCTGGGGACGGCGGCTTCACTGTTCGCTACCACCACGCCGACCTTGGCCGACGACGTCGTGCTCAAGGTCTATACCGCCCTCGAAGAAGAGCAGATGCCGATCTACAAGGAAGCCTTCGAGAAGGCCAACCCCGGCATCGTCATCGAGTGGCAGCGTGACTCGACCGGCGTCATCTCGGCCCGCCTGCTGGCCGAAAAGGACAACCGTCAGGCTGACATCGTCTGGGGCCTCGCCGCCACCAGCCTGATGGTGCTCGACAAGGAAGGCATGCTGGAAAGCTATCGCCCGGTCGGCTTCGACCAGATCAAGGACGATTTCAAGGATCTGCGCAGCGGCTGGCCGACCTGGGTCGGCATGGACGCCTGGGCCTCCGCCATCTGCTTCAACACGGTCGAAGCCGAAAAGCTCGGCCTGCCGAAGCCGACCAGCTGGAAGGACCTCACCAACCCGGTCTACAAGGACCAGATCGTCATGCCGAACCCGGGTTCCTCGGGCACCGGCTTCCTGACGGTTTCGGCCTGGCTGCAGCTCTTTGGTGACAAGGGCGGCTGGACCTACATGACGGCACTCCACGACAACATCAAGACCTACCTGCATTCCGGCTCCAAGCCCTGCAAGGCCGTGGGCGCTGGCGAATATCCGATCGGCATCTCCTTCGCCTATCCGGGTGTGAAGCTGATCAATGACGGCGCGCCGGTTGAAGTGATCCTGCCCAAGGAAGGCATTGGCTGGGACATGGAAGCGACCGCCATCATGAAGGGCACCAAGCAATTGGCGGCGGCCCAAAAGCTGGCTGACTTTGCCGCCAGTGCCGACGCCAACAAGCTCTATAACGACAGCTATCAGGTCCTTGCACGCAAGGATGTGGCGGCAACCCTCCCGGCTAACTATCCGGCCGACGAAGACAAGCTGATGATCTCGCCGAACAACTTCTATGAGATGGCAAATCGTCGTCAGGCCATTCTCGACGAATGGCAGAAGAGCTTCGGCTCCAAGGACGCGCCGAAGTAACCAGCGGTACGTCTCTTATCGGTGGATATCGGACGATTTCGCCGCGCCAAGCGGCGGGATCGTCCGATTGCTTTGTCGATGATCTAACTGGATATGAACATGACCGGCCGCACCCCCTACCTACGCATCGAGCATGTGAGCAAGAGCTTTGGTGATTTCCAGGCACTGAAGGACATTTCGCTGGAAATATATGCCGGCGAATTTGTCTGCTTCCTGGGGCCATCGGGTTGCGGCAAGACGACGTTGCTGCGGGCCATTGCCGGCCTCGATATTCAGTCGGCCGGCACGATCATCCAGAACGGCGTCGACATCTCGGCCTTGCCACCCTCGCAGCGGGACTTCGGCATCGTCTTTCAATCCTATGCGCTCTTTCCAAATCTCAGTGTTGCCGACAATGTCGGCTACGGCCTGGTCGGCGGGAAACTGTCGGGGGCGGAGATACACCAGCGCGTTGGCGATCTGTTGGCCATGGTCGGCTTGACCGGGCAGGAAAGGAAATATCCCAGCCAGCTTTCCGGCGGACAGCAACAGCGTGTAGCACTGGCGCGGGCTCTCGCCATGTCGCCCGGCCTGTTGCTTCTCGATGAGCCGCTCTCGGCCCTCGATGCCCGGGTGCGTCAGCATCTCCGCGCCGAACTCAGGCAATTGCAGCGGCGGCTCGAAGTCACGACCATCATGGTCACGCATGACCAGGAGGAGGCCCTCGCCATCGCCGACCGCATCGTGGTCATGAACGAGGGGCGTATCGAGCAGATCGGCACGCCGATCGACATCTATCGTCAGCCGGAAGCATCCTTCGTGGCCGATTTTGTGGGGCAGATGAATTTCCTGGATGTCGAGCATCAATCCGACAATGTCATCCGCCTGGGCGATGCCATACTCGAAATTGGGGCCGGCAAGTTCAGCAGGAGCGGCAGCGCAACGCTCTGCATTCGTCCGGAAGATATCCAGATTCGCGGTGTGGTCCCCGGCCAGGCCAACAGCGTCCCGGCGACGATCGAGTTGATGGAGTTCCTCGGCTCGTTCTGCCGCGCGGAGCTGCGCCTCGTTTGCGGTCGCCGCTTGCAGGCCGATTTTTCCATCAATGCCATGCGGGACCTGTCGCTGGCGCCGGGCCAGGAACTGACCATTTCCCTGCCGGCCGATCGCATCAGACTGTTCCCGGCACAGACGAACGTGGCCCGCCATCATGGTTGATACCACGCTCGCCCCCAATGCCATGGCGGTACCGCGCCCGGTCCGCCCGACGGTCACCGGGGAAGATTGGCTGGTGCGCCTGTGTCTGTTGCTGCTCGGCCTCTATCTTGTCCTGACGCTGGTCCTGCCGCTCTACACGCTGCTGGCCAAGAGCCTGCAGGACAAGGAGGGCCAGTTCGTCGGCCTTGCGAATTTTGCCCGGTACTTTGCCGACCCGGCGATGCTGCAATCCTTTGGCAACACCATCTTCGTCTCGGCGATCGGTACCGCCATCACCCTGCTCATGGCATTTCTCTATGCCTATGCCCTCACGCGCACTTGCATGAAAGGGCGTGGCCTCTTCCGCGCCATCGCCCTGATCCCGTTGCTCGCACCATCGCTGCTGCCTGGCTTGGCGCTCGTCTATCTGTTCGGCAACCAGGGAATCTTCAAGTCGCTTCTGTTCGGTCACGAAATCTATGGCCCGATCGGCATCGTCATGGGCGAAGTCTTCTTCGCGTTCCCCCATGCACTGATCATTCTGGTAACCGCCTTGTCTGTCGCTGATGCCAGGCTCTATGAGGCGGCGGAATCCTTGCGCGCGCGACCGGCGCGGATCTTCATGACCGTGACATTGTCGGGTTGCCGTTATGGATTGGTGAGCGCCGGTCTGGTGGTCTTCACGCTCATCTTCACCGATTTCGGCGTGCCGAAGGTCATTGGTGGCTCCTACAACGTGCTGGCGACGGATGTTTACCGGCAGGTGATCGGCCAGTTCAACTTCCAGATGGGTGCCGTTGTCGGCCTGTTGCTTCTGCTGCCCGCGGTCCTGTCCTTCGCCGTCGACCGGATCATCCAGCGCAAACAGGTGGCGCTCCTCTCGGCGCGGGCGGTGCCGTTGCAGCCCAAGCCGCGGGTGCTGATCGATCGCCTGTTCTTCTGCCTGGTCGCGGCGATGGCCGGTTTCCTGCTGCTGGTTCTCGGCATGGCGCTGTTCGGCTCGCTGGTGAAGCTGTGGCCTTACAATCTCAGCCTGACCCTCAAATGGTATGATTTTGCCCGCGCTGGCACCGATGGCTGGGGGCCTTATTTCAACAGCCTGCGCATGGCGGCTCTGGTGGCGGTGATCGGCACCGCGATCATTTTCTGCGGCGCCTATCTGGTGGAAAAGACCAGGGGGGCCGGTCGCCTGCGCGCGCTGCTGCATCTCCTTGCCATGATTCCGTTGGCGGTGCCGGGCATCGTGCTGGGCCTGTCCTACATCTTCTTCTTCAACGCCCCGAACAACCCGCTCAACTTCATCTACGGCACCATGACCGTGCTGGTCGTGAACACGATCTGCCATTTCTATACGGTAGGTCACCTGACCGCCATCACCGCCCTGAAGCAAGTGGACAATGAATTCGAATCTGTGGCGGCCTCGCTCAAAGTGCCGCTCTACCGGACCTTTTGGCGGGTGACGGTGCCGGTCTGCCTGCCGGCGATCCTCGATATCAGCGTCTATCTCTTCGTCAATGCAATGACGACAGTGTCGGCCGTCGTGTTCCTCTATTCGGCGGATACCAAGTTGATGTCGATCAACGCCATCAACACCGACGATGCCGGCAACACGGCTTCCGCCTGCGCCATGGGCATGACCATCGTCGCTACCTCGGCGGTTCTCAAAGGGCTCCACAGCCTGATCATGCGCCGGGTCGAGCGTCGGACGCAGGCGTGGCGCAAGCGCTGATTTAACGGTCGGTTCCAGGCCTTCATCGCCATCGCCGGCCTCGATATGTTACAGTTTCATGACAGAAGCTGAGTCGGGTATTTCTGCCCGGCGCGGACAAATCGAGGCGATACCGGCATGATCTTTCTGCTCAACCTGTTTGGTGCGGCGGCGCTGCTGCTCTGGGGCCTGCGCATGGTGCGGACTGGCGTGTTGCGCGCCTATGGCGCCAGGCTGCGCCAGAGCCTCAGCCGCGCGACCGGCAACCGCTTTACCGCCTTCCTGTCAGGACTCGGCATCACCTGCCTGCTGCAATCCTCGAGCGCCACGGCGCTGCTCTCTGCCTCTTTCGCGTCGCGCAAACTGGTGACGACGGCAGGTGCCCTCGCCGTCATGCTGGGGGCGGATCTCGGCACCAGCCTGGTGGCGCAGGCCTATTCCTTCAAGGTGGGCTGGATCTCGCCGCTGATGATCGTCATCGGCTGGGTGATGTTCAGCAAGTTCGAGGATTCCAAGGTGCGCGATCTCGGCCGCGCCATCGTCGGCCTCGGCATTGCCTTGCTGGGTCTCCACCTGATCACGGAGGCGGCCGAGCCGGTGCGCAACGCGCCGCTCTTGCCCCAGATTCTCAAACTGATGAGCGATGCGCCGGTTTTCGGCGTGCTGGTGGGCGCGGCGCTTACTGTGCTCTCCACCTCGAGCCTTGCGGTCGTGCTGCTGGTCATCAGCTTCATGGCGAAATCCATGGTACCGGTTGATCTCGGCTTTGCGCTCATCCTGGGTGCCAATCTCGGCAGTGCCGTAATGCCCATCCTCGCTACCTCCGGCGAACCGCCCGAGGCGCGCCGCGTGCCGCTCGGCAATCTCATCTTCCGCGTCATCGGCGTTTGCCTCGCGGTGCCGCTCATCGGCATCGTGCAGCCATATCTCGCGACGCTGGAAGCAGCTCCCGTGCGCCAGGCACTCAACTATCACGTCGCCTTCAATTTGGCCCTGGCGTTGCTGTTTATCGGCTTTACTGGCCCGGTGGCGCGGCTGACTGCGCGCCTGCTGCCCGATCAATCCGGCGCCGATGACCCCGGCAAGCCGCGTTACCTGTCGCAAGGTCCCGTCGACCAGCCGACCATTGCACTTGCCAATGCCGGGCGCGAGGCGTTGCGCATGGGCGATCTCGTGGGGCAGATGCTGCGCCAGTCGCTGGAAGTGTTCCGCTCCGATGATCGGCGCCTGATCAA
Organism: Dongia mobilis; assembly: GCF_945906275.1. Lineage (GTDB taxonomy): Bacteria > Pseudomonadota > Alphaproteobacteria > Dongiales > Dongiaceae > Dongia > Dongia mobilis_A. The sequence goes on from NZ_CAMDRA010000063.1 coordinate 14,315, forward strand.
GCAGGTGAGCGATCTCGATACGCAGATCGACCGACTGAACGAAGCGATCAAACTCTACCTCACCGGCGTCAGCCGCGAACTGATGGATCCGGCCGACCAGAAGCGCGTGCTCGACCTCATCACCTTCATCACCAATCTCGAGCATATCGGCGATATCGTCGACAAGAACCTCATGGACCTCGCCGCGAAGAAGGTGAAGTACCAGCTGAAATTCTCACCCGAAGGCACGCTGGAACTCGACAAGCTGCATGAACGGCTGACGCACAATCTCGAACTCGCCATGAACGTGTTCATGTCGGGCGACATCAAGCTGGCGCGCCAGCTGTTCGAGGAAAAGCGTTTGTTCCGGGAAATGGAAAAGAGCGCTGCGGAGAATCACCTGTCGCGCCTGCGCTCCGGCCGCATCGAGAGCATCCAGACCAGCAGCCTGCATCTCGACATCCTGCGCGACCTGAAGCGCATCAACTCGCATCTGGCCATGGTCGGCCAGCCGATTCTCGAAGCGGCGGGCGAACTCAGCCCGACCCGCCTCAAAGAGTCCTGAGCTACTTGCCCGTAATCTACTTGCCCGTGCGGCGATCGCCGGCGGGCAGGCGCACCGGGCGGCGCAGGAAGGCGGGCAGGTGATCGCCAAAGCCATGGCCGGCGATCATCGCTTCTTCTTCATGATGCGGCTTGGAACTGGCGCGGCGCTGATGCCTGTTCTCATGGGGCTGAACGGGGACCAGGTTCTTCTGGCCCTGTGCATGGACAGTTGTGTCGATCGCCTCCGGCAACGCCGTGCTGGCTTCCAGGAGATCATGGCGATGAAGCGCTTCCGTCGGATGCGGAATCGCCGCATCGATCACAGCTTCCGGGTTCGCCGCGACCGCGACATTGTCCTTCTTGCCGCCGCGGCGACGACGCGGCGCGCGCGACTTCGCTTCATTCGGCACGGCGCCATTGGCCTCAACATCAAGGACCGTCACCGGCTGGTCGATATCGGCGACGGGCAGGGCCGTCATGTCAGTCTCGGCAGCGGCAGCCTGGGGACGCTCATCGCGCTGCGGGCGGTCGCCATGACGCGGGCGATCCTTGCCGCCACGACCACGATCGCTGCGGCCGGATGACGGTGCGCCACGGCTGCGACCACGGCCACGACGGCCGTCGCCTTCGCCGAAGGGCTGCGATTCGATGCCTTCGATGGTGATGGTGGGAATTTCCTTGCCGATCAACTTGACGATCGCGGCGATGTTCTTGCCGTCATCGGGCGTCGCAAAGGTGAAGGCGCGGCCTTCCTTGCCGGCGCGGCCGGTGCGGCCGATACGGTGCACATAATCCTCGGCATGGATCGGCGTGTCGAAGTTGAACACATGCGTAAGGCCGGCAATGTCGATGCCGCGGGCGGCAACGTCGCTGCAGACCATGAGCGATGCTTCGCCGCGCTTGAACATTTCCAGCGTTTCGCTGCGCGCCGACTGCGCGAGATCGCCATGCAGGCGCACCGCCTTGAAGCCATGCTTGGTGAGCGACTTGTAGAGGATGTCGACATCGACCTTGCGGTTGCAGAAGATCAGCGCGTTGCCGACATTCTCATTGCGGATGAGGCGACGCAGCGCTTCGCGCTTGTCCATCTCATTGACGACGATCATGCCCTGGGTGACGGTCGTTGCCGTGCTGGCCGGCGCCGAGACCGTGATCTCTTTCGGGTTCATCAGGAACTGGTCGGAGAGGCGCCGGATCTCCGGCGCCATGGTGGCCGAGAAGAACAATGTCTGGCGGATCTTCGGCAGCAGGCTGACGATGCGCTCGACATCGGGGATGAAACCCATGTCCAGCATGCGATCGGCTTCGTCGATGACCAGGATCTTCACGTCGATGAGCAGGATCTTGCCGCGCTCGAAGAGGTCGAGCAGGCGGCCGGGCGTTGCGATGAGCACGTCGACGCCGCCCATCAGCCTGGCTTCCTGTTCGGCGAAACCTTCACCGCCGATGATCAGTGCGTGCTTGAGGTTATGATACTTGCCGTACTTCTCGAAATTCTGTGCGACCTGGGCCGCCAGTTCCCGCGTCGGCTCGACGATCAGCGAACGCGGCATGCGCGCCTTGGCGCGGCCGTTCGCCAGGATGTCGATCATCGGCAGGGTGAAGCCGGCGGTCTTGCCGGTGCCGGTCTGGGCGCAGCCCAGCACGTCGCGCCCCATCAATACCGTCGGAATGGCCTGCGCCTGGATCGGCGTCGGTTCAATATAGCCGGCTTCGGTGACCGCGCGGATAAGCTCGGGGCTGAGCCCCAGATCGGAAAAAACCATGATGTCTCGAAAATTGGGGGGCCGATCTCACAAGCAAAACGGCCGCCCTCGGCTCCCGTGGCGACCGCCGCATACATGTCGCGCAATATAGGGAGATGTTGGCTTTTGTCAATCACAGCCGGGGGCTATGGTCGAGGAAATGCCCTCAAAATCGCGTGTTCTGGGAGGTCGTCATGTTGCTGAACCGTGCCAATTCTCAACTATTGCTGGTCGACATGCAGGAGCGTCTGGCACCCGCGATCGCCGATATCGCCAGTGTCGAGGCGCGCTGCGGCACTCTGTTGCAGGCGGCGGCCGAACTCGCCGTGCCGGTGCTGATTTCCAAGCAGTACCGCAAGGGATTGGGGGCGACCTTGCCGGCGCTTCTGGCGCTGGCCGGCACGCATCAAGCTTTTGAGAAGCTGGAGTTCTCCTGCTTTGCCAATCCTGCCCTGCGCGCTGCGCTGACCGCGGTCGCTGGTCGTAACACGATCATCTGCGGCACCGAAGCGCATGTCTGTGTTTTGCAGACGGCGCTCGAGTTGCGGGCGGCGGGTCACGACGTGACATTGGTGGCGGATGCGATCGGCTCGCGCCGGGTGGAGAGCAAGATGGTGGCGATCGAGCGCATGCGTGCTGCGGGTATTGACGTGGTGACCAGCGAAATGGTGCTCTTTGAGTGGTTGCGCACCGCGGCGGCGCCGGAATTCAAGGCGATCTCGCGCTTGATTCGCTGACGTGGCGGCCTTTCCCTGATCATTTCCGGCAGCGAATCCTGAAGTCATGACGGTTCACCTGGTCAAACTCTGTGTCGGCATCGACAGCATCGCCGAGCTGGTGCGCTACCGCGAAGAGATGGCGCGCAAGCGCCGCGCCTCCAAGAAACCACTGGAAGATCAGCATTGGACGCGTTCCTTTCCGCGCCGCGCGGAGGAGGTGCTGGATGGCGGCTCGCTCTATTGGGTCATTCGCGGCAGGCTCTGCGTGCGCCATCGCATTCTGCGCCTGGATGAGGTCGAGGATGAGCAGGGCAAGGCCTATTGCGCCATCGTCTATGATCCGACCGTGATCGTGACGGAGATTCGCCAGCGGCGCGCTTTTCAGGGTTGGCGCTATCTGGAGGTGGAGGATGCGCCGCCGGATCTGCCCGATCAGCGATCGGCTCTGGCGCATGCCATTGCCGAGGAAGCCTTGCCGGAGGATCTGCGTCAGGAACTGCGTGGGCTCGGACTGCTTTAGGACGCGTCGGAAACCTTGGTTTTCCGGCCTTTTTAAGACTTTTCGGCAATCCGTCATTTTTCCGCTTGCAAGCGCCGATCCGACTCGCCTATAAGCCGCCCACCGAACGGGGCCGACTGGTTCGTCGGGTCCGGTTCGAACCGGCGGCCGCAAGGCCCCGGAGAGATCTTGGTGGAGCGAGTGGGGACATGGTCCCAGATCACTTGTAACGCCATCCCGGCATCGCTATAGTGCACGGCTTCACCGGCCGAGTCTGGCTGGTGATTTTCCGTGTGAGTGCGGTGCCAAGCTATTTGTCATTGTTATTTGTCGAAGAAGGGATACGCGGGCGGCGGGTCTTTGGGCAGGGTGCTTGAGGATTTTCGCGAAGCCGGCGTGTTTCTGTAGAGGTGAGATCTAGGGTCTGGCTGCCCCCTTAGCAATAAGGATGGCTGGC
>NZ_CAMDRA010000064.1 GCF_945906275.1 Dongia mobilis
GTAAGCGCGTCGGTGGTCGAGAGATGCTGCAGCTGTTCATGGCCCTTCAGCTGCTCGATGAGAACAGCCAGCTGTTCGGCCAGTTCCCCCAGCAGGAAGAGATCGTCGGCCAGCCAGTCGCCCCGCGCAATGTCGCGCCACAGCAGCAGAGCACCCACTTTGCGGCCATCGTAGCGACAGAGGAAGGCAAGGCCCAGACGTTGGCCATCCTGGCTGATGGCGACACCCTCGGGCGCCTGGCTTGCGGTCTGGATCAGGGCTGGATCGGCAACGCTCGACATGCCGCCGAGATTTTCCACCGAGATGCCGTCGCTGGCGAAGCGGCCGACGCTGCCGATCTCGGCGCCCACCGCCTGGATGGCGGTGTTGAGCGCGGTGGCGATGGCGGCTGCCGGCTCGATCGTCCGGCGCAGGGTGCGCAGCAGATGGACGACCAGGCGCTCGCGGTGGCGCGCCTCTGCCAGCTCCGTCTCGCGCGCCTTTTGCGCGGTGATGTCGCGGGCGAGGCCCCGGGCGCCGCGGAAGGGGCCGGATGTCGCCAGTGGCTGGCCCTGGACCAGCAGGCAGACCGGGCGCTCGCCCTGGGCATTCATCCAGATCTCGGTCCCGCCATGGGCGCCGGCGCCGGCAAAGGCCTGGTCGGCGGCCTCGGCGAGCGCGAATTCCCGGGGCTTGCGGCCGATCAGCTCGCTTGGGGCATAGCCCATGGCGACGGGGCCGGAGACGAAGGCGAAGGCACCGTCGGCATCCACTTCCCAGGTGAAATCGGCGGCGGCATCGATGAGTTCCTTGAAGCGCTGCCGGGAATCGATGAGCGCGCCACGGAGCGCCCGTTCCAGGCTGATGTCGCGGGCGAGCAGCAGGACACCGCCCTCAACACCCCCCAGGGCGCCTCGGCCGGCGCAGGGCAGGAGCGACAGGTCAAGCGACTGGACCTTGCCGTCGGTGGCGGTGATTTCGAGCGCCGCGATGCGGCCGGCATTGCCGCCCCTTCCCGCCAGCAGGGCATTGGCCAGTTCCGCGGGCGGGGCCGCCAAAAGGGCTATGAGCGGGGCCGCTGCCGCGTTGGCCGCCACAATCTCGCCCTCCCCACCCAGCAGCAGGGCCGGGTTGCGATCCATCGCAAAGGGTCCGTCCGCCGCGAACAGGCGCTTGGCCGCCGCGAGCGGCGTTTCCTCTGATCCGGGTTCTGGCGGGGCGATCGTGGACATCATGGCGGAGAGATTGCCTTTTCCATGATTAATACCGTGTTAAGCCCCGCGTCTCGGCTTGCGAGCGGCGGCCTCAGGCCATAAGGTCCGGGCGAGAGTCTTGAATTGTGCATTTCGCGGAAAGCCGTTGGCTGCCATGTCGTTGCCGGTCATCTCGTCAGTTCAACAAAGGTCGGGCCAACAGGGCCATGGCCGAAAAGGTTACGGCCAACAGAGTTCGGGCCAATAATGTCCTCGGGCGGAACAAAACCGGTCGGTACCTGGATTTTCGACCTCGACAACACGCTCTATCCTGCGTCTTGCCGGCTGTTCGACCAGGTGCAGGTGCGCATCCGCCAGTATATCCGGACAAATCTGGGGCTTTCCGAGACGGAAGCCCTGGCCCTGCAGAAACGTTATTTCCAAGAGCATATGACGACCTTGCGCGGCCTCATCGTCAATGACGGGATCGATCCCCACGGGTTCCTCGATTTCGTGCATGCAATCGACCTCGAGGGGCTCGCACCCAATCCGACACTGGACGCGGCGATCGCCGCCCTGCCCGGCCGCAAGGTGATCTTCACCAACGGCTCGGTGGCCCATGCGGAGCGGGTCATGGCGCGGGTCGGCATCGGTCCGCATTTCGAGGCGATCTTCGACATCATCGCCTCGGATTTCGTGCCCAAGCCGGATCCCGGCGTCTATCAGCAGCTGTGCGATCAATACCGGATCGATCCCACGACCGCGGTCATGATCGACGACATGCCGCGCAACCTCGCCCCGGCGCACCATCTCGGCATGACCACGGTGCTGGTCAAAACCGATGACGAATGGGCCGGCGCCGATGTTGATCCATCTTTCATCCATCACGTGACCGAGGACCTCGCCGGTTTCCTGGCGCCCTATGGCACGCCCAAGACATCCACTTTGGAGAGCAAGCTATGAGTGATTTATCCCGGATCATCGACGCCGCCTGGGAAAAGCGAACCGAGATCAGTTCGGCCACCAAGGGCGATGTACGCGATGCCGTCACCGAGGCACTGGCCAAGCTGGATGACGGCAGCTTGCGCGTCGCTGAGAAGGTCGGCGACAAGTGGCAGACCCATCAGTGGCTGAAGAAAGCGGTGCTGCTGAGCTTCCGCCTCAACGATTCCTACCATGTGCCGGGTGGCGGCACGTTCCCGGCGGGTCAATCAGCCTGGTTCGACAAGGTGCCGTCGAAATTCGCCGGCTGGGACGAGGCGCGCTTCAAGGCCGCGGGTTTCCGCGCGGTGCCCGGCGCCGTGGTGCGCCAGAGCGCCTATGTGGCGCCCAGCGTCGTCGTCATGCCGAGCTTCATCAATGTCGGCGCCTATGTGGATAGCGGCACCATGGTCGATACCTGGGTGACGATCGGGTCCTGCGCCCAGGTTGGGAAGAACTGCCACATTTCGGGCGGCGTCGGCCTCGGCGGTGTTTTGGAGCCCCTGCAGGCGGGCCCGGTCATCATTGAGGATGATTGCTTCGTCGGTGCGCGTTCGGAAGTCGTCGAGGGCGTCATGGTCGAGACCGGGTCGGTCATTTCCATGGGCGTCTTCATCGGCGCCTCGACCAAGATCATCGACCGTGCAACCGGTGAAGTGCATTACGGCCGCGTGCCGGCCTATTCCGTGGTGGTGCCGGGTGCCCTGCCCGGCAAGCCGCTGCCGGACGGTACTCCCGGCCCCAGCCTCTATTGCGCAGTCATCATCAAGCGGGTCGACGAGAAGACCCGTTCGAAGACCTCGATCAACGATCTGCTGCGGGATTGATGATCTTGGACCCCGTCAAGCTTGCCCAGGAACTCATCCGCCGTCCCTCGGTCACACCGAAGGATGAAGGCGCCATCGGCGTGCTGGAAGCGGCCCTGGCAGCGGCGGGGTTCAGCAATCACCGGCTCGCTTTTGCCGCACCCGGCACGGCCGAGATCCAGAACCTCTATGCGCGGGTGAGCGGCGACCGGCCGGGCCGGAACATCTGCTTCGCCGGCCATACCGATGTCGTGCCGGTGGGAAGGGTCGAAAGCTGGACGGTCGATCCGTTCGCGGGCGAGATCTTGAGTGGCCAGCTCTATGGCCGGGGTGCCGCCGACATGAAGAGCGCCATCGCCGCCTTCGCGGCCGCTGCCGCGCGCTTCGTCAAGAAGCGCCAGGGCAAGTTCGCTGGTGCCATCTCATTGCTCATCACCGGCGACGAGGAAGGCCCGGCGGTCAACGGCACCAAGCCGGTGCTCGACTGGCTGAAAGACAAGGGCGAAAAGCTCGACGCCTGCATCGTCGGCGAGCCGACCAATCCCACCAGGCTCGGCGAGATGGCCAAGATAGGGCGCCGCGGCAGTTTCACCGGGCGCCTCACGGTGCACGGCATCCAGGGCCATTCCGCCTATCCGCATCTGGCCGACAATCCCATCCATCGTCTCTCGAGCATGATCGCCGCATTGACGGTGCCGCTCGACGAGGGGTCAGCGCATTTTCCGGCGACCAGCCTGCAATTCGTCACGGTCGATGTCGGCAACCCGGCCAACAATGTCATTCCGGCCGAAGCCAAGACGGTGTTCAATTCGCGCTTCAACGATCTTCATACGGCAAAAAGCCTCGAAGCCGAGATCCGGCGCCGATTGGATTCGGTTGGCGGCCGCTATGATCTCATCTGCGAATGCTCGGGCGAATCCTTCCTGACCCCGCCGGGCGATTTGTCCGCCTTGCTGGTCGCGGCGGTCAAGGCCGAGACGGGCCTGACGCCGGATCTCTCCACCACCGGCGGCACCTCGGATGCGCGCTTCATCAAGAATTTCTGCCCGGTGATCGAGTTCGGCCTGGCCGGCGCCACCATGCACAAGGTCGACGAGCATGTGCCGGTCGCCGATATCGAGGCCTTGAGCCGCATCTATGAACGCGTGCTAGACGCTTACCTGGATGCCTAGCTGGACCGAGGCACGGGCGGCGCTCACCGGCATGAAACTGCTGCTGCGCTTCGATGCCGGCTTTGTACAATGGTTCGACCGCAGCCATGCCGGTGCACTGCGGTCCTTCTATCTGATGATTCCGGTCTTTCCGCTGTTTCTTTATCTACGGTTCGGGGAGTTCGGAGTGTCGCCGGACGCGACGGCCTTCCGTGTCGTCAGCCTGACGCTGATCAATTACGCCCTGAGCTGGATCATGTTTCCGCTGATCCTCATCGTCCTTGGCCGCGCCATCGAGCGCGAGGGACAGGCGATTGCCGCGATCGCCTGCTATAACTGGGTCAACTTCGCCTGGGCGATCCTGGCCTGCCTCCTGACGTTTGCGGGAAGTGCGGGACTGCTCGGCGACTGGGCGGACACGGCAGCGAGAATCCTCGTCCTGGCCTCCTTGATCTACGAAGCCTATATGCTGCGCGTGCTGCTCGGCATCGGCTATGGCGGCGCCATCCTCCTCGCCGTGGTCGACTACCTGCTGATGTGGAGCCTCTTCATCCTGCTGATGTCGCCGGTGATCTATCTGCCGAGCAGCTAGGATGGATTCATTTGACCGAGAAGCTCGCCCCGGCGAGGCGCATATAGGCGTCGTCCCGCATCAGCCGCACATCATAATCACCCGGCGGCAGAGCATCGCCCAGCATGTCCTTGTCGAGCACCAGCGATCCGCTCACCGTCGAGTTCACGTAGAAGAAATACTGGTAATTGTCCTCGGCCGGATCGTCCTTGGCGTAGATGCCCAGCCAATCGAAGCGATTGCCGGGCGCATCGGCCCAGGTGACGGTGATGGCCTCGCCGCTGGCATAGGATGCCTTGTCGGTGGCGACGCTGGGCCGTGTGCCGGCAGCGCGCACCCAGAACGGCGCCCGCGCCAGTTCCTGGCCGTCCGAATCGACCAGCGCCGCATCATAGGCGCCGGGTGCCAGGGTGGCTGTCCCGAAGCTCATCAGGCTCGCCCGGTCGGTGCCGTTGTTGGTGTAGAGGGTTGCCAAGGGCGCAGCGACATCGCCACCAGCCGGCAGGAGGGCCACGCGCCCGTCCTGGACGCGACCATCCTCGGTCGCGCCGTGAAAGCGCACGTCGACGGCATCGCCCGCCATGACGCCGCGCTTCATGGGCGAGACCATGGCCGGCGCTGGGCCGGGTGTCACCTCCAGCGTCGCCACCACCGCGCGGTGATCGGAGGGCCAAGGCGAGACGGCGATGTCCGTGTCGGGCATGGCGGGATCGCCAAGGATCTCAGCTGCAACTGCCTTCACCGGACCCAGGATCTGGATGAGGTCGATGCGGTCGAGGGCTTCATTGGCCTCGACATGCGGGAACGGATAGCCATAGCTCCAGGTGATGCCGGGTTTCGTCAGCGGATCTGGATGCACCGCGCGATAGGCGTCGGTGAAGCCCGCATCGGAGAGCGCCTTGGTCACCGGCCAGTCGATCGCCGCCGTGATCTGCGCGCGCTGGCCAATCATGGCGGCGGTCCAGTCGAGATGGGAGGGTGTGTTGAAATCGCCGACGATGACGACCGGCGTGCCGCCATCGGCGACGGTCTTCAGTGGCGCGATATAGGCCTCGATCGCCGGCAGGCGCGTTTCCTTTTCCAGGGCCACGATCTCGTCGACCATTTTTCCGTCGTCGCGCAGGGCATAGGGGCCGTAGGGATCGGAGGGCAGATGCACATCGGCCACCGCGATAAACTTGCCAGGCGTCACTTCCGCAAAGACATAGTTGAGATCGTTGCCGTCGGGGCCGATCGCCGTCGGTGGCGCAAAGAGGGGCACGCGGGCGAGGATATTCCGGTTGGCGGCGGCATAGGGCCAGCCCAGGATCGCGGCGATTTCGGCGGTGCGGCCCTCGGCTTCCTGCAGGCAGACGATGTCGGCGCCGGAGGCCTCGATCGCTTCGATCACCTTGGCGAAATTCACCTGATCGCCACCGAGGAAAATGTTGAAGGTCATCACCTTCAAGCTGAGCGGCGCTTCGGCAGCGACGGCCATTCCCGGCAGCATCGACAACACCAAGAACACGGCCAGACGCCGCAGCCAATCGAACATGCCCCACCTCCCCCGGCTTTTCTCAAGTCAGGGGAGTGTCTCGGGATTATTAAATAAAGTCAATTATTTCAGTTTTTTAACAGCCAATAACTGAACTGTCATTCAATTATTGTGGCGCAAAATCAAGCATTTGCGGGCAGTGCCGGCACCTAGCAATCCTGCGCCAGGATGAGCGACTGGGTCTTCATGTCGATGCCGAACGTGCATTCATATGGCTCATCCGGCGCCGAGCCGTCGCCATTGGCGCCGTAGCACACCATGCCGTTGCCGTATTTGGAGAGGCGGCCGACGCATTCATCCTGGACCGGCTGCATCGGGAAGGCGTCCCACATTTTCTGCGCCGGCGCGCCGGTCAAATAGAAGACGGCGACATCCTTGGGTGCCGCGTCGCTCTCGGCGTCGAGCCGCGGCATCATGTCGAACTCGCCTTCGAGAGGGATGATGGTCTGCTCCTGCGCCTCGGCGGGCGTGCGGTCGAGCGGTCCAAAGAAGGCGACACCGCCGGCCAGGGCCGCGACCACGCCAAGATAGAGCGCGCATTGCTTGCCGACATTCAGGACCGGCTCCATGCGATTCATCTGCGCGAGGGGTGTTTTGGGAGAAAGGTCGCCTTGATCGATCGTGGATCGGCTGTTGTCAGGAGTGAGCGACATCAGTTGGCCTGCTTGTTCTGTTTCTGGAGTTTGCGCCATTTGGCGACGTTCTTGAGGTGGCCGTCCATGGTTTCGGCAAAGGCATGGCCGCCCGTGCCGTCGGCCACGAAATAGAGTTCCTTGCTGGTCCTGGGGTGCAGCACGGCCATGAGCGCCGCTTCGCCCGGATTGGCGATGGGCGACGGCGGCAGACCGGCTATGACGTAAGTATTGTAAGGGCTGTCCAGCTTGAGATCAGCATAGGTGAGATCGCGGCCCAAGGGCGCCTTGCCGAGTGTCACGGCATAGATGACCGTCGGGTCGGATTGCAGCGCCATGCCCTTCTTCAGGCGATTGTGAAACACCGCGGCAACCCGGGCGCGCTCATCCTTGAGACCGGTTTCCTTTTCGACGATCGAGGCCAGGATCACGGCTTCATAGGGGCTGTCCAGATCGACCTTGGGGTCACGCTTGGGCCACAGCCGCGCCAGCGTCTCGCTCATGTCGCTTTTCATGCGCTCGACCAGTGCGCCACGGCTGTCGCCACGGACGAAGAAATAGGTTTCCGGCAGCAAGGTGCCTTCGGCGGGGGGCGGCGGCAGCGGGCCATCGAGCAAAGGCGAGGCCTGCAGCGCATCGAACATCTCGCGCACGGTCCAGCCTTCAGCCAGCGTGATGCGATGGAGGACGGATTTTCCCTCGATCAGTACCTGCATGGCGCCGCGCGGGCTTGCCGCGGTTGGAAAGCGGAATTCGCCGGCATGGAGCGGCTGGTCCTTGGCGAACAGCTTGACGCCGAGCTTGAAGACAAGCGGGCTCTCGATGACACCTTCCCTGACCAGGAGGTCGGCGATGGCCCCCACGCCGCTGCCCTTGGGAATCACCAGCACGGTTTCGTCGCGCAAGGGACCGCCGGCATTGAAGGCGTTCCAGAACCAGGCCGCGCCGCCACCGCCGACCAGGACGAGAATGAACAGGAACCCGGCGACAATTTCGATCAGCGTCTTGCCGCGGAGACTCATGGCTGCAACGCCATCAGCAGCGTCATGAGGACGAGTGGCATCAGGAGCGACAGATGGGCGGTCATGCCGGACCCACGATCATATCGGGGGCTCGCTCTGGCTGCCGTCAGTTCACGCCGGTGAAGATGACGCTGGCGTTGGTACCGCCGAAGCCGAAGGAGTTCGACAAGGCGGTCTTGATCTTGCGCGGCTTGGCCTGCTTGGGCGCCAGGTCGATGTCGCAGCCGTCGGACGGATTGGTGAGGTTGAGTGTCGGCGGCGCCACCTGGTCGCGGATGGCGAGGATCGAGAAGATCGCCTCGACAGCACCGGCGGCACCCAGCAGATGCCCGATCGCCGATTTGGTCGAGGACATGGTGAGCTTGTAGGCATGGTCGCCGAACAGCCGCTTCACCGCGTTCAATTCGATCTCGTCACCGAGTGGCGTCGAGGTGCCGTGGGCATTGATGTAGTCGATATCATCCACGTTAAGCTTGGCGCGCTTGAGTGCCGCCGTCATGGCGCGGAAGCCACCATTGCCGTCTTCGGACGGGGCGGTGATGTGATAGGCGTCGCCCGACATGCCGTAGCCGATCACCTCGGCATAGATCTTGGCGCCGCGCTTCTTGGCATGTTCATATTCCTCGAGCACCACCATGCCGGCGCCCTCGCCCATGACGAAGCCGTCACGATCCTTGTCCCAGGGACGCGAGGCCGCGGTGGGGTCGTCATTGAACGCGGTCGACATGGCGCGCGCAGCACAGAAGCCGGCAAAGCCGATGCGGCCGATGGTGGCCTCGGCACCGCCCGCGACCATGACGTCGGCATCATCCAGCATGATCATGCGCGCGGCATCGCCGATTGCATGGCTGCCGGTGGCGCAGGCCGTCACCACTGAGTGGTTGGGACCGCGGAAGCCGTATTTGATCGAGACATGGCCGGAGACGAGATTGATGAGGCAGGACGGCACGAAGAACGGGCTGACGCGGCGCGGGCCTTTTTCCTTGAGGATGATCGCCGTGTCATAGATGCCGTTCAGGCCACCGATGCCGGAACCGATCAGCACGCCGGTGCGATCGAGGGCTTCCTGGTCGGTTGGCGCCCAGCCGCTGTCTTCCACCGCTTCGGTGGCGGCGGCGACACCCATGATGATGAACGGCTCCATCTTCTTCTGGTCTTTGCCGGAGACATATTCATCGGGATTGAAGTTGCCCGAGGCTTTGTCGCCCAGCGGTACCTGGCCCGCCACCTTGCAGGGCAGGTCGGAGACATCGAAGCTCTGGATTCCGCTGAGGCCGGATTCGGCTTTCAGCAACCGCTTCCAAACATGTTCCACACCAACACCCAGGGGCGACACGATTCCCATACCGGTGACGACCACGCGACGCATGATGTCCTCGCTCACTCTTTGCCGTTAACTTCAGGTACCCATCCACCGATGTGGGGCCGATTGCTCGGGTCCCGCATCACTGGATCCAGAAATCGTTTGGGCCCCGAATCCGGGGCCCGCACGGGAATTCCTAAACGCCCCGACCCGATTCCAGGATCAATTGCTTGATCATGTGCATCGGCCGGAATTTGGCTTAGGCAGATTTCGACTTGATGTAGTCGATGGCGTCTTTCACGGTCAGAATCTTCTCAGCCGCATCGTCAGGGATTTCGCAACCGAATTCCTCTTCAAAGGCCATGACCAGCTCGACCGTATCGAGGCTGTCCGCGCCCAGATCGTCGATGAAATTCGCACCTTCGGTGACCTTGGCTTCTTCCACGCCGAGGTGCTCGATCACGATCTTCTTCACGCGCTCAGCAACATCGCTCATCTCTGTCTTCCCTTGTTTGAGCCGGCCGTTGATCCCGGCCGACGGTCCTTGCAGTTATTACCCGAATTCCACACCCGAATACTGGTTCCATCCCACCTGTTCGCCAAGATCCGGATGAATCAGAAGCCATTAGTCAGCGGTCACTTAACACAACTCTGCGGGACTTGACCAGTAGTGCCCGCGCGAGGTTGGTCGATCACCTAAAAATGTAATCAGATCATAGCCATACCGCCGTTCACATGGAGTGTCTGACCAGTCACGTAGGCAGCTTCATCGCTGGCCAGATAGACGACTGCCGCAGCGATCTCGGCGCTTTGCCCCATGCGTCCCATCGGGATTCTGGGCAGCAACTGGCTGTGCTGCTCGTCATTGAGGGCGCCGGTCATGGCGGTTTCGATGAAACCGGGGGCCACGCAATTCACCGTAATGCTGCGCGACGCCAGTTCCTGCGCCAGCGCCTTCGACATGCCGATCATGCCGGCCTTGGCTGCGGCGTAATTGGCCTGGCCGGGATTGCCGGTGACGCCGACGACCGAGGTGATGCCGATGATGCGGCCGAAGCGGCGCTTCATCATGCCGCGCATGGCGGCCCGCGCGAGGCGGAAGCCGGCGGTGAGATTGACGTCGAGGACCTTCTGCCATTCCTCGTCCTTCATGCGCATGGCGAGGTTGTCGCGGGTGAGGCCGGCATTGTTGACCAGGATGTCGAGCATGCCGAGCGCCGCTTCCGCTTCCTTCACCAGGCCTTCGGTCGAGGCGGCATCGGAAAGATCCGCCACCACCACATGGACGCGCTCCTTGAGTTCGGCCGCCACGGCTTCCAAAGCCTCGCGGCGCGTGCCGGACAAGGCGACGGTGGCGCCCTGGGCATGCAGCGCCCGGGCAATGGCGCCGCCGATACCGCCGGAGGCGCCGGTGACGAGCGCGGTCTTGCCGGTCAAATCGAACATCATGGCGTGAACTCCGTTAGCTCAGGATTTTCAGGGCGGCGTCGATATCAGCGGGCTGGCCCACGGATTGGCTTTCGATTTCCTTGTCGATGCGCTTCACCAGACCAGAGAGCACCTTGCCGGCACCCAGTTCGAAGACGCGCGAGACACCCAGAGTTTTCAAGGTCTGGACGCTTTCGCGCCAGCGCACCGTCGCGGTCACTTGGGCCACCAGCAGGTCCCGGATCGTGGCTGGGTCGGAGACCGGCTGCGCCGTCACATTGGCGATGACAGGGACGACGGGCATCATGATATGGGTCTTGCCCAGCGCTTCCGCCATGGCGTCGGCCGTAGGTTGCATCAGCGGGCAATGGAAGGGCGCCGAGACCGGCAGCATGACCGAGCGCTTGGCGCCCGCTTCCAACGCCAGGGCACCAGCACGTTCGACCGCGGCGAGCGCACCCGACACCACGACCTGGCTTGGATCATTGTCATTGGCGATGGCGCAGACGAGCTTGGTTTCTTCCGCGGCCTGCGCCGCCACCTTCAGCGCGCGTTCGAGGTCGAAATTGAGGAGCGCCGCCATGGCGCCCTCGCCGACCGGCACCGCCTTCTGCATCGCCTGGCCACGCAGCTTGAGGAGGCGCGCCGTATCGGCCAGCGTGAAAGCACCGGCGGCCGCCAGCGCCGAATATTCGCCGAGGCTATGGCCGGCCACGAAGCTTGCCTTGTCGGCAAGGCGGAAATTCCCTTCCGTCTCCAGCACGCGGAGGACCGCGAGGGAAACCGCCATCAGGGCCGGCTGGGCGTTCTCCGTGAGGGTGAGGTCGCTCTCCGGACCCTCGAACATCAGCTTGGAAAGCTTCTGCCCCAGCGCCTCGTCGACTTCCTCGAACACCAGCCGGGCCGATGTGAAGGCCTCGGCCAGGGCCTTGCCCATGCCGACAGCCTGCGACCCCTGGCCCGGAAACACGAAAGCGCGCATGAAGATCCCTCCCATGAAGAGTGCCGGGCTTAGACCCCAACTGGCCCCCTGCCGTCAACCCGGAACGGGCTATATAGTCAGGACTTGTCAAACGGGAGGGCAAACCATGCAAAGAGGCAGCTGCCATTGCGGCCAGGTCAAATTCGAGGTCGAGGGGACCTATGGCGACGTCATCGAGTGCAATTGCTCGCATTGCAGCCGCAAGGGTTATTTCTTGTGGTTCGTGTCCCGGGACAAGCTGCGCCTGGCCTCGCCGGAAGTCCAATTGGGCACCTACAAATTCAATAAGCATGTGATCGACCACCATTTTTGCCCAACCTGCGGCTGCGCGCCCTTCGCTTTCGGCAAGTCACCCGATGGGTCCGCCACGGCCGCCGTCAATGTGCGGTGCCTGGAGGGGATCGATCTCCCTGCCCTGAAGCGGATCCCCTATGATGGGCGGAGCGCTTAAGGCCCCAAACCCCGCCCAAACCCTTGCATTTCCGGGGGGCCTGTGTATAACCCGCCCGTCCATAGCCCTGCCGACCCTCCGTCACTCTTTGGAGTGCCACCCGCTGACGGTGCGAGGGGATCGGCTAGGTCCGTGAAATGATTGGATTTTCCAGTCAGATCCGCTGATGTGTTGCCGATCGTCGGTGAACCAGCAACGGGCCGCTAAGAGCCAGAGGGAGTTGCTTAATGCCGTTCTACGAGAACGTCTTTATTGCGCGCCAGGATGTCACTGCCCAGCAGGTCGACACCTTGGCCGAAACCTTCACCGGCATCATCACCGCCCAGGGCGGTCAGGTGCTCAAGAAGGAATATTGGGGCCTCAAAGGTCTCACCTACCGCATCAACAAGAACCGCAAGGGCCATTACGTGCTCTTCAACATCGAAGCCCCGGCCGGTGCCATCGCCGAAGTTGAGCGCAACATGCGCCTCAACGAAGACGTGCTGCGCTATCTGACCGTGCGCGTCGACGAACTCGAGGCCGGTCCCAGCGCCATGCTGCAGTCCAAGGGCCGTGATCGCGAAGGCCGCGAAGGTGGCCGTGGCGATCGTGAGGGTGGTCGCGAAGGTGGTCGCAGCTTTGGCGGCGGCCGTGATCGTGACGATCGTCTGCGTCCGGGTCGCGATGGCGCCCCCCGCGAGGGTGGCTTTGGTGGCCGTGACCGTGGCGAACGCCCGGCCGCAGTCGCTGCTGAAGGTGAAGGAGACCGTTCATGAGCGAGTTTGATCGTGGTGGCCGCGAAGGCGCCAGAGACGGTGGGCGTGAGGGTGGACGCGACGGTGGTCGTGAAGGCGGCCGCGAAGGCGGTCGTGGCGGCGCCGCTGGTGGCCGTCGTCCGTTCTTCCGTCGCCGGAAGTCCTGCCACTTCTCCGGCCCTCAGGCGCCGAAGATCGATTACAAGGATGTGAAGCTGCTTGGTCGCTTCATCTCCGAACGCGGCAAGATCGTGCCGAGCCGCATCACCGCGGTCAGCAACAAGAAGCAGCGTCTGCTCGCCCAGGCGATCAAGCGCGCTCGCTTCCTTGGCCTGCTGCCCTACGTGCTGAAGTAAGGAGAATAGGATCATGGAAATCATCCTGCTCCAACGCGTCGAAAAGCTGGGTCACATCGGCGACGTCGTCAATGTGAAGCCGGGTTTTGCGCGCAACTTCCTGCTGCCGCAGAAGAAGGCGCTCCGCGCCACCGAAGAGAACAAGAAGCGTTTCGAGACGCAGCGCGCGCAGATCGAAGCCAACAATCTGAAGCTCAAGGAAGAAGCGCAGAAGATTGCCGGCAAGGTCGACGGGCTGAAGGTGGTGCTTATCCGCCAGGCCTCGGAAACCGGCATCCTGTTCGGTTCGGTCTCGAGCCGTGACATCGCCGAAGGCGTCACCAAGGCCGGCTTCACCGTCGACCGCCGTCAGGTGGTCCTCGACAAGCCGATCAAGACCTTGGGGCTGCATCCGGTTCGCGTCGCCCTCCATCCTGAAGTCGTCGTCACCGTCACCGCGAACGTCGCGAAGTCGGAAGACGAAGCCGTCATGCAGGAAAAGGCCGGTGGTTTCATCGCCAAGACCGAGGAAGATGACACCCCCGATCTCGACAAGCTGCTCGCTGAGGCCGCCGAGGCCACCGGCGAGACCGCGTCGGAAGAAGCCTGAGCCAAAAACCTGGTCGCAAGATCGGGTTCGTTACCAGAACGGCCGTCCCCCAAGAAATCTCTGGGGGGCGGCCGTTTTTGTTTGTGGAATCGCGAAGTTGTTCTAGTTTTGTTCTTTACAAAAAGCGTTTTTATGCGCTATACGTTATCCACACATCCGCCCTGCAAATGTGGAGCGCGTCATGCCCAACCCGCCGAAACACCGCCCGTCTCCCGACTTCCCGTTGCATTCCCAGCCAACTACGACCACGCCGGCGAATGACAATGGGATAGCGACCCCACCGGCGCTGGGAAGCTGGCAGCGGGACAGGTTCACCTTCGAGTCTGCCGCAGCCAGGGGACACCTGGTATCGCCGAGCCTATGCCCAGGGCGTCCATCCGGAGAACTGGCACCATGGCACCCCGGTCGACCCCCGCACGGAAGACGCCATCAAAGCCGGTATCGCTGGCCCTATTCCACCCTACTACCGCGGCCCCGACGACAAACCGCGCTTCGGCAACGCCAAGACGATCGAGCCACAGGCTTTGCGCGATATCCGCGGCCGGCATTTCATGGGACAGTCGATCGACAGCATCCGCCAGACTGTCGACACCACCGGCAAGATGCCGGGCGAAGACGAGGCGCTCGCACATTTTAAAGCGCCGTCACATCGCCCCCAACCCGCCGCATTGTCGACCAATGCAGCAGCCATCCTCGGCGGCATGGAACGGGCGCGCAAAACAAAACCAGAGATTGTCGCCACGCTGGCGCAAGCAGAGACGGGAGGCGCGGCAGATCAAATGCCCGTAGCTGAAATACCCGTGGCGTCTAGGCCCGCACGGCAAATAGATCAAAATCCCCCGACCACTCTGCCACCGGCACTCATGCGCGGACCCTTACCACCCAAAAAGCCTTCCGCACCGATCGATGCGCCTCGACGCGCCGAGCTTCTTGTCTTTCAGCCCGTTGGCGACGGGCGATCGTCGCTCGGCCATGTTGCGATAGAGATAAACGGTCTGCTCTATTCCTGGACACCGAGTGGCCTTCATTTGACCACGAAGGAAGAGTATCTGGGAGAGAACAGATTTCGGGACGCGACAGGCTATCCGCTGCGACTGACCGATGACGAAACCGACCGCTTGGAGAGCTACGTCCTGAAATACGCCAACACTGCCAAGTACAATCCAATAACAGCGAATTGCACCGATATGGTCGAGCAAGGACTGGAGTCGCTCGGCTACAGTGTTGGATTGACGGCACTACCAGCGCAGTTGCAGAAAGCGCTCATTGCCAACCAACTGGCGTCCGAAGACAGGTCTATCTACTATCCGACAGATCCATCCAGGAAATCTCCACCTGCCACCATGCCATGGTCTGTCATGTCCGGGCCTAAATAGGAGGACAAACCAATGCTTGGTAAGCTTGCTTGCTTTGCTATTGGTGCCGTGGCCGGTGTTCTCATCACCGCTGCGATTGCTCATTATATTTTGGCCAGCGGATATAAGTATGCAGAAATGGATTGGAACGAAGATGGGCAGACTACTCTGGGCGAAATGTTGCATGGTGCGGCCGAGGTTGGCGTCGAAAACGTCGACGTGAATGGTCGCACCTGCAAGCGCTTCTTCGAGTATAAAGACGGGCGCGGCATCAAGGTGTTGTGTGACGGCAAGGTAATGACGTTCAACCCCGGCGACCCGCTCTACGAATAGCGATTGGCCTCTGCCGGCCTTCGGCAAATGGTCACAGCCGGCGGCCGCGGCTTGCTGGCAGAAACGCATCTCGCCGAGCCGTTCGAGGTCATCTCCAGCCCCTGGCAGGAACGCTACACGGTCGACCTTCAACGGCTGCCCAGTATTGCGCGCGGCCCACACGGCCCCGGACACTTTGAGATCGTACCAAACACGGAGGCATGGCAAAGAACTGCCGCCATCGACAACAAACCGCATAGCCCATGACCCACTTCGCCCGCTTCATCATCTTGGTTGAACATTCGAATGATGCCTCATGGCAGTTTGCTTGCGGCATCGGAGTTCAGGGCAAAATCATCATTCAGAATACAGGCATTTAAGGGGACAACATTCATGGATGCCATGATTGGCTCGCCGCTGGCAAAAGGCCGCAGCCGCTGACGCTTGTTCGACCGGCCCGTCGCGCGGTAAAGTGATCCGAAATGCGCATCCTAGCAAGATACACCGTCGGCAGCCGACCGGTGCCAACCGCCCGCCGCTGGATCATTCTGGCAGCCGGGCTTGTGGCCTTGTCCCTGCAGGCAATGGCGCAGGCCATGCCGGCCGATGCCATGCAGAACGCCATGCGCGTGGCAGCCCTCACTGCCGAGGAAGCGCAGAGCTTCGCGGGCACTTGCCTGGGCTTCGGCCAGCCCGGCGACGGACAGCCGGCCAAATCCGGCAATCATGCCAGCTGCCCGGTCTGTTTCGCCCTGGCCCAGGCACACGGCTTTGCCCCCGCCCCGATCACGCTTCTGGCAGCCGCCGACTGGGTGCGGCCGGCCTCGATCGGCAGGGCAAAATCCCTGTCCGTACAATCCCTGGCCACAGCTGCCTTCGCATCCCGCGCGCCGCCGGTTTTACTCGGCTGATGTAAGCTGCCCGCCTTCGCGGATCCGCGCCGGCCGGTATTTTGTTTTTTGCTGAATCTCTGAGGAGAATTCCCATGAACCGGCGCGCCTTGCTGGTTTCCGCCGTGGCCATTGCAGCCGCTTCGGGCATCGGCGCCAGTTACGTTCTCAACAACAAGCAGGTAACCCAGACACTGTCCGTGGGCGGTCCTTTCAAGCTGATCGGCACGGATGGCCAGGAAGTGACTGAAGCCGCCGTCAAGGGGAAGTATTCGCTGTTCTTCTTCGGCTTTACCTTCTGCCCGGATGCCTGCCCGACCGCGCTCAATACCTTCTCTCTGGTGCTGGGGAAGCTCGGGCCCGATGCCGACAAGATCCAGCCGGTTTTCGTCTCGATCGATCCGGCGCGCGATACGCCGGCCGTGCTGAAGGAATATCTCAGTTCTTTCGACCCGCGCATCATGGGCCTCACCGGGACACCCGAAGTGATTGCCGAAACCGCCAAATCCTTCCGCGTCTACTTCGCCAAGCAGGGCGAGGGGGAGTTCTATCTGATGGATCACAGCACGGCGATCATCGTCATGAACCCCGACTTCGAATATGCCGGCGTTCTCGCCGGCAACATGCAGCCGGACGAAATGGTCGTCCGGCTCAAGGAAATCCTCGCTCAAGGAGCCTGAAACCATGACCCGTCTTGCCACATTCCTGCTTGCCTGCCTGCTCGCCCTCGGCAGCCTGGGCACTGTCGCCGCCGCCCACGAACAGAAACTGGGCGATCTGGTGCTGCACCATGCCTGGTCGCGCGCCAATCCGGCCGGCGCCAAGAGCGGTGCCGTCTTCGTCACCATCGAGAATACCGGCGATATGCCTGACCAATTGCTCAGCGCCAGTTCCGATGTTGCCGCGATGACCGAGATCCACCAGATGTCGATGGAAAACGACATCATGGTCATGAAACCGGCGGGAATCCTCGACATTCCTGCCCATGGCAAGGTCGAGCTGAAACCGCACGGCCTCCATATCATGCTGATGGGGCTGAAGCAGCGTTTTGCCGAGGGCGACACGTTCTCCGTGACGCTGACCTTCGCCAAGGCTGGGTCCGTGACCTTGCAGGTCGTGGTCGACAAGGTCGATGCGATGGGCAGCGCCCACTGAATCGGCGGACAGCCCTTGGCTTTCGACCGCAATTGGCTTTGGGTGCCGGCATTGTTCTTTGCCGGCGCCCTTCTCTATTCCCTCTATCTGGCTGCGATGAGTGTCATCGACTCATACGGCGCCCGGCAAGGGGCCGCGCTCTATCAGGCGCATTGCACCGCCTGCCATGGTAACGCATTGGAGGGCCAGACCGGCTGGCAGTTTGGCAGCTTCGCTGCGCAAGGCTGGCGCGCACCACCATTGACGGCTGCCGGTCACGCCTGGATGCATGACGACAAGGCCTTGTTCCAGCATGTCAAGAATGGCGCTTCCGGGTCGCCGATGCCGGGATTCGGCGAAAAATTATCTGACCTGACATTCCCCAAGTGGCCTGCCGCTTGACAGCAAGATCGCCTGATTTTGTCCACTGGACAAGCGTTTTTCGCCCCGAGCGGTGTCTGCGGTCGTGCAAACGCTCGAATGTGGGCGGATCACGCCGCGAACCCACGCATCCGTGCCCG
>NZ_CAMDRA010000065.1 GCF_945906275.1 Dongia mobilis
CTGCTTCTCGGCCAAATTCCAGCGACGACGGCGCCCTGTCTCCACCACCTCAAGCCGATGAAATTGATGACTGTCCTTATTCACGTCCATACCGACAGTCAGCTACCAATCCCCATAACTCGCAAGGCGGCCCGCGCCGGACGGTTACGTATATTTGCGCATCTCAGCCACCACGAAGTCCGCCACCTGCAGAGCGGGGGTATGACGAGCCATGCCTTCTTTAGGCATCGGCTGAGGGGCAATATTCTCAACCGGTCCATGCCAGGGATGAGTACTCGCATACAGATTTGCGAGCTTGATCGCTTGGTTAGTGCCTTGATCATCACTGCTGATGTCTAGACACATCTGCACAAAATCATCGCCAGTCAATTCTTTGCGGAAAATCTGCTTAATATTGAACATGCAAGTGTAGATGTTGAGGGCATAGTGACTGATGTTGCGGCTCCGCTCCCTATTGAAGCGAGTGAGATCGTCCAGTCTGGTCATTGCGCCGAATGATCGAAGTTGAGACTTTTGGGAAGTCCCCAAAATCGCCTGCGAGAGTTCTAGAGAGAGAACTGGTTTATCCTTGAACTGCTCATACGGACCGGCAAACGTTGCAAACTCCCTGACGTGGAAATACGGAAGTCCGAACCGCTCTAGGACATCGTTGCGCCACGCGGCATCCTGGATTTGCCATTGTTCTGCAGTTCCGACACATCCGGCCAGCGCGGCAACCCTATGCTGGGAATCTCGCCGCGTACTGTCATCAAACCAGCCACGCATTTTGATGGCCATTACGGACCCGGATTCGGGCGTACACCAGGCACCTAAAGATATTTAAGCCTCAGGTTGAGTGCATCGTAGCACCTAACTACTGCCCTGGTATGTAAGGGGACATCGTCCTATGGAGGGTTGCCAAACAACCAACTGCAACAGGTGCACAGAAGGTCGGGGCTTGTGGACGCCTCCCTCGATGTAAGAGTTAACCCCCAGGCTCGTGGCAAACCACTTCGATATTGTGCCCGTCCGGGCCGATGACGAACGCTGCATAATAGCTCGCATGATAGTTCGGGCGGAGACCCGGTGCGCCATTGTCTTTGCCGCCCGCCGCCAGGCCTGCGCGGTGGAAGGCGTCGACTTGGGCGCGCGTCTCGGCCACGAACGCCAAATGAAGATGCGCC
Source organism: Dongia mobilis (assembly GCF_945906275.1). GTDB lineage: Bacteria > Pseudomonadota > Alphaproteobacteria > Dongiales > Dongiaceae > Dongia > Dongia mobilis_A. Next base: position 1,164 of record NZ_CAMDRA010000065.1, read on the forward strand.
GGCTTCTCCGCGCTTTGGTACAGGCACAACGATACCTTGCCGCCCTTTGGGCAAAGCTCGACGCCATAGGCGGGCTCCCCCTCCGAGACGACGGCCAGCCCCAGCGGCGCGAGCGCCGTGAGGAAGAACGCCTTGCTGGCGGCATAATCGCTGACGCCGAATTTCACGTGATCGAACATGAGCCCTCCAAAGCTGTGCAGGCCAGCGCCCCCAAAGCAAAAGGCCCGCGCTTGCGCACGGGCCTTTCAAACTTTCCGTCGAGACCTTAAGGCGCTTAGGCGGCGGCCTTGCCGGCAGTCTTGGCGCCGGCCTTCTCGATGCGGCGCTTCAGGCGGCGGGCCGTGTCCGGCAGGTGCTTGTCGGCCGTGCCGATGAGATAGGCGTCGAGACCGCCATTATGCTCGATCGTGCGGATGGCGGCGGTCGAGAGCTTCAGGCGAATCTGCTGGCCGAGCGTATCCGACAGCAGCTTGGTTTCCTGCAGATTGGGCAGGAAACGGCGGCGGGTCTTGTTGTTGGCGTGGCTGACATTGTTGCCAGCCAGCACGCCCTTGCCAGTGATATCGCAACGCCGGGACATGGCAGAATCCTTCTAATCCAAACACTTATCAAAAATAATGGGGCCGGAAGTAAGGGACCTCCGGCCTGCTCGGGGCGGGTTTTACGGGCTAAGTCCCTTTTCGTCAAGGCGATTCCGGCTGTAAACCGGCGCTGGCCGTGGGTTTCGGGTGCTTCAGGCGCAGCGCCCACCAAACCCCGAATATCACCAGAATTCCGCCCGATATCGCCACCAAACCGGGCCGTTCGTCAAAGAACAGGAATCCGGCGAGAAACGCCAGCGGCAGGCTGAGGAAGCTGCAGGCGGCCTTGATCCGGACCGGGGCGAGGCGCAGCACCGTGATGCCCAGCACCCCATAGAGTGTGCCCAGTACCGCCACCCCGACCATGGCGAGATGTCCGTCCCAGGTGAGTGGGCGCCACTCATGGATGGCGAGCGGCGTCATGGCGAGCGAGGTGAGGAGGCTGAGCCAGAACATCAGCGCCAGCACCGGTTCGTGCCGGCCGACCGAGCGGGTCGTCACCAGCATGGCGCCCCAGGCGATGGCCCCCAGCAGCGATACCAGCAGGACCGGGTCCAGGCGCCAATCCTCCAGCCCGGTCATCAGCAGGATGCCCAGGCTGGCGAGACCCAGGCCCAGCGCCACCGCCCGGCTGATGCCTTCGCCGAGGAAGATCGCGGCCAGACCCAGCGCCACCAGCGGCTCCAGGAAGAAGACGGCCACCACGACGGAAAGCGGCAGATGCGCCAGGGAATAATAAAGGCAGAAGCTCCCGACCAGGTTGAGGAGGACGCGCCACAGATGAATGGGCTGCCAGACCGATCCCGGCCGGACCCGCATCAGGAGGATGACGGGGATCAGCGTCATAAGGCCATAGACCCAGCGCAGCAGGGTGACCTGCGCGGCACTGGCCTCGATCGCGGCGGTCTTGGCCAGGAGATCCATGCCGACGCCGGCACTGACCGCCGCCAGCGCCATGAGGGTGCTCTGGAGGGGCGAGATGGCAAAGCCTGACGCGCGGCCTGGTGCTGTCCCGGTGGTTGACTCGTTCATCTGCGTTGACCATATGCAATCTGTGTCGACATGATGCCGACATGACCGATTCCAGCGACGATCCGCAACGACAAAGAAAATTCTCTAGGCTTAGGAAAACTGAGCCTCGGGCCCTGCCGCCGCTCAACAGCTTGCGCGCCTTCGATGCCGCGGCACGGCATCAGGGCTTTGCCAGCGCCGGCGCCGAACTCAACGTCTCGCCGGGCGCCATCAGCCGGCAGGTGAAGCTGCTGGAGGAGGTGCTGGGCGTCGAGCTCTTCCGGCGGGCGGCCCAGGGCGTAGAATTGACCGAACCGGGCCAGCGCCTGCTCGGGCTCACCGACAGCGCCTTCGAGATCCTGGCGCAGGCCCTGCCGCAATCGGCGCCCCGCGGCCCGCTCTCCTGCCAGGTCTCGGCCTCCTTCTATCTGCGCTGGCTGCTGCCGCGCTATCAGGCGTTCCGCGCGGCCCTGCCGCAGCTCAAAATCAATCTCGACGTCACCAGCACGGCTGACGCCCAGCTGCAGAGCGCCGACCTCTCGATCCTCTATCACCGCTTTGCTGGCGATGTGCCGGACGCCGTCACGGCGCGCAGCGAGCGCCTGTTCTTCGACGGATCGATCCTGGTCTGTGCGCCCTCATTGCTCGGCCGCCGCAAGCTGCCCTTGCCGCTCTCGGCACTGGCGAAATTGCCCTTGCTGCTCAACACGCCCGATGGCTGGGACTGGCGGGCATTGGCCGCCGCGCGCAACCTGCGGCCCTTGCCGCTTTCCCGGGCAGCGCGCTTCGATATCGATGACGGTTCCATCCAGGCAGCGCTCGCGGGGCAGGGCATTGCCTTTGCCGAGCGGCGCTTTGTCAGCGATCTGCTGGCGCAGGGGCAATTGGTGCGGCCGTTCGATCTGCCATCGGCCTCGTTCGGCGAATACCGCCTGCATTGGCGGGGGCCGGTGGCGCGGCGGCCGGCCCTGGCACAGCTCCGCCACTGGCTCCGCGACGAGGTCGGGAAACAGCGCCCCTAGGCCACGCGTCCCCCTAGGCCACGCGTCCCCCCAGGCCACGCGTCTTTGCCCAGTGGCCTGCTTGCCTTGCCCCGCGGTGCTGATCAACTGCCCGAGGAACTGCTCCACCACCGATTTCAGCGATCCCGCCTGGCCGTTCACGGACCCGGCCACTTCCAGGACCCGGTCCGACCGTTCGCCGGTCGTGTTGGCGGCGGTTTTCACTTCGCCGATCACGCTGGCCACTTCTTGCGTCTTGGCGGTCGCTTCGGTGACGTTGCGGACGATCTCCTGGGTGGCGGCGGATTGCTGGGTGACGGCGGCGAAGATGGCGCCGGTCGATTCGTTCATGCCGTTGATCACCTGGGTGATCTCGGAAATGGCGTCGGCCGCTTCCTGCGCCGTGCGCTGCACGCTGGCGATCTGCGATTCGATCTCGGCAGTGGCGTCGGTGGTCTGCTTGGCGAGGCTCTTGACCTCGGTCGCCACCACGTTGAAGCCACGCCCCGCTTCACCGGCCCGCGCCGCCTCGATGGTGGCGTTGAGGGCGAGGAGGTTGGTCTTGCCCGCGATATCACGGATGAGGCCCAGCACGCCCGCGACGTTGCCGGCCACTTCAGTGAGGCCATTGACGATGCGCCCGATGTCGCTGGCGCGCGCGACGGCCGTTTCGGCCGTTTGCGTGGCGGTCTCGGCTTGCCGCCCGATCTCGGAGATCGAGGCCGACATCTCGGTGATGGCGCTGGCGATCGATTGGGCGTTGCCGGCGGCGACCGAGGCGAGGCGCGAGACGCTCTCGGAATGGCGGCCCGACGTCTGGGCGGCCGAGCGCATGACCTCGGATTGCTGCTCCAGATCGCCGGCGCTGCCGATCATCGATCCCACGGCATCGACGAAGGCCTGGTCGAACTCCTTGCACAGCGCCTGAATGTCGCGCAATTGCGTCTCGCGGCGCTGGGCTTCGGCCTGTGCGGCGGCTTCCAGTTCCAGGCGGCGGACGATACCCTGGCGGAAGGTTTCGACCGTGCGCGCCATGCGACCAAGCTCATCGCCACGTGCCGTGAGGCCCACAGTCAGGTCCGTGCGGTCTTCAGCCAGCTGCTCCATGAGACCGGCCAGATCGTTGACCGGCCGCGTGACGTTACGGCGGATGAAATAGATCGTGCCCACAAGGGCCAGCACGAACAGTACGAAGGTGATGCCGAAGGTCAGAAAGCGGTCCGCCCAGAAGCTGCTGATACGCGCCTTGAGCAATTCGGCCAGCGCCGCGTCATTGGCATTGCCGAAAGCAAGAATGGCGTTGCGCGCATTCTTCTCTGCGGCCGAGATGGCCGCGATGTCGAGCTTCTCAGTCCCGCCGGCTAACTCACTTTTCATATAAGAGGCGGTGAAGGCGGTAAGCGCTGCGTTCATCGCCTCATAGCTCTTGCCCAGGCGGTCGGGCAGAATGTCAGGGAGGCCAAAGGCATTGTCTTTGCTCCCGTTATAAGCGGAGTTCATGGAAACAGCGGCACCGCCAACAATAAATTGGAAGGCACCATCCGATTTCAGCAACCCGGCAACGTCATTGATGGTGTAGCCGCCTTCTGGTGCTTGCGCATGGCCGCGGGCCCAATTCGCGACTTCGGTCACGCGATCGAGAAGATCTGGAACCTTCAGCAACACCAGATCCATCACGTAATATGAATCAAGATCGGGATCGAGGATGAGGTTGGAATTGTCGCCAACACCGGTCTTCAGGTCATAGAGTGCCGTCGCTGCCTTGGCGGGATCCCCTTCCCGCAGGGCGTCGGTTGCGGCTTTCACAAACTTGGCTGTTTCCATTTCTTCGCCGAAGTCAGCCTCGGCCCGGTCAAGCGAGGCGATGATGTCGGCCTTGTCGGCACCGGCGAGCAGATCGCCATGAGCCTGACGAATGACGCCCAGATAGCTGTTGCCCTGCGCTTCCTTGTCGCCAAAATTGATCGCGGTCTGCTGCGACTTGTAGAGCTTGTAGATCGTGAATCCGACCGGTGTTGCGAACAGCGAAATGGCCAATGCCAGCTTGGCCGCAATCCCGAATGACTTCCGCATCCCAATCCCCAATATCCAGACGTTTGCCAGCGCCCGCCGGCGTTGCCGATAGGAACAGGGTCAGCCGTCAGGCGCCCCAAACCAATCTCACATATGTATGACTAATGGGGAGCCTAGGAGCTACGTCATAAGAAATGGTAAATTTCGCCAGAAATCCGGCATAACGCAGGTAAAAAAGCAGCGTACCTAGATCAAATGCCTAGGAATTTCGTCAGAATGGCGCGTGCGGCGGTGGTTGGCGTCATCTTGCCGGCACTCACTTTCGCCTCCAGATCGGCCAGCTGGGCCGCGACCTCGGGATCAGCCTTCAGCGCATCGAGGAGGCTGTCGGACAGTTCATGCCACAGCCAGGCCCTGGCCTGATCGCGGCGGCGGGATTTGAGTTCGCCGGATTTGGCGAGGGCCGCGGCAAAGGCCTGGGCCCTTGCCCAGATTTCGGCGATGCCGGTGCGCTTCAAGGCGGAGCAGCGCAGCACTTCCGGCCGCCAGCCCTTGTGCCGCGGCTGCATCAGGCCCATGGCATTGGCGACGTCGGCGGCACTCCGTTCGGCCGCCGCCGCCATGTCGCCATCCGCCTTGTTGACGACGATAAGGTCCGCCAGCTCCATGATGCCGCGCTTGATCCCCTGCAGATCGTCGCCACCACCGGGCAGCAGCAGCAGCAGAAAGAGATCCACCATGTCGGCGACCGCCGTCTCGGATTGGCCGACACCGACCGTCTCGACGATGATGAGGTCGAAGCCGGCCGCCTCGCACACCAGTAGCGCTTCGCGCGTGCGCCTGGCCACCCCACCCAGGGTGAGGCCCGCGGGCGAGGGGCGGATAAAGGCTTCGGGTGCCCGGGACAATTCCTCCATGCGCGTCTTGTCGCCCAGGATCGAGCCGCCGGACAGGCGCGAGCTGGGATCGACCGCCAGCACCGCAAGGCGTTTTCCTTGTTCGATCGCATATTGCCCGAAGGCTTCGATGAAGGTCGATTTGCCGACGCCGGGCGGGCCGGAAATGCCGATGCGCAGGGACTTGCCACTCTTGGGCAGCAGCCGTTCCAGCAGGGCTTCGGCCTGACGGCGATGATCGGGCCTTGTCGACTCAATCAGCGTGATGGCACGGGCCAATGCGCGCCGGTCGCCGGCCATGACCTTGGCGGCGTGATCGGCCGTCGCTGTCTCCTTCGCCGTGCTCATGCGGGAACCTTACTGCCCTCGCTTTCGCCCAGCAATTCGCGTCTTGCGGCTTCCTGCTGCCGGCGCCACATGGCGGCATACTGACCGGGTGCCGCCAGCAGATCGTCATGCCGGCCGCGTTCGACGATTCGGCCGTCCTCCAGCACGATGATCTCGTCGGCATCGATGATGGTCGACAGGCGATGGGCGATCACCAGTGTGGTGTGGTTGCGGGCCACTTCAGAAAGATTGTCCTGGATCTCGCGTTCGGTATGGGAATCGAGCGCCGAGGTCGCCTCGTCGAACAGCAGGATCGGCGGGTCCTTGAGAATCGTCCGCGCGATGGCGACCCGCTGCTTCTCGCCCCCAGAGAGTTTGAGGCCGCGCTCGCCGACCTTGGTTTCGTATCCGTCGGGCAGGCCTTTGACGAAATCATGGATATGCGCAAGATCGGCTGCCTGCTCGATCTGTTGCTGCGAGGAGCCCGGCCTGCCATAGGCGATGTTGTAGGCGACCGTGTCGTTGAACAGCACGGTATCCTGCGGCACGATGCCGATGGCGGCGCGCAAGCTGGTCTGCGTCACGTCGCGGATATCCTGCCCGTCTATGAGGATGCGGCCGGCGCCGACATCGTAGAAGCGGAACAGCAGCCGCGACAAAGTGGATTTGCCGGCGCCGGAGGGACCGACGATGGCCAGCTTGTGCCCCGCCGGCACCGTGAAGCTGACACCTTTCAAAATCGGCCGGCGCGGGTCATAGCCGAAATCGACATTGTCGAAGCGGATCTCGCCGGCCGTGACCTTGAGGGGTTGCGCGCCGGGCTTGTCGGCGATCTCGATATCGACCCGCAGCAGCGCTAACATCGCTTCCATGTCGATGAGCGATTGGCGGATTTCCCGATAGACGAAGCCCAGGAAATTCAGGGGCAGGTAAAGCTGGATGAGATAGGCGTTGACCAGCACGAAATCGCCCACGGTCATCTTACCGACCGCCGCGCCATGCGCCGCCATGCCCATCATCAAGACGAGACCGGTCGCGATGATGAAGGCCTGGCCGACATTGAGAAGGGCCAGCGAGGTGCGGCTTTTCACCGCCGCCACTTCATAGGCCTGCAGCGCCACGTCATAGCGGCGCGCCTCATGCTCTTCATTGCTGAAATATTTGACGGTTTCGTAGTTCAGCAAGCTGTCCACCGCCTTGGTGTTGGCGGATTGGTCGCTTTCATTCATGTCGCGGCGGAACTTGATGCGCCATTCTGTAATGGAAAGCGAGTACCAGATATAGACGACGATCGTGGCGAAGGTGACCGCGGCATAGGTCCAGTCATAGAGCGTCCACAGGATGACGCAGACCATGCCGATCTCGATCAGCGTCGGCAGCACGTTGAACAGGATGAAGAACAGCAGGAACTCGATGCCCTTGGCGCCGCGCTCGATGGCGCGGTTGAGGCCGCCGGTCTGGCGTTCCAGATGAAACTTCAGCGACAGGGCATGGAGATGCCGGAAGGTGTTGAGCGCGACGGCGCGGATCGAGCGCTGCGCCACCTTGGCGAAGATGCCGTCGCGGAACTCGGCAAAGGCCTGGCTGATGACACGCGCGAGGCCATAGGCCAGCAGCAGCCCGATCGAGACGCCGGCCACCGTCGCGGCCGTGGCGCCCGCGGTGCCGATCTGCGGCCCCAGGGCATCGACCATGTGCTTGAACAGGATCGGCACATAGACATTGGCCACCTTGGCAATGACCAGGCACAGGACCGACAGGATGACGCGGCCGCGCAGATCCCATTGCCCCTTGGGCCACAGATGCGGCAGCAGGGTCCGGAGCGCCTGCATCTGCGTGTGGGGGGAGGAGTCTCCGGCGGGAGCGGGGGAGGAACGATGATGTGGGCTGGCCATCGGCACTGGCTTCCTGAGAATTCGGCGCCCAGCAATATCGGATCGGGCAGGGGAGGGCAAATGCCCCATGTCGGGCGATTTCAGCCGGCTGGGGCGTCGCCCGATCCGGCGCCCATCCTTGATTGCGGCGCGGGGCGGATGGTAGGTAGGCAGCATGCAGCAGAAAACCAAGATAGCCCCCTCCATCCTCTCGGCCGATTTCGCAAAATTGGGCGCGGAAGTCGCCGCGATCGCGGCGGCGGGCGCCGATTATGTCCATGTTGACGTCATGGACGGCCATTTCGTGCCCAATATCACCATCGGATCCGCGGTCATGAAGGCCTTGAAGCCCCATGCCGCCCTGCCGTTCGACGTCCATCTGATGATCGCCCCGGTCGATCCGTTCGTGGCCGAGTTCGCCGCGGCCGGTGCCGACATCATCACCTTCCACCCGGAAGCCGGTCCCCACCCGCATCGGACCGTGCAACTGATCAAGAGCCTTGGGGTTAAGGCCGGAATCTCGCTCAATCCCGCTACCTCCTTGGACGTGCTGGATTATCTGCTGCCGGAGCTCGACCTGGTCCTGGTCATGAGCGTCAATCCGGGTTTCGGCGGCCAGGCCTTCATTCCCTCGGCGCTCGGCAAGATCGCCGAGATCCGCCGCCGCATCGACAAGATCAGCGCCGCCCAGGGCGGGCGCGTGATCGACCTCGAGGTCGATGGCGGGATCAATATCGACACGGCCAAGGCCTGTGTTGCGGCCGGCGCCGATGTGCTGGTGGCCGGCACGGCGACCTTCAAGGGCGGGCCCGCCGCCTATGCCGGCAATATTGCCGGACTCCGGGCGTAGCGGGCCTGGAGAAGAAATGGCGGAAGGCAGCGTCACGGACGGCAAGAAGGGTGGCCAGCGGCGCGGCAATCAGCGCCCGAAGCTGGTGGCGCCACGTCTGCAGACCCTGTTCTCCCTGCCGGGCAATCTGATCTGGCAGCGGTTGCGCCGCCGGCTCGCCCAACCCATCTATGGCAGCGCGTTCTATCACGTGACGCTCGGCAAGCGTTCGGCAGGCGAATTGCAATTGCCATCGCCGGAACCCTGGCCGGGTGATCCGCAGGCCGGCCTGCTGCTCCTCAACGACGAGTTCCGTTTCGCTGGCGAAGTGGTGCGCGGACCCAAGCCGCTTGGCAATCCGATCGGCATGAGCGATGGCTGGCGCGAGATCGTGGGCAGCTTTGCCTGGCTCAACGACCTGCGCGCGGTGAGCGGACCTTCCGCGCGCAATCTCGCCCGCCAGCTCACGATGCGCTGGATCGACGAGAACGAGCGCTATGATTCCTTTGCCTGGCGCGCCGACATCCTGGCGGCACGCCTGCGCAACATCCTTCTCAACCACACCTATCTCGAAGTGAACAGCGACGCGCTGTTCCGCTCGCAACTGCTGCTCTCGCTCTCGCGCCAGGCGGAACATCTCGCCCGCGCGCTGCCGGACGGTCTGGCGGGCGGCGCCCTTGTGAAGGCGATCATCAGCCTGATGCTGGCCGGCCTCATGCTGCCGCGCGGCGAAAAATGGCTGGCAAAGGGACAGGCTTTGCTCGGCCCGACCCTGGCGGCACAGATCCTGGCCGATGGCGGCCATGTCGAACGATCGCCGCAGGTGATGCTGGAACTGCTGCAGCATCTCATCGACCTTCGCGACGTCTATGGCAGCGCCGGTACCAAGCAACCGGACGGCCTCTCCATGGCGATCAACAATTTCGGCTCGGTCCTGTTGATGCTGAGCCACGGCGACGCGGTGCTCGCGGGCTTCAACGACACGCCGGAGCTTGATCCCGTCCATGTGCTCCGCGTGATCGAGCGCGCCGGCGACAAATTGCGGCCGCTCAACCAATTGCCCTTGACCGGCTTCCAGCGCCTCGAGCGGGGCAAGACGGTGGTGATCATGGATTGCGGCGCCCCACCGCGCCATGGCCTCGACGATCACGCTCATGCCGGGACGCTCTCCTTCGAGCTTGCCCATGATGACGAACGCATGATCGTCAATTGCGGCGCCCATCCCTGGAGCAAGGAATGGGGCCAGGTGCAGCGCACGACGGCCGCGCATTCGACGCTGGTGGTCGACAACACCAATTCGGCGATGCTGCTGCCCCATGGCGGCCTCGCTTTGCGCCCGACCGTGGTCACCTGTCGGCGCGAAGAGACCGACGGGCAGATCTGGCTCGACACCTCCCATGACGGCTATGAGGAAGGCTTCGGCCTCATCCACCGGCGCAAGCTCTACCTCTCCGCCGACGGCCATGATTTCATGGGCGAGGAACATCTGGTGGGGCCGGGCGGCAATTCTTATGCCCTGCGCTTTCACCTCCACCCCCAGGTCAATGTCAGCGTGACCCAGAACGGCCAGGCGGCCTTCATCAAGATGCCCAAGGGCTCCGGCTGGCGCCTGCGCGTCGACGGCGCCGATCTCGCCTTGGCGGAAAGTGTCCATATCGGCCTTGGCGGCCAGGTGCGCCGCAGCCAGCAGATCGTCGTCATCGGCACGATCGAGTCTGACCAGACCCAGATCCGCTGGCTGCTGCAGCGCGAAGGCGGCAAGAAGTAGGGGGTGATTTCCCCCTTGCCACCCCCGGATCGGGGCTTTAAGCCCTGCGGCATCTCCAAGCCAGTCGGGAAGCCATGATGACCACCACGATTTATCCGATCCGCCGCGCCCTCATTTCCGTCTCGGACAAAGCGGGGCTGGAGGATCTGGGCCGGTTCCTGAGCAACCAGGGGGTCGAGATCCTCTCCACCGGCGGCTCGGCCAAGGCGCTCTCGGCGGCGGGCATTCCGGTCAAGGAAGTGGCGGCCCATACCGGCTTCCCGGAGATCATGGACGGGCGGGTGAAGACGCTCCACCCCAAGATCCATGGCGGATTGCTGGCGCGGCGCGATTCCGACGAACATCGCCATGCCCAGCAGGTCCATGACATTCCCGACATCGACCTCCTGGTCGTGAACCTCTACCCCTTTGCCAGGACCGTGGCCGGCGGTGGCGATTGGGACGATTGCATCGAGAATATCGACGTGGGCGGCCCGGCCATGCTGCGGGGTGCCGCGAAGAACCATGATTTCGTGACCGTGGTGACTGATCCCGGCGATTACGCGATGCTGATCGCGGAGATGGAGGCACATGCCGGCGGCACCAGCCTTGCCTTCCGCCGCCAGCTCGCGCGCAAGACCTATGCCCATACCGCTTCCTATGACGGCGCCATCGCCGCCTGGATGAGCGATCAGGCGGCGGACCCGCTGCCGGAGCAGCTGAGCATCTCCGGCACGCGGCTGCAGACCCTGCGCTAGGGCGAGAATCCGCACCAGCAGGCGGCCTTCTATCGCAGCGGTCCAGCGCGCCCGGGCGTGGCGACGGCTCTGCAGCTGCAGGGCAAGGAGCTTTCCTACAACAATCTCAACGATACCGACGCGGCGTTCGAACTGGTCGCTGAATTCGATGCACCCGCCATCGCCATCATCAAGCACGCCAATCCCTGCGGCGTCGCCGTGACCGATGACGCGGCGAAGCTTGCCGAGGCCTATGCGCGGGCGCTCGCCTGCGATCCGGTCTCGGCCTTCGGCGGCATCATCGCGCTCAACCGTCCATTGGACGCCGCCACCGCGACCGAGATCGTGAAACTGTTCGCGGAAGTCGTGATCGCCCCTCAAATTTCACCAGAGGCGCGGTCGGTGCTCGCGGCCAAGCCCAATGTGCGCGTGCTGGAAACGGGTGCGATGCCCGACCCCACCGCGCGCGGGCTGATGATCAAATCACTGGCCGGCGGCTTCCTGGCGCAGGACCGCGATTCAGCCCACATCGCCGCGGCCGATCTCAAGGTCGTCACCAAACGCGCGCCGAGTGAAGCCGAAATTGCCGACCTGCTGTTTGCGTTCCGGGTAGCGAAGCACGTGAAGTCGAACGCCATCGTCTATGCCAAGAATGGTGCGACCGTCGGCATCGGCGCCGGGCAGATGAGCCGCGTCGATTCATCACGCATCGCCGCGTGGAAGGCGGATGAGGCGGCGAAGGCCGCGGGTGCGGCGGAGAGTTTTGCGAAAGGATCGGTGGTGGCGTCGGACGCGTTCTTCCCCTTCGCCGACGGCTTGCTGGCAGCGGCCTCCGCCGGCGCCACGGCGGTGATCCAGCCGGGCGGCTCGATGCGCGATGCCGATATTATCAAGGCGGCGGACGATGCGGGCCTTGCCATGGTGCTGACCGGCGTCCGGCACTTCCGGCACTGAACAAAGGAAAACACGGCCGATGTACAGCGAATCCGATATCGAATCCGCCGTTGCCGCGGGGGTCATCACGGCGGAAGCCGTGGCGGCGCTGCGCGACCATGTCGCCCGCAATCGTTCCACCGTGCTGGTCGACGAGGAGAGCTTCCGTCTCCTCACCGGATTCAACGACATCTTTGTCGTCATCGCCATCTCGCTGCTGCTGGTGGCGCTGGCCTGGATCGGCACGGGCATTCACCAGGCCCTGGGCGGTGCCGCGGTCGCTGCGGCAAGCTGGGCCTTGGCCGAATTCTTCACGCGCAAGCGGCGCATGGCGCTGCCCAGCATCCAGTTGCTGCTGGCTTTCGTCGGTGGCGTCTTCAGCACCGTGGGTGGGGCCGTGGTCAGCTATGGCGGCGTGCTCGAAGACCGCACCAATGCCATGCTGGCGGCGACCGCGGCTGCGGCTGCTGCGGGTGCGGCCTATCTCCATTGGCGTCGCTTCCAAGTGCCGATCACCGTGGCGGCGGGTGCCATCGCCGTGGTGGGCGTCGGCCTGGCGCTGGTCTTCGTGGCGGTACCGGCCCTTCTGGCGCAGATCCATTGGTTCGTGCTGCTGGGCGGGCTCTGCCTCTTCGCCTTCGCCATGCATTGGGACATGTCGGACCGCGAGCGCCGCACGCGCCGCTCGGACGTGGCCTTCTGGCTGCATCTTGCGGCAGCGCCCATGATCGCGCATCCGATCTTCCTGCAGCTCGGCGTCTTCGGCGGCAACGTGTCGGGCGGCCGGGCGGCGGTCGTGGTGGCGCTCTATATCGTCATGGCGCTGGTGTCGCTGGCGGTCGACCGGCGCGCGATGTTGGTCTCGGCCTTGACCTATGTGCTCTATGCGATCAGCGCGCTTTTCGAATCCTTCGGCGCCATCGGCATCAATGTGGCCCTCACCGCCCTCGTCATCGGTTCGGCGCTGCTGCTGCTCTCGGCCTTCTGGCATGTGGCGCGGCGCCGGGTGGTGCGGCTGCTGCCGCCCGACTGGCAGACGCGCCTTCCCGCCCTCGACCGACCGGCGGTGACGGCCCAGCCGCACTGAGAGCAGCCGCATTGAAGCGAAAAACCCCCGATCGGCTGATCGGGGGTTTTTTCTTTTAGCCCTTGTAATGCCCTTCGGCCTTCAAATCGGCGAGGGTCGCTTCGATACCCTGGCGGAGCAGGCTGACCAGCTCGTCGACCTCTTCCTTGCTCAAGGTGAGCGGCGGGGAGATCACGTTCAACGCGCCCAGCGGTCGGACGATGAGGCCCAGCCTTTCGCAATGATCGGAGATGCGCTTGCCGATATTGACCTCGTCGGGGAAATGTTCGCGCGTTTCCTTGTTCATGACGTTCTCGACGCACATCATGAACTGGCGGCCGCGCACCTCGCCGACGATGGGCAGTTCGAGCAGTGTCCGCAACTGGGCTCCCAGATACGGCCCCATCTCGCGCACATGGCCGGGCAGGTCTTCGCGTTCCATCAGCGCGATGTTGGCAAGGGCAGCCGCACAGGCGACCGGATGGCCGGAATAGGTATAGCCGTTGGTGAACCAGCCATCGGGATCGGCCGTGCTCATCGCCTCATAGATGCGGTCGGAGAAGATGCAGGCGCCGAGCGGCTGATAGCCGGAGGTGAGGCCCTTCGCCGTCACGATCATGTCGGGGACAATGCCGAACACGTCCTCGGAGGCGAAGAAATGGCCGAGGCGTCCGAACGCGGTCACCACTTCATCGGAGATGTAGAGGATGTCGTTCTTCCGGCAGAGATCCAGCGAGCGCTTGTGATAGCCCTTCGGCGGCACGATGACGCCGCCCGCCCCCATCACGGGCTCGGCGAAGAAGCAGGCGATGTTGTCGGCGCCGATCTCGGCGATCTTGGCTTCCAGCTCGTCGATCAGGTAATCGCAGAACTGCTGCTCAGACATGCCCTTGCCGACACCGTTCGGCAGCACTTCGTGTGCCCGGTAATAATTGGGCGACGAGACGTGATGGATCCAGTCCTCGAGATAATGGAGATAAGGCGAGCGGTCGCCGGGTCGCCCGGTGATCGAACCGGTGAGATAGGTCGAACCATGATAGGCGTCGACGCGGGACAGAATATGCTTCTTCGACTTATGCCCGCGCTTGGCGTGATAATAATGCGCGATGCGCACCGCGGTGTCGTTGGCGGTCGACCCGCCGCAGGTGAAGAACACCTTGTTGAGATCGCCCGGCGCCAATGAGGCGAGCTTCGCCGCCAGTTCCGCCGCCGGCACGTTGGTGGTGTCGACGAAGGGGTTGAAGAACGCCATGCGTTGGGCTTGTGCTGCGATCGCATCGACGATCTCGCGGCGGCCATAGCCGATATTGACGCACCACAGCCCGCCGATGCCGTCGAGGTACCGCTTGCCGGAGAGGTCATAGACATAGGCGCCCTCGGCCCGGCCCATCACCAGCGAGCCGTCCTTCTTGAAGCTGTCGAAATGGGTCCAGGGATGGACAAAATGGTCCTTGTCCTTCTGCCAGATGTCCTTCGGATCGACCTGGTCGAGGCTGGCGGCGGACAGATGGTTGGTACCCATGACAACTCTCCCAAAGATGTTTCCCGGCGGGCCGGGATCGAGCTATTATTGAAGTCAGAAAAATATTATAGTCGTTTCAATATTACAGTCAATCTAGGAAAAACCGATGGCGGAAGGCGGCTTGCGAGAACGGCAAAAAGAGAAGCGAAAACAAGCGATTATGGTGGCGGCGGCCCACCTCTTCCAGCGCCATGGCTTCAACGCGGCCTCGATGGAAGACATCGCCCAGGCCGCCGAACTCTCGGTCGGCACGGTCTATAACTACTTCAAGTCGAAGGCCGAGATCGGCCTTGCCATCTACCAGGCCGACCGCGACCTGGTGCAGGCGGCGACCAGCCAGATCATCGACAACCCGCCGGCCGATCCGGTGGACGCCATCTGCCGCATGATGGAAACGGATTTCGAAACCGAGATCGGCTATCTCGACCGCGCCGTCTGGTCGTCCTTGTTCGGCGCGTCCTTCACCGACCAGTCGAGCCTCTCCTCGGCCTTCGTCTCGGACGAGCTGATGCGCGTCGACCAGTTCCGGAAGCTCCTCGTCGTCCTCGCCGAACAGGGCAAGATCGACGGCGCGGCCGATCTCGATGCCGCCGCCGAAATGCTGGGCGCCCTCAACCTCTGGTACTTCATGCGCTGGCTGGCGGGCCTGCGCGCCGGCGAGGGGAATGCCCAGAGCGGCATCCTCGACGCGGAAGCCAAGGCGGCCCTCCGCCGTCACGTGGCGCAGCTGATGCGGGGGTTGCGGGTTTAGGGGGGCCCTCTTTTCCAACTGTCATCCCCGCGAAAGCGGGGATCCATGGCTGTGCCGGTGAGATGAAGCAGCTGACGCATGGATGCCCCGCTTTCGCGGGGCATGACAAACGAGGAATGGACCACTCAGCCCATCAACTTGTTGAGCGCCGCATATTGCAGCAGCATGATGGTCTTGGCGTCGCAGATGCGCCCGTCCTTGGCCATGGCCAGCGCCTCCGCCAATGGCATCTCCAGCACCTCGATATCCTCGCCCTCATGGGCAAGGCCACCACCCGCGCCGGTGCGGGTCGCGGCCGAGTATTCAGCGACGAAAAAGGTCAGCTTCTCGGTGACCGACCCCGGGCTCATGAATGCCTCGAACAGGCGGATGGGCTTGGTGACCTCGACGCCGCATTCCTCGGCCGCTTCCTTGACGATCGCCGTCTCCGGATCATGTTCATCCAGCAGCCCCGCGCACACCTCGATCAACGGCTCAGGGTGCCCATTGGCATAGGCAGGGAATCGGAACTGGCGCGTGAGCAGCACGGTCCCCCGCGCCGGATCATAAAGCAGGATGCACGCCCCATTCCCCCGGTCATAACTCTCCCGCGTGCAGGTCGCCCACGACCCGTCCCGCCGTTCAAGCTCGAAGGTGGTTTTCTTCAGCAGGTAGTAGTCGTCGGAGAGGGTCTGGGTGGAGAGGATGCGGATAGGGGGCACAAATGTCCTCCTGACTGATCGTGATTTCGCAATTTATACTAGTTGACGTAGTCTTTCTGTGACCAGAGAGTTCACCTTCCATCCGGGGTAGAGGCCAGTCTAAATGCCCTTAGCTCTTCACAAAGTCTGCACGGCGAAATTGGTCGAAACGCTCACCAATGGTCTTCAGAACCTAAGAGTGAAGAACGGCATCTTCCTAGACGATTTGTCCACAGCAGTAGCTGTCTTTTTCGCTGAGAGAGCCCTTCCGGCCACCGGCCGAATTAGGGAGCAGATGATCGAGTATGTCGATCACTATCCGCTTATGAACTTTGTGAAGGACCAGCTTTCCGTCAAACTTCAAGAGACGCAAGAGTACATCAGTGAACCCGATTCTATCGAACTTGCTAAGTTGAATGGCTTCGAAGATTCAAAGCTACTAGCGAAGTACTTAGTTGATGAATTCTGCTCGTTACCTGTCCGTCATCAAAGTATTTGAGACACGGTGGGTCGTGATTTAACGGAGGATCTGGCTCATCTGATTGTCGAGTTTAAGCGGCAGCGTTTTGGTATTGCAAGCGTCGTTGGGTGATGGTGTCTCGTTTGATCCTTTCCCGTTGTTTG
>NZ_CAMDRA010000066.1 GCF_945906275.1 Dongia mobilis
GACCCGGAGGAGATCTGGCGCGCCACCGTCGAGGTGAGCAAGGGTGTCATCGCCAAGGTGGGGGCCGACCGCATTGCCGCCATCGGCATCACCAACCAGCGCGAGACCACAGTGGTGTGGAACCGCAAGACCGGCAGGCCGGTGCACAATGCCATCGTCTGGCAGGACCGGCGCGGCGCCCCCTTGTGCAAGCAGCTCATCGCCGATGGTTGGGAGCCGAAGATCCAGGCCAAGACCGGCCTCCTGATCGACAGCTACTTCTCGGCCACCAAGATCGCCTGGATCATCGAGAATGTCGCGGGTGCCCGCGAGGCGGCGGACCGCGGCGAACTTGCCTTCGGCACGATCGACACTTTCCTGCTCTGGCGCCTCACCGGCGGCAAATCCCACGCGACCGACGTCACCAACGCCTCGCGCACCATGCTCTGCGACATCAACAAGCTGGCCTGGGACGATGAATTGCTGTCGCTGTTCAAGATCCCGCGCTCGATGCTGCCGGAGATCAAGGAAAACGCCGCCGATTTCGGCACGACCGATCCGCGTGAATTGGGAATCGCCTTGCCGGTTGCTGGCATGGCCGGCGACCAGCAGGCGGCCCTCATCGGCCAGGCCTGTTTCACGCCCGGCATGATCAAGAGCACCTACGGCACCGGCTGCTTTGCCTTGATGAACACCGGCGGGAATGCCGTCCTCTCGAAGAACCGCCTGCTTACCACGGTCGGCTACAAGCTGAAGGGTGAAACCGCTTACGCCGTCGAAGGCAGCATCTTCATCGCCGGTGCCGCCGTGCAATGGCTGCGCGACGGCCTGAAGCTCATCCAGCAGGCGGGCGAGACGGAAGTGCTGGCCCGCTCGGTGCGCGGCACGGGTGGTGTCTATCTGGTGCCAGCCTTCACGGGCCTGGGTGCCCCCTATTGGGACCCGATGGCGCGTGGTGCGCTTCTTGGCCTCACCCGCGACACCGGCATCGCCGAGATCGTGCGCGCGGCTTTGGAGGCCGTCTGCTACCAGACCCGCGACCTCATGAGTGCCATGATCGCGGACACCGGCACCGATGTGCAGAGCTTGCGCGTCGATGGCGGCATGGCGCGCAACGATTGGGTCATGCAGTTCCTGGCCGATCTGCTTGACGGCCCGATCGGCCGCCCGGTGGTGGTCGAGACCACGGCGCTGGGCGCCGCCATCGCGGCGGGCCTTGGCAGCGGCATCATCCCGGATCTCAAGACGGCCGCCGCCAGCTGGCAGCAGGAACGCGCATTCAAGCCGGAAATGGTAGCGGCCGATCGCGAACGCCTCTATGCCGGCTGGAAGACAGCGATCGGCCGGATCAGGTCCTAGTGCTGCCCATGCGGATCGCGGTCCTCATTTTTCTGCTCGCGTCATTCCTGGTCGGATGCGCTTCTTCTGGCACGACGACGTCCTACAATCAGTACCCGGAACAATATGACGCCGCTGCGCTGTCCGACGCGGCACATCAGGCCAAATTGAGGCTGATTGGCGCCAAACTGCGTTTGCAGCTGTCAGCGGCCTGTGAAAAGTCGGACCCCTCCTTGCCGTCATGGTCGCAATCCTTCACCCCGGAGGCCATACAGGCTTGTTACGACAGCAAGATCAGGAGCGCCTTCAACGAACCGTTGGGCGAAGCATCCTGTGCGGGCGAGCCGGAAGGGGAACCCTTCTTTACCTGCCTGATGGCGGGCAGCTACCTCAATGACATGCTCCGCAACATGAACAGCCCGAAAACCCTGTCGGCCGAAGAGTGGCAGGATCTGGATCTGGCGGTGAAGAACGTCAATGCCGAGATCACGGCGCAGAGCATTTTCCAATGCGCCAAATCGGACATCACCAATTGTCAGGTGAGGTTCCTGTTCAAGGCATTCGGCCTGGGTGACGAGGCCGGTGAACTTTGCGCGCAGGAGTTGGAAGCCATGAGATGCCTGCTGCGCAAATCCGTCACGATTTTCATCGATGATCGCACACGCTTGATCTGGTAATTGCCCCCGGCCCGGCCATCAATTTCTCCGGCGCGGCTCAGGTGCCGAGCCAACCCGACAGATCACCCAGCGCGCGTTGGCTGAGGCGTGGCTTGCGGCCGGACTTCCATTCGCGCAGCTGCGCCTTGGTGAGGCCTTCCGGCGGGTCGATTTCGGGAAACAGGCCGAAATTGACGTTCATCGGCTGGAAGGTCTTGGCATCCGCCTGGCCGGTGATATGGCCGATGAGGGCACCGAGGGCGGTCGTGAGCGGTGGCGGCGGCATCGTCTGCCCCAAGCGCTCGGCGGCGGCGAAGCGGCCGGCAAGCAATCCGATGGCGGCACTCTCGACATAACCTTCGACGCCGGTGATCTGCCCGGCAAAGCGCAAACGTGGCTGTGCCTTTAGGCGCAGCGCTTCGTCCAGCAGCTTCGGGCTGTTGATGAAGGTGTTGCGGTGAAGACCGCCGAGGCGCGCGAACTCGGCATGCTCGAGGCCGGGGATGGTGCGGAACACGCGCACCTGCTCGGCATATTTCAGCTTCGTCTGGAAACCCACCATGTTGTAGAGCGTGCCCAGCGCATTGTCCTGGCGCAGCTGCACCACCGCATAGGGTCTGCGCTGTTCGCGCGGATCGAAGAGGCCAATGGGCTTCATCGGGCCGAAGCGCAAGGTGTTGGCACCGCGCGCGGCCATGATCTCGATCGGCAGGCAGCCTTCGAAATAGGGTGTGCCTTCCCATTCCTTGAACTCGGTCTTCTCGCCCACCAGCAGCGCCTCGATGAAGGCGAGATATTGCGGCTTGTCGAGCGGGCAATTGATATAGTCGGCGCCGTCGCCTTCAGGGCCCACCTTGTCATAGCGCGACTGGAACCAGGCCTTCTCCAGATCGATGCTGTCCTTGTGCACGATGGGCGCGATGGCGTCGAAGAAGCTCAACGATGCCTCGCCGGTCAATGACAGGATGGCCTCGGCGAGAGCCGGCGAGGTGAGGGGGCCGGTCGCCACGATGACGCTGTCCCAACCTTCGGGCGGCAATCCGTCGACCTCGCCGCGCGCCAGCGTCACCAGCGGATGGGCGGTGAGATCGGCGGTGACGCGCTCGGCAAAGCCGTCGCGGTCGACGGCAAGCGCCCCGCCCGCCGGCAGCTTGCTGGCATCGGCCGATTTCAGGATCAGCGAGCCGGCGCGGCGCATCTCCTCATGCAGCAACCCCACCGCATTGTTCTCCGCATCGTCCGAGCGGAACGAGTTGGAGCAGACCAGCTCCGCGCAGCGGTCGGTCTGGTGCGCATCGGTGGCGCGGTGCGGGCGCATCTCGTGCAGCACCACCGGCACGCCGGCCGAGACAAGTTGCCAGGCAGCCTCGGACCCGGCCAGGCCGGCACCGATGATATGGACGGGCTTCAAAGTATTTTCAGTCATGGGCGGGTCATAGCGCCCATGGCCCGGCGGGGCAAGTTTTCCCTTGTTTCCACCGCCCACTGGGGAAGGGTAGGCTTGGCCATCAAACGAAGGAGCCATCCCATGCTGAATTTCCTCAACCCGCCCTCGGCCCCGCCGCCTTTCAGCCGCTATTCGCAGATGGTCTCGGCCCAGGCCAATTTCCGCTGGCTGCATATCAGCGGCCAGGTCGGCTGCGACCGCCAGCACAAGACCGCCCAGGGCTTCGCGGCCCAGGCGGAGCTGGCCTGGAGCAATCTCATCGCCTGCCTGGAAGCCGACGGTATGACTGTCCAGGACCTGGTCAAGGTGAACGTCATCCTGACAAGGGGAGAGGATGTGCCGGCGTCCCGCATCGCCCGCGACAAGGCGCTGGCCGGCGCCCAGCCCGCCTCGACCCTGATCGTGGTGTCGTCGCTTGCCAGTCCGGAATGGTTGATCGAGGTCGAAGCGATTGCAGCCAGGGCGGCGTAGCTGCGGGAAGGCCAGGGTGCTTCACTCGGGGGCGGGGACCTCCGGGGCGGAGCAGCCATGGCCGGAAGCGGGCTCGACAAGCGGCGCCATCCTCGCCGCAAAATGCTGAAGGGCGCCAAGGCCGTCTTCAACGAGGGCACCAGCCTTTATGACTGCCAGGTGCGCGACTGGTCGGAGTCCGGCGCCAGGCTGGTCTTCCCCGAGATGACGCCGCTGCCGAAGCATTTCACCCTGCGCCTGCTCGATCAGTCGGAATATCCATGCGAGGTGGTGCGGGCCGACGGCCTCGTCCTCGGCGTGCGCTTCCTGCCGCGCGGTACCTAGAGCGTTTCATCCCTGGTTGGAATCAATATCACCCACTTAATGTCATGGCCCGCGAAAGCGGGCCATCCATGGACTTGCACGCAGGATAGATGGATCCCCGCTTTCGCGGGGATGACAGAATAGGGAGCGTTTCCATCAAAACATCAAAGCTCTAGACCGCCTGCTCGATCCCCTGATCCTTCAGCATCTGCGCATAGGCCGGGCTGGCGAGGGTGGTCCGGATCAACGCATTCAGCTGCGGATAGAGATGGCCGGGTTTCTCCGTCATCCGCGACCAGCGCACCAGCATCACCAGGAAATAGTCGCAGGCATAGAAGGTGTCCCCGCAGAGATGCGGTCCCTTCGCGGCCAACTCGCCGTCGAGGAAGGTCCACATCTTGGCCAATCGCAGCTCGGCCTTCGCCTTGAGTTTGGCCTGCTCGGCCGCACCATCGATGAAATTCTCGCCATGCCACCAATGCATCAACGCTTCCTGCACGGTGTTGGTGAGATAGGCCATCCATTGCAGATAGCGCGCACGGTCGGCGTGACCCACGGCCGGTGCCAGCTTCAGCGCGGGAAAGCGCTCGACCAGGAACTGGCAGATGGCAGCACTCTCATACATGACCTGGCCGTCGTCATAGACCAAGGTCGGCACCCGCGCATGCGGGTTGAGCTTCAGATACTCAGCTTTCTTCAAGTCACCCTTGTCGCCATCGACCAGGATGAACTCGACCTTGGCACCTGCCTCCAGCAGGATCACCTGCGGCGCCATCGCCGCACTGCCGGGGTTCCAATAGAGTTTGTACATCACTACCCCTTCGCCGCCTTCTTCTTCACGCGCTTGCTCAAGTAAGGTGCCAGATACTGGCCGGTATAGCTCCCCGGCGTATCGGCCACATCCTCGGGCGTGCCTTCGGCGACGATGCGGCCGCCTTTGTCGCCGCCTTCGGGGCCGAGATCGATGATCCAGTCGGCAACCTTGATGACTTCGAGATTGTGTTCGATGACGACGATGGTGTTGCCCTGGTCGACGAGATGCTGCAGCACTTCCAGGAGCTTGCGCACATCCTCGAAATGGAGGCCCGTGGTCGGCTCATCCAGGATATAGAGCGTGCGGCCGGTGGCCCGCCGGGAGAGTTCCTTGGCAAGCTTCACGCGCTGCGCCTCGCCGCCGGACAAGGTGGTCGCCGCCTGGCCGATATGGACATAGCCCAGGCCCACCTGGTTCAGCATCGCAAGCTTGTCGCGGATGGCGGGGACGGCCTTGAAGAAGTCGACGCCTTCCTCGACCGTCATGTCGAGCACGTCGGCGATCGACTTGCCCTTGAAATGCACATCCAGCGTTTCGCGGTTGTAGCGCTTGCCCTTGCACTGGTCGCATTGCACATAGACGTCGGGCAGGAAGTGCATCTCGATCTTGATGACGCCGTCGCCCTCGCAGGATTCGCAGCGGCCCCCTTTGACGTTGAACGAGAAGCGCCCGGCCTTGTAGCCGCGCGCCTGGGCATCGGGCAAACCAGCAAACCAGTCGCGGATCGGTGTGAAGGCGCCGGTATAGGTGGCGGGGTTCGAGCGCGGCGTGCGGCCGATCGGCGATTGGTCGATGTCGATGACCTTGTCGAGGAACTCGATCCCCTCGATCCGGTCATGTTCGCCCGGATGCGTGCGCGCATCGTGCAGGCGCTTCGCCAGCGCGTTGTAGAGCGTCTCGATGATCAGCGTCGACTTGCCGCCGCCCGACACACCGGTGACGCAGGTCATGGTGCCAAGGGGAATGTCGACGGTGATGTTCTTCAGATTGTTGTGCTTGGCGCCGACGATGCGCAGACGCGCGGCCTTGCTGGCCCCCTTGCGGCGTTCGGTCGGGATATCGATCTTGCGGCTGCCGTTGAGGTATTGCGCAGTGAGGCTATTCGACTTCATCACCTCGGCAGGTGTGCCCTGCGCCACCACTTCGCCGCCATGGATGCCGGCGGCCGGCCCCATATCGACCAGGTAATCGGCATTGCGGATCGCATCCTCGTCATGCTCGACCACGATCACCGTGTTGCCGAGATCGCGCAGGCGCTTCAGGGTCGCAAGCAGCCGGTCATTGTCGCGCTGATGCAACCCGATCGACGGCTCATCCAGCACATAGAGCACACCGGTGAGGCCCGAGCCGATCTGCGACGCCAAGCGAATACGCTGGCTCTCGCCGCCGGACAGCGTCGCCGAGGCGCGGCCCAAGGTCAGGTATTCGAGACCGACGGAATTCAGGAATCCCAGCCGCTCGTTGATCTCTTTCAAAATGCGATAGGCGATGTCGTTCTCTTTCTTGCTCAATTTCTTGGCAAGGCCGCCGAACCAATCGGCCGCTTGAAGGATTGAATATTCCGCGACATCGGCGATGTTCTTCTTGTCGATCTTGACCGCGAGCGCTTCGGGTTTCAGGCGCTTGCCCTCGCAGGCCTCGCACGGGCTGGTCGATTGGTAGCGGCCGAGCTCCTCGCGCACCCAGGCGCTGTCGGTCTCGCGGAAGCGGCGATCCATGTTGGTGATGACGCCCTCGAACGGCCGCGTCGTCTTGTAGGAGCGGGTGCCGTCGTCGAACGACATGGTGACGATTTCCTCGCCCGAGCCGAACAGGATCACATCGCGGATCTTCTTCGGCAGGTCCTTCCAGGCGGTGCCCAGCGAGAACTTGTAATGCTTGGCGAGGCTTTCCAGCGCCTGCGTGTAATATTGCGAGGTCGAGCTGGCCCAGGGCGCCACGGCCCCGTCGCGCAAATTCTTCGCCGTGTCCGGCACCACCATCTCGGGGTCGAAATAGAGCTTCTCGCCCAGGCCGTCGCAGACCGGGCAGGCGCCGAACGGGTTGTTGAAGGAAAAGAGCCGCGGCTCGATCTCGTCGATCGTGAAGCCGGAAACCGGGCAGGCAAAGCGCGACGAAAAGAGAATCCGCTCATCCGGCCTGTCGGCATAGTCGGCGAACAGCAATCCGTCGGCGAGACCCAGCGCCGTCTCGACGCTGCCGGCCAGGCGCGTCTCCAGCCCCTTCTTCACGGCGATGCGGTCGACCACCACCTCGATATCGTGCTTCAGCTTCTTGTTGAGCGCCGGCACCTCGGCGATGTCATGGATCTTGCCGTCGACCCGCACGCGCTGGAAGCCGCGCTTCTGCAGGTCCTGGAACTCCTTGCGGTACTCGCCCTTGCGCCCGCGCGCGATCGGCGCCAGCAGCAGGAGCCGCGTTCCCTCGGGCAGCGCCATGATGCGGTCGACCATCTGGCTGATCGTCTGGCTCTCGATGGGCAGGCCCGTGGCCGGCGAATAGGGGATGCCGACCCGCGCGAACAGCAGGCGCATGTAATCGTAGATCTCGGTCACAGTGCCGACCGTCGAGCGCGGATTCTTCGAGGTCGTCTTCTGCTCGATGGAAATGGCCGGCGACAGGCCGTCGATCGAATCGACGTCCGGCTTCTGCATCAATTCCAGGAACTGGCGGGCATAGGCCGAGAGACTCTCGACATAGCGCCGCTGCCCCTCGGCATAGATCGTGTCGAAGGCGAGCGACGACTTCCCCGACCCGGACAGGCCGGTGATCACCACGAGCGAATCCCGGGGCAGGTCGACATCCACGTTCTTGAGATTGTGCTCGCGCGCGCCGCGCACGGAAATCTTGTGATCTCTCAGATGGTTAGCCATAGGGAAGCAACCGCACTTTCAGACTGAATCGCGCTATTTCGGGGATCGAGTTGGGGCGCATCATAGCGGCCTTCCGGCCATCGTAATACCCCTTTTGTTCTTCTTGCCAGGATGCTAGGAAAATGGACAGCGAAGCGCTATACGGGCGCACCAGTTCAATCGGATTTCAGCAGGGGGCAGCGTCATGGCGGGCAGCGTCAACAAGGTCATTCTCATCGGCAATCTCGGGCGTGACCCGGAAATCCGCAGCACCCAGGACGGCACCAAGGTCGCCAACCTCTCGATCGCGACCTCCGAATCCTGGCGCGACAAGAGCTCCGGCGAGCGCCGCGAAAAGACCGAATGGCACCGTGTCGTGATCTTCAACGAACGCCTGGTGGACGTCGCCGAGCGTTTCCTGAAGAAGGGCTCCAAGGTCTATCTCGAAGGCCAGCTCCAGACCCGCAAATGGACCGACCAGTCCGGTGCCGAGAAATACACCACCGAAGTCGTGCTGCAGCGCTTCCGCGGCGAACTCACCATGCTCGACGGCAAGGGTGAAGGCGGCGGCATGTCCGACAATGGCGATGCCGGCTACAGCGGTGGCGCTGGTGGTGGCGGTGGCGCTTATGGCGGTGGCAGCAGCGGCGGATCGTCGGGCGGCGGCGCTGGTGGTGGTGGTGGCCGCGGCGGCGATCTCGACGACGACATCCCGTTCTGATCTCGGCCGTTCTGACCCCGGCCGTTCTGATCAGCGGCTAACAGCCATTCCGATGCTGCATCACATTTCCTTCGGTGTGGCTGATATCGCGCGCGCGGCATCGTTTTACGATGCCGTGCTGGCGCCGCTCGGCTACCGTCGCGTCTGGGAAGACATAAGGCCGGGCGAGGTCGACCAGGCGGTCGGCTACGGCATCAGTGACGGCCAGGACAAGTTCGCCATCAAGCAGCGATCACCGGGAAAGTTGGCGCCGGGTCCAGGGTTCCATCTCGCCTTCGCAGCACCCGACCGCGCGGCGGTCGATGCCTTTCACGCAGCAGCCCTCGCCCATGGCGGCAGTGACCAGGGCAAGCCTGGCCTCAGGCCCGATTACGGACCGAACTATTATGCGGCCTTCGCCCTCGACCCGGATGGTTACTGGATCGAGGCCGTCATCAACGCACCGGCCGCGCCAACCCGCTAGACGGCGGCGTTGCGGATGAGGGCGATGATGAGGACGCCCAGCAGCAGCGCGATCGGCACCACGATCGGCGGCGTGAAATATTTCATGGAAATTTCTTTCTGTAAAAGGCGGGCCGGATTGGCCCGGCATGCAACGCGTCAGTCGTGCGGCGCGTCAATAGGTCGTGGCGCCTTCGGGATAGATGTAGAACAGGAAGCCATAGAAGATCGCGCACATCAGCAGGGCAACGCCCCCGATGATGAACATCATCGCTTTGAAGTCGGTCATGGATTTCCTGGAGGACCCGCCGGATCTGTCCGCCGCTTCCGCCAGGGGGCCAGGCTGGCTCCTGGCCTTGCGACCGCCGACAACCGGTCCGACCGGGTCAAGGGCCCACCAAGCGCCCTATTTGGCGCCAAAGCAACCTTTCTTATGGCGCGGCGCCGAGCTCAGCGGCTGCAGGTGACCTGATCGACCACCTGGCACTTGCTCTTGCTGCACAGCGCACCGCCCAGCGTCTGCGCCGCGACCTTCTTCGTGTCGATGTCGATATCCTTGGCCTTGGCAAAGCCCAGCGACGTGCAGTAGGCGCGCGCCGCCTCCTTGCCGCATTGCTTGAAATCGGCATCGACGCAGGCCGAGAGCGCATGACCATCCGCCGTCAGCGGTGGATCAAACCTCTGCGAGGCAGGCAGGCTCGCCGTCTCCGTTGCCGGCGCGGCGCCGGAATTGAAGCTCTGCACCGACCCGTCGCCGATCGCATTGTTGAGGGCGGGCTGATACACGGCGCCGGGTTCCAGGGTGCTGCCCGGTGCCGTATCCTGGGGCTGCGTCAGGATCGCGGGATTGAAAGTGCCCGTCATCGGCTGCGTGCGCGTGCCGGACCCGGTGTCGCCGCCTTGATCGACCGAGGTGCCGGCGACGCCGCCCGGGCCGATATTGGTGGCGGTGGCGACATTGGAATCCGGCGGGAAAATATACAGCTTGTTAAAGTTGAGCGCATAGATGTGCCCGAGCGGCCCGATCACCGGTTGCTGGCGACCGCCAAACTCCCACGCATAACTCTCGACCAATGACAGGTCGTCGATCCGATAAGTCGCAAGTCGGCCATATTCGGCGACATATACATGGTTGCGGGTCGCAGTCGGTGAGACATAGCTGCTGCCCGTCTTTATGACAGTGCCGCCGCCCGCCTCCTGCAAGGTGGAGCCGCTTTCGTGGATGATGCGTCCGTTCGGCAACACGGCCGGCGAAGCATAACCTTCATACTTGACCTTGCGTTGCGCATCGGTGCCGTCGGTCTGCAGGATCAGCACATCCCGGGGACGGTTGAAGAGAACGGCGCCATTGAGCGCCACCACCGGTGCCGAGATCGCCGGATCCTTCTCGCCCTGCGTCCAGCGCTCGATCTCGGCAAAGCCGTCGGCAAATCGGCCGGTAAAGCGATAGCGCGCGACCGAACCCATATCGTCATTCACCACCACGATGGAGGGATCGAGCCCGTTGCCATGCGGGACGGCGACGCCAGGAACGGGAGGCTGATAGGTCGGCAGGGCATTGGGGTCGCCGGGGATGTTGAATCCATGACCCCATTGGAATCCCTCCTCGCCGCTGATGGTACCATGCTCGTCGGCGA
This sequence comes from Dongia mobilis, assembly GCF_945906275.1. Classification (GTDB taxonomy): domain Bacteria; phylum Pseudomonadota; class Alphaproteobacteria; order Dongiales; family Dongiaceae; genus Dongia; species Dongia mobilis_A. Next base: position 10,660 of record NZ_CAMDRA010000066.1, read on the forward strand.
CCTTCACCTCGGCTTCCACCACGCCGTTGATGCCATAGGCGAGCAGCCATAGCTGTTGGTAATAGCCTTCGGAAAAGGCGTAGCGCATCGGGAACACGACAACTTCGGTGTTGGCCGGACCGCGCACGATGTTGAGCGGCGCGGTGCTGATGCCGCCAAGGCCGCGCGTCGGCAGCTGAACCTGGTAGAGCAGCCGGCCGCCATCGGCGAATGCCAGTAACAGGCTCTGAATGCGCTTGACCGTCGCGCTGCCCCGATGGTCGTTCACGGTGCGTGACGCCAGCAGGAACAACTCGCCGCGGCTGTTAAGGGCGGGCGTCGATCGCACCGACCAGCCCGACTCCATCTGATAATCCCACCATCTCGTCCCGTCCGAGCGCAGCGCGAAGATCCGGCCTTCCAGGTTGCCGAGGAAGACATTGCCCTGCGCGGACACGATCGGGCTAATGCCGTCGGCAAAGGTGCCGAGATCGTTCAGGATGTTGCTGGGCGTGCGCGCCGGCGCGGTCACGACATCCTGGTAGCTGGTATTGGCGGGATTGCCATGGGCCACCGGCCAGCCATCGGCGGCGGCAGTGCCGGTCCACAGCGCGCCGCCGACGATGGCTATTGGCGCCAGGAACCGCAGTGGATTGGCAAAGGTTGAAATGGCCACTGACAGAGATCGATGCATCGCACGCCTCCATGTTTCGCAACCCGATGGCCATTAGGTCGACGGAAAGGCGGAGACTGCAAGCGACGAAAACGCCGGAAGCGGCCATCTGTGACACATGTCACGGCGACAGCAGGCCGACTGCAAATTCACGTGTGAGTGCCGCAGAGAAAGCTGAACGGAAAACCGTCAGTACCGCCGTGCCGTCAGGATGAAGCGGCGATAGGCGAAGGTGCGCAGCTTGTTGCGCAAATCCGCCGCGCGGCGCTGGGCCCGCGCAATCGGGCGATGCGACGACAGGAAAATATCGACAAAGCCCGCATCCTGCAGCAAGGGCATCAGCCTTTCCGGCGTGAGCCCGTCGCCAAAGGGCAGGTGGGTCATGATGTCGGCATGCCTGGCACTCATCGCGCCGTCATAATGCCGGTCGGGCCCCATCACGCGGTCCAGCAGCGCGATCAGCCGGGCCGCAAGCCGGCCGCTGCTGCTGGGCTTGGCCCAATCGCCATCGAACACCAGCAACTTTCCGCCCGGCTTCAGCAGCCGGTGCCACTCGCGCAGGGCGGCGTCGGGTTCGGTCAAGGTCCAGACCAGATGGCGGCAGACGATGGCGTCGAAGCCGGCATCGGGCAGCATCGTGTGTTCGGCATCGGCCAGCAGGAATGCCACTCGCCCGGCCTTGTCCGCGTGCTTCGCCCTGGCGACCGCCAGCATGGCCTCCGAAAAATCGATGGCGGTGACCTTGTGCCCGAGTGAGAGCAGCAGATTGGTGACTTCGCCCGTGCCGCAGGCAAGTTCGAGGACATGGCGCGGCGCATCGCCCAGTTGCCTGCGGATCGCTGCGCGCCAGGCGTCGGATTCGGCGCCCGGCGGAATGCGATGACCGAAGGCGAGGTCGAAGGTCTCGGCCCGGTTCGACCAATAAAGGCGGATGTCCTCCTTCAGCGCATAATTGGCGCCTTGCGGGATCGGCCTGTTCATTCGGCCGCCCTCCGCAAGGCCATCTCAACATCGGGCGAGAAATGGATCTGCAGGCGGCCATGATGCGGCGAGCGGTCGATATGCGCGCGCACGCCGAACACATCGCGGATCAAGGTTTCGCTCAGCACCTCTTCCGGCGTGCCAGCCGCCACGACGCGGCCCTGCTGCAGAACGGCCACCATGTCGCAGAACAAGGCGGCGAGGTTGAGATCGTGGAGCGCCACGATGCTGGTGACGGGCAGGCGGCTCACCAGCGACAGGATCTCCAGCTGGTGCTGGATATCGAGATGATTGGTCGGCTCGTCGAGCAGCAGCTCGCTGGGTGTCTGCGCCAGCGCCCGGGCGATATGGGCGCGCTGCCGCTCCCCGCCGGACAAAGTCTGCCATGACTGGTCGCGCTTCGACTCCATGCCGACATGACCAAGTGCGTTCTCGACCGCGTCATCATCCGCCTTGGTCCAGGGCGAGAGGGGCCCCCGATGCGGCGTGCGGCCAAGGCGCACGACATCCAGCACGGTGACCAGCGCCTCGGTCGTCGCCTGCTGTTCGACCAGTGCCACGCGGCGCGCGATGCTCAGCCGCGACATCTGCGTGATGTCGACATCGCCCAGCGTGATCACGCCGCTCGCCACCCGTCGCAGGCGGCACAGCAGCCGCAGCAGCGACGATTTGCCCGATCCGTTAGGTCCCAGCAGGCCCAGCGTCTTGCCCGGCGCCACGTGAATTGTGACGCCGTCGACGATCATCCTGCCGGCGGTCGACCAGCTGATATCGGTGGTGGCGATGCTCATTGCGGTTTCCTCGCGCGGTAGAGGATGAGGGCGAAGGCGGGGGCGCCGAACAGGGCCGTCACCACGCCGATGGGCAGGATCTGCTGCGGGACGATGATCCGCGACACGATGTCGGCCAGCACCATGAACACCGCGCCGATCATCAGCGAGGCAGGCAGCAGGCGGGCATGGGCCGGTCCCACCAGGAAGCGCGCGGCATGGGGCACGACCAGGCCGACAAAGCCGATCGACCCCACGATGCCGACCATGGTCGCGGTCATCAGCGCGGTGAGGCCGAACAGGATCAGGCGCACGCGCAGCACCGGAATGCCCAGTGCTGCCGCCGCGTCGATGCCGAAGGTGAACGCGTCGAGTGCCCTTGCATGGAGCTGGCAGACAGCAAAACCGATGATGGCGATCGGGGCCGCCAGATAGACATCTTCCCAGCGCACGCCGCCAAGGCTGCCCAGCAGCCAGAACATGACGCCGCGCGCCTGCTCGGCATTGGCCGAGGTTGTGACGACATAGGCGGTGAGCGCATTGAACAATTGCGAACCGGCCACACCTGCCAGGATGATGCGGTCGCTGCCGCCACCGGCCCCCGCCGCCAGCAGCGTCACCAGGATGAAGGCGATGACAGCACCCGCAAAGGCGCCCATCGACAAGGTGATAAGCCCGGCGCCGACGCCCAGAATCATCACTGAGACGGCTCCCGTTGAAGCGCCGGCCGAGATGCCGAGCACATAGGGTTCCGCGAGCGGATTGCGCAGCAGCGCCTGCAGGATGGCGCCCGAGATGGCGAGCGCGCCACCGCAACAGGCGGCGACCAGGGCTCGGCTCAACCGATAATCCCAGATGATGCCTTCCTGGATGCGGCTCAACTCGAACGCGGTGCCGAACAGCTTGTTGGCAATCGCCTGATAAGTGGCGAAGAGGGGGATCGGCACCTCGCCGATCGACACCGCGAGGCCGATGGAAAATGCCAGGACCAGCAATGCCGCCAGGGCGAGTGAGGCCCGCAGGCCCCACCCACCCTGGATCACCGGATTGATCGCAGCCGGGCTCAATTGACCAGCCCGAACTTCTTGATGCCCTCGGCCACCGCCTCGATGCCACCGACGGCGCGGATGGTCGGATTCATCGCCTGGGAATCCATGATGACGATCTGGTTCTTCTGCACCGCGTCGAGCTTGCTGGTGACCGGATCGGTCTTCAGGAAGTTGAGCTTCACGTCGATATCGTCGGCGGCAAACCGGCGGCGATCCATCCTGGCCACCACGATCACCTGCGGGTTGGCCCCGGCGATGGTCTCCCAGCTGGCGAGCGGCCATTCCTCCTCGGTCGTCACCACGTTCCTGCCACCCAGCGTTTCGATGATGTAGGCGGGCGTGCCGTTCTTGCCGGCGATATAGGCGTCGCCATTCACTTCCGGGCTGGAGAACCAGAACACCATGGAGAGGCCTTTCGCCTTGGCGCCGGCGACGGACGCCAGTGCTGCCGCTTCGCGCTGCTTGAGATCGGCGATCAAGGCGTCGCCTTTTTCCTGCACGTCGAAGATCTGCGCCATGTCGGCGATCTCCTGATAGATCAGCGACATGTTGAACATCTCCTTGCGCACGCCGTCGCCGCCACCGGAATTGTCCTTGGCGACGCAATCGGCCGGCGCGACATAGCTTGGAATCTTGAGATCGGCGAACTGCTTGCGCGTGGCGACCGATCCGTTGGGGCCGACATGCCATTCGAATTCCGCGGTGACGAGATCCGGCTCCTGCGCCAGCACGCTCTCGAAGCTGGGATCATTGTCGGCGAGCCTCTTGATCTTGGCATTGGCCTCTTCATAGCCCTCGAGCACCGGCCCGAACCAGACGGCGGTGCCGACGATCCTGTCGGCAAGACCCAGCGACAGCAGGATCTCCGTGCTGCTCTGGCCGATGGCCACCGTGCGAGAAGGCGCCTTGTCGAAGGTCAGCGTCTCGCCGCAATTCTGCAGAGTCAGCGGATATTGCGTCGGCTCCGCCGCGGCACTCGGTGCGGTGAGGGCGAGGCCGGCGAAGGCTGCGAACGCGGCGAGGGTGGCACGGCGGGTCGTGTGGTTTCCTGTCTGGTATTGCATCTTGGGTTCCCTTGTTGCTTAGATATGTAATGTTATAACATTACATATAGAATTTAATTCAATCAATCGGCTGAGCACATTGCTGGGCAGATTTTTGATCAAAGCAGCGGGGAAAGTCACCGGCGCGGGCCTAAGCCCTTGCCGTCACTTGGATATGGGGAATGAACGCCGGTCACCCGGCGCGCCTGTGCTGGCGCCATGTCAAAGTCTCCATCTCGGGCACCCCGCCCGGTTTGAATCAAAACGCGTCGATGGCAGGTCTCCTGACTCGCGGGTCGATGCCGTCTGCCGACCTTCCCGATCATCGGATGATCAGTGGTACGAAGTGGCAGGCAGCTATCCGCTTACAGTTGCGGGGGCAGTCACGGTTTAGGCCCCGATTGGGTCGTCCGCACCGTGTTCCCTATTAATCCCCTGGAATTCATCCGTCGGGGAACCATCGCCCCCTTCATACGGTGCCGCATCGTTGGACGTCAAGATGGTGGCCCGCTACCATCGCGCCATGAACGAACAGCACCAGCAGATTGATATACGGTCGGTTGAACCGGCCGACCTGCCGGCGATCACGATCATCCGCACCAGCGTCCACGAGAATCATCTCTCGGTCGCCGAGATGACGGCGCGCGGCATCACCGAGGCCGGCATCGCTGCCGAGATGGCGGATGGCAATCTGCGCGGCTGGCTGGCGCTGGTGGGCGGCGTGCCGGCGGCCTTCTCCTATGCGCGGCGCAGCGAGGGCACCATCTTCGCCATGTTCGTGCAGCCGGGCTTCGAGGGTCTCGGTCTCGGCAGGCGTCTGATGGCTTCGGCGGAAGACTGGCTCTTTGCGCAAGGGGTCCAGGAGATCTGGCTCACCACCGATGAGAACCCCACCATCCGCGCCCACGGCTTCTACCAGCGCCTCGGCTGGGTGACCGACTGGATCGTCGAGGCGGGTGAGGTCACCTATTGGAAGCGTCGCGCGACTTGATCCTTGCCAGCGCCGCATTGCCTGCGACATGGCCGCTCGCAAAACAGGCGGTCAGCAGATAGCCACCGGTCGGCGCTTCCCAATCCAGCATCTCGCCGGCGCAGAAGACGCCGGGCAGTTTGTTCAGCATCAACCTCTCATCGACACTGTCGAACATGACACCGCCCGCCGAACTGATCGCCTCGGCGATGGGGCGCGTCGCGGTGAGGCGCAGCGGCAGCACCTTGCTGCCCTTGGCGAGACGCGCTGTATCGGCCAGCGTCGCGGGGTCCAGGCATTCGCGCAGCAACCCCGCCTTGGCGCCCGAGAGCTTCAACTGCGATTTGAGATGCGAGGAGAGCGAGCGCGACCCGCGCTGCGCCAATACATTGGCGATCTCTGCCACATCATGGTTGGGCAGCAGGTCGAGCAGCAAGACAGCCTCACCCTTTGCCGCGATCGCGTCCCGCAAGGGGCCGGAGAGCGCATAGATCAGGCCGCCCTCGATGCCGTGTTCGGTGACGATCGCCTCGCCCCGGGCCCGCGCGCTGCCGAAGGTGGCGGCGATATTCTTCAGCGGTTCCCCGGCGCAGCGCGCGCGGAAATGCTCGCTCCAGCCGATCTCGAAGCCGCAATTGGCCGGCACCAGGGGCGCCACCTCGACCTGACGCGCGGTGAGGGCGCTCTGCCAGGCCCCGTCTGAGCCAAGCTGCGGCCAGCTGCCGCCACCCAGCGCCAGCACCGTGACACCGGCCGGCACCAGCTTTTCGCCCGACGGTGTCGCAAAGCGCAGCGACCCATCCGCGGCCCAGCCCAGCCAGCGATGTCGCACATGAAAGCGCACACCCGCCGCGCGCAACCGGTGCAGCCAGGCACGCAGCAGGGGAGCGGCCTTCATCTCATGGGGGAACACGCGCCCCGAACTGCCGATGAAGGTCGCGATGCCGAGATCGTGGATCCACGCGCGCAACCGGTCCGGCCCGAACGTGGCGAGCCAGGCCGCAACCTTGCTGCTCTGGGTGCCATAGCGCGCCGTGAATGTCGCAAGCGCCTCGCTATGGGTGATGTTGAGACCGCCCTTGCCGGCCATCAGGAACTTGCGCCCGACCGAGGGCATCGCCTCATAGAGATCGACCGCGACACCGCCTTCTGCCAGCTTCTCCGCCGCCATAAGGCCCGCCGGACCGCCGCCGATGACGATAGCGCGCTCAGTCATTCTCGACACGGCGGAAGGGCGAGAGGGTGCCAAGCTCCTGCATCTCGTTGCGCATCACGCGCCGCTCGCGGTCGAGATAATCGGCGATGGCCTCGCGGAAATTAGCATCCGCGATCCAATGCGCCGAATGGGTTTCGACCGGCAAATAGCCGCGCTGGATCTTGTGCTCGCCCTGGGCGCCGGCCTCGACCCGCTGCAGCCCATGGGCGATCGCATAATCGATCGCCTGGTAGTAGCAGCATTCGAAATGGAGATTGGGCACATCCTCGACGCAGCCCCAATTGCGTCCATAGAGCGCATCGGTACCGCGGAGATTGAGCGCCCCCGCGATGGGCCGCCCGTCGCGGAACGCCATTACCAGCACGATCTTCTCGCGCATCGTTTGATGGATCGCCTCGCAGAAGG
>NZ_CAMDRA010000067.1 GCF_945906275.1 Dongia mobilis
ATTGGCCGTCACCAGCCGCACCGACTGCACCTTGTTGTCGCGCACCCAGGCCGCGGTCTCGACCGCGTTGCCGACCGTGTTGCCGGCCTCGTAGCCCAGCGTCACACAGCAATCGAGCAGGTTCTGCGGCGCCACGCTCTTGTCGGCGCCCATATTCTCGATCACCTGCTGCAGGGTGACACCTTGTGCGACACCGGTGATCAGCAGGCGCGGCGAGAGGCTGGCGCCCAGCAGCCGGAAGCCCTCGGCCAGCCGGTCACCGCCGCCGGTCAGCACGACAATGGCGTCGGTCTTCGTCTCGGCATCCTTCACCTCGCGCGGGATGAATCCGGCGAAGATCAGGAAGCCGATAAACCAGACGAATCCCAGCAGCAGCAGCAGATGGACGAGCTTGCGCCCCAGCCCTTCGCGCTGTGCGTGCGGATCGCGTAAATTGATGCGGTTGACCCCCATGGCGCGCCCTATCTAGCAGGTTCAAATAAACCGCGCCAGCGACCGCAGCACGGTCCAGCGGGCGGTCACCATGGCGATGAGGGCGGTGGCAAAGGGCAGCAGGCCCAGCACACCCCATTGCCATGGCAGCAGTTGCAGATCGAGGGCAAGGCCAGGTGCTGCGAGATCGTCGCCGCCCGATCCAATAGTGGCTGGCGCCATGCCGTCCGTGATCTGCAGCAGATGTTCAGCACCCAGCAGGGTGCCGGCCGCGAGCAGTGTGCCGACGATCCCGCCGATGATGCCAAGGCGCAGCGACTGCGCCTGGAACTGCTGCGCGATATAGGCATCGGGTGCCCCGATCAGATGCACGATCTCGATGACGCTGCGATGGATCGAGAGGCCGGTCCGCGTCACGAACACGATGGTGATCGCCGTGGCCGTCAGCACCAGCCCGGTCAGCAGGGCCGCGAGCAGCTTGAGGCCGCGCAGGAACGAGAGCGCATCGGCGATCCAGGCCGCGTGATCGTCGACCCTGGCCCCCGGCTGGATGGCGTTGAGGTCGCGCTGCAACTGCGCCTGGTCGAGCACCGCATCCTCGCGCAGATTGACGGCGATCATCGCCGGCAGCGGAATGTCGAGCTCGGTCGCTTCCGCCCCCAGCCACGGCTCCAGCAGCCGCGCGATCTCGCGGTCATCAAGGAGCGTGGTGCCGGCCACACCCGGCGTCGCACTCAGAAGATCGATCACCTGGTCGAGCAGCGCGCTCCGTTCGGCAACGCCGATATCGTCGGTGAACGGCACCTCGACCGTGAGGTTGCCGGTCAAGCCCGACTGCCAGCTGGCGGAGAGGCGATCGACCACCATCGCGGTCCCCACCGCGAGGGCCGCGAGATAGACCATGAAGCCAATGATCCAGGGCAGGAATTTCGCCGCGGCATCGCGGTCGAGCGGCAGGTCGGAGCGCAGGCCGAACATCAGGCGGCACCCCCCGTCGTCCCACCGGCCGTCGTCCCACCAGCCGTCGTCCCACCGGTCGGCATCGCATAGGGCGAGGCCGGCTGCGAGACGCCGGCCGGATCGAAGATCCGCACCGAGCTCTGCTCGAGCCGCAGCTGCCGGTGCGTGAAGCGGCTGACCAGCGCGTCATTATGCGTCGCCACCACCACCGTGGTGCCGAGCTTGTTCAACTCCTCGAAGAGATACATGAGCCGCAGGCCGATGACATCATCGACATTGCCGGTGGGCTCGTCCGCCAGCAGCAGATTGGGCCGCGCAATGACCGCCCGCGCGATGGCGACGCGCTGCTGCTGCCCGCCCGACAAGGTCGCCGGCAGCGCATTGAGATGCTCGGCGAGGCCCACCCAGCTCAGCAGCTCGCTGCAATGACGCTTGATGTCGGCTTCACGCACCCCGGCAACGCGCAGCGGCAGGGCCACATTGTCGAGCGCCGAGAGATGCTCGATGAGGCGGAAATCCTGGAACACCACGCCGACGCGGCGGCGGATCGAGGGGAAGTCCTTCGGCTGCAAGGTGGCGACGTCGCGCCCGAACAGATTGACCAGGCCCGAGGTGGGCCTGAGGCCCAGATACATGAGCTTCAGCAGCGAGGATTTGCCGGCGCCGCTCCGCCCGACCAGGAAATGGAACGAGCCGGGCGCCAGGGTGAAGCTGATATCCTTGAGGATCTGCGGCCCGGCGCCGTATTGCACCGAGACCTGATCGAATAAAACCACTGTCGCCTATCCAAACTGGCCGGGACCCGTGACGCTGGGCCGAACGAAGAGGGCGCCTAACGAGCGCGCTGGTCGGCGCTAACATGGCATAGCGCCTTTGCCTTCGTAAAGCCGATGCCCACCCAGCAGATGGCGCCGACTCGGGCGAAGAATAGCGATTTTTCAGGCCTTTGCGCAGCAGCATGACACATGATCTGCGGCGCTTGGGCTTGTCCGATGCAATTCCCGGACCTATAAAGATTACGGGTTTTAGAGCGAGCGGACGAATCAGTGATTGTTTCCTGCCCAGCCTGTGCCACCCGGTTTTCCCTGGATGCTGCGTTGCTTGGAGACGCCGGGCGCAATGTGCGCTGTGCAAAATGCTCCCACAAATGGAAGCAGCTGCCGCCCAAGCTGGAGAATCCCGACGGTACCCCGGCCGATATCGCCGCCGGCATAGGGCAGGCAGCCGAAGCGCCCGACGCCTCCCCGCAGGATGAAGCGGCACCAGCCGGGGAAACACAGGCCGGCGAGGCACAGGCCGGCGAGGCACAGGCCAGCGAACCTTCGGTCGAGATTCCGGCGGCCCCGCCGCGACCGCGCACGCCACAGCGCCCGACCGGCCCGATCACCGTCCCGCCCAAGCTCCGCCCGATGATGCCCAAGCGGCGCTTCGCCTTCCGCCCGGCCTATCTGCTGGCGGGAATCCTGGTCGGCCTGCTGGCTGCGGCCTTCGTGTTCCGCGCCGAAATCGCCCGCGCGGTGCCGGCCCTCGACCTCATCTACAGCCTCATGGGCATCTCGACCAGCAGCCCGGCCGACGATCTCGAAACCGCCAATCTCGTCTACAGCAAGCGCAATGAAGACGGCAAATCGGTCTTCTCGGTCCAGGCCGACGTGTTCAACAAATCCGAATTCCCGGTCAAGCTGCCGCACTTCGCCGTGGTGGCGCTCGATGCCAACCGCAAGCGCCTGTCGCCGGACCATGTCTTCCGGCTGGAGCAGGAAATGATCGAACCCGGCGAGACCATCTCCTTCCGCACCTTCATGGAAAGCCTGCCCAAGGGCACCAAGACCCTGCGAATCGAGTTCAGTCCCAAATAGGCGGCTCCCAGTATCGGTAGTCCCGATCGATGGCCCTTATCGGCGGCCCTTTGCCCAAAATGCCGCGGCAGCCCCGTTTCCCTCACCTAACATGCTGAAAATATGGAGAAAACTCTTATTTTCCGCACTTTCCCGCCGCAAATCTGCCATCTTTTCCTGTCGTAATGGCATTCCAGAAGATCATATCTCACCAAAAATTAACGGTTTGATCCTAAGCTCATCTGGAAATTGAGAATTGCTTGTCTCACTCACACCGGCGAAGCTGCCGGCCAGGCCGGAACAGTTTGGCCGGAACAGTTTGGCCGGAACAGTCTGGCTGGGAACAGGCAGTGGGAACCAGGCCCGGGCGAGATTGTTCAAACACGGCTGCTGCCAATCCGGCGCAGCTTGAGGACGCTCTCGATCGCGGTTGCTGAAGGAAGTGCTGAACGATGTCGGTCATGTCTCTGCGCGCTGCGACTTACAGAACCAGAAGGGCTGAAAATACAGTGTCCGCGATCTTGCTGGCTGAAGACGACGAATCCGTGCGTGCCTTCGTCACCCGCGCGCTCACCCATCGCGGCCATGAAGTGACCGCCGTCAGCGACGGCGACGCCGCGATCGAGGCGTTGAAGGCCCAGACCTATGATCTCATGCTGACCGATATCGTCATGCCGGGCCTTGATGGCCTGGCCCTCGCCGAAACGGCGGCCAAGATCAATCCGCGCATGACCGTGCTCATGATGACCGGCTTCGCCGAGGCCCGCCAGCGCGCCGACGGCGCCCGCGGCCAGAGCCCGGTTGCCGACATCATCACCAAGCCGTTCAGCCTCCAGCAGATCTGCAACGCGGTCGATTCCGCCCTCGCCGGCCAACGCCCGACGAGCTAACGCGACCTCTCTCCCCTCGGGGAGAATCGTCCCACCCCTAGAACTGCTTCAGCAGCCGGTCGAGATAGTCGCGTTCCTGTTTCGGGCGGTTGGGGTCGTTGCGGCGCTGGCGCAGCTGCTCGAAGATGTCGCGGGCCTCCTGCGGTTTGTCGTTGCCGATATCGACATTGGATCTGTCGATCGGGTTGCCGCCGGACCCGTCTTCATCGGTCTGTCGTCCCAGGGGATCCATCTTGTCGCGCGCACCCTGGCCCGGCACCTGGCCCGCCTGGCGCTGCATCATTTCCTGCGCCGCCTGCAGGCCCTGCTGCAATTGGTTCAGGGCATTGTTCTGGTCGTCGGCCGCGGCGCCGAAATCCTGGTTGCCGAGCTTGTCGACCGCGCCGCGCATATATTGTTCCGCTTCACCGAGACCCTTGGGCAGATCGCCCAGCGCATTGCCGAAGCGCTGCATGAGATTGCCGAGATCGCGGCGCAGCTGTTCCTGCCCCATGGCGCCGGACCCGGTGCCCTGGCCGTTGCCGCCATCGCCCATCTGGTTGTCGCCCATCTCGCCTTCGCCCATGCCCTGCTGGCCGGGCTGCTGGCCGCGCTGGGCGTTATAGCTTTCCTCCAGCAGCTTCTGCTGGCGCTGCATCAGACGGCCAAGCTCGCTGCTCAGCTCCTGCTGTGCGCGGCCTTCCGGGCTCATCATGGCCGGGACGCCGGCCTGCAGATTCTCCATCAGCTTCTGCAGCTGGTCGAGCATCTGCTTGGCCGAATCCTTCGCCCCCGAGCGCGCCATGTTGCGCGCATCGTTGAGCATCTGGTTGAGATCCTGCTGCGAGAGCTTGAGGCCGTTGGGCGAGAGCTGGCGCAAGGGCTGGCCGCTTTCCATCGCGCGCTGCAATTGCTGCTGCAGGTCCTGCATGTAGCGGTTCATCGCCTCCTGCAGCTGGTTCATCAGCCGCTCGATCTCCTCATCCGAGGCGCCGCGGTCGAGCGCATCCTGCAGTTCCTGCTGCAGGCGGCGGAACTCGCTCAAGGCCAGCGACGTGCCGCCATCATCGAGATCGACCGCCGTATCCCACATCAGTTGCAGGATCGGCGGCAGATGCGAGGGCGCAAAGCCCGGCGTGGTCAGGCGCCGCGCCGCGAAATCCATGCCCATGAAGGCCACGATCCGGTCCTCATAGGTCTCCGGCTGCGACTTCAGCACGTTGAGTTCCTGCGCCACGGAATCGTGAAACTGCCAGTCGCTGGCGACGCGCTTCCTGAGCTCGATGATGGCCCGCGCCACGGGATGGAAGAACTTCCGTTCGGGGAGGGTGAGCGCCATCGGCGCCGAAGCGCCGATCTGCCCCATGGCGTCGCGCGCCACCAGGCGCAGCTCGACATCAAGCCCGGCCCAGGCATGGGCGGTCAGATCCTGGAAGCTGCCGCCTTGCGCGGTATGCTGGCCTTCCGCATCGATGCCGCCCTGGGCCAGCGCCAGCTTGAATTCCATGTTCTCAGGTCCGCGGCTGACCACGAGGCGGAGATCGGTGACGCCGTAATCGTCGCGCGCGGTGTAGCCCAGCCGCAGCACGCCGCGCTCGGTGACGCCGGGCTGGCCGCCGAACTGCGCGCTCGGCGCCATGTCTGGCACCACTTCAATTGGCCATTCGGCGACGGTGGTGAGGCCCGATTGCACGCCGATGCGATCGCCGGCGGTGAGCGTCGTCTCGGCGCGCTGTGTCGTGGCATCGAGCGCCTCAAAAGGCAGCTTCTCATTGTTGGCGACCAATGTCGCCGGGCCGCCCATGCCGCTGGTGGGCAGGCCCTGCGCCTGCATCAGCAGCCGCGATCCAGATGGCACGGTGAGCGGCCCGCCCGCTTCCGCCCCGCCCGAATCCGTTTTGGCCGCCATGTTGAGGCTGACCGGCGGCAGGCCGGTATAATCGGGCGGCGTGATCCAGGCCTCGACGGTGATGAGGTCGCTGTCCTCGAGGCCGGAGAAATTCGGGATGACGGCCTGCTCGAGGCGACGCTGCCAGGCATCGCTCGCGATGAAGAAGCCGGCCACCGCCAGCAGCAGGCAGAGCTGGCGCAGGGCCTGGGGGTCGCGCCTGGCCAGGCCGTTATCCAGCCAGCGGAGATCGAGCCGCCCGATCGAGGCCATGAGCCGCGCCCGGTGCCGCTGCCACAGGCTGGTGGCGCCGGGATCGATGAGGTTGCTGACCTGGGCATCGTCGATATGGGTGAGCGGGCGGTGGCTGAGGCCGCTATCCTGCTCCAGGCGCCGCAGCGCATCGCGCCAGCTGGGCAGGCGGAATCCCCGAAAACCGCGATAGAGCGCATAGCCCAAGGCAAGGGCCGCGAGGACCAGGAGCGCGATATGCCCCCAGACCGGCAACAGCCGCGGCAGGCCGATCCAGGCAATGGCCAGACCCAGCGCCAGGACCGCGACCGGCGGCGTCAGCGCCGCCCACAGCCGTTCGAGCAGCAGGGCACCCCAGGCGAGAACCGCCATCGACCGCACGCGACCCGGCAGACCTGAGGGTGTCTGGCCGGCCGGCGCCGTGGGCGTCTTGGCCATCTCTTCCCCGAGAACCGGGCGCCTTGCCATCTGTCCTCCTGGTTCGTCGCTTACTTATCCGTCATCCCCGGGCTTGACCCGGGGATCAGCTTCAGCCGCCAAGCTGTCGCCGACAGATCCCCGGCCAGCCTCACCTAAGAACTGGGCCCGGGGATGACGAACTGGATGAATCTACAGCCAGCTCGGCAGAATGTCTTGACCGATGATTGCGTCATAAGTTTGGCGCGGCCTAACCACTTCGAACTTATCGCCTTTTACCAGCACCTCCGGCACCAGTGGCCTGGTGTTGTAGGTCGACGACATGACCGCGCCATAGGCGCCGGCCTCGCCGAAGGCGATGAGATCGTCGGTCCCCAGCGGCGGCAGCGGCCGCTGCTCGGCGAACTGGTCGCCGGTCTCGCAGATCGGCCCCACCACATCCACCCTGACAACCGGCGCATCATCCGCCGGTTGCCGCACCGGCAGGATCTGGTGATAGGCGTCATAGAGGGTCGGGCGGATGAGGTCGTTCATCGCCGCATCGACGATCACGAAGCTGCGGCTGACCCCTTCCTTCACATTGATGACACGGGAAACCAGGATGCCGGAATTGCCGACGATGGCGCGGCCGGGCTCGGCTTCCAGCTTCAACCCCATATTGCCGAAATTCTCGGCGACCGCCGTGGTGTAGTCGGCAAAGCTGATGGTCTGCTCCTCGCGGTAGGTGATGCCGACGCCGCCGCCGAGATCGACCCGCTCGACGGTGAGCCCCTTGCCGCGCAAGGCCTTCACCAGGTCCGACATCTTGCGGAAGGCATGCTTGAACGGCGTGATGTCGGTCAATTGCGAGCCGATATGGCAGGCAAGCCCCTTCACATCGATGCCCGGCAGGCCGGCGGCTTCCGCATAGATCGCCGGCGCATGGTCGATATCGATGCCGAACTTGTTCTCCGACTTGCCCGTGGCGATCTTGGCATGGGTCTTCGCATCGACATCGGGATTGATGCGCAACGCGACCGGCGCGCGCTTGCCCAACATCAGCGCCACCTCGTTGAGCGCGCGGAGTTCACCCTGCGATTCGACATTGAACTGATAGATGCCGGCTTTCAGCGCTTCCGCCATCTCGGCCCGCGTCTTGCCGACGCCGGCAAAGACGATGTCGCCGGCCGGGATCCCGGCCTTCAAGGCGCGGTACATCTCGCCCACCGAGACCACGTCCGCGCCGGCGCCAAGGCTGGCCAGGGTCTTGATCACCGCCTGGTTTGAATTGGCCTTCAGCGAAAAATAGAGCCGCGCGTTGAGCCCGCCCAGCGCGCTCTCGAAATTGCGGTAATTGTCGCTGAGCTTCGCCGTCGAATAGCAATAAAACGGCGTCCCCACCTCGGCCGCGATGCGGCTCACGGGAACGCCCTCGGCACACAGCTCGCCGTCCTGGTAATGAAAATGGCTCATGGAGATCTTTCTGAGTATCGAATTCTGTTAGCTCGCACTCTCATTACCGTCATCCCCGGGCTTGACCCGGGGATCTGCCTGCAACACCTCGGCGGTTGAAACTGATGCCCGGATCAAGTCCGGGCATGACGGCTTTGTTTGTTCGAACCATCACCCGCTGAAAATGCCGGTCTGAGGCTTCACGGTCTTCGGGTACTGCTCGGGGTACTGGTCCTTGTGCACTGCCTTGGGCAGGACCGGGTCGCCCTTGCGACCGCAGGCGCTGATCCCGGCCGTGAGCGCCAGCACCGCCGCCAGCATCAGAACGGAAAGCTTCGACATCTTCATAGAAAACGCTCCCTGGCGGCTTTGGCGGCTGCGCGCACATTATCGGGGGCGGTGCCGCCCTCGGATTTGCGCCCGGCGACCGAATTATCGACGTTCAACACCGGATAGACATCCTGCGTGATGCGCGGCTCGACCGCCTGCATCTCCGCAAGGCTGAGATCGCTCAACCCCTTGCCCTGGCCCTCGGCATGTTTCACCAGCGTGCCCGTCACATGATGGGCGTCGCGGAAGGGCAGGCCCAGATTCTTCACCAGCCAGTCGGCCAAGTCGGTCGCGGTCAGGAACCCACGCTCGCAGGCCTCCCGCATGCGTGCGCGGTTGGGTGTCAGATCGCGCACCATCCCGGTCATCGCCGCCAGCGAGAGCAGCACGGTGTCGGTCGCGGCAAAGGTCGGCGCCTTGTCGTCCTGCATGTCCTTGCCATAGGTGAGCGGCAGGCCCTTGAGGATGATGAGGAGCTGCACCATCAGGCCGATGACTTCGCCCGCTTTGGCGCGCACCAGTTCGGCGGCATCCGGATTCTTTTTCTGCGGCATGATCGACGAGCCGGTGGTGAAGGCGTCGGAGAGCGTGATGAAGCGGAAGCCCTCGCTCATCCAGATGACGATCTCTTCCGCCAACCGGGAGAGATGCACCGAGAGGATCGAAAGTGCGCCGAGATATTCCAGCGCAAAATCCCGGTCCGAGACCGCATCGAGTGAATTCGCCGCCGGCCGGTCGAAGCCCAAGGCCTTCGCTGTCATCTGCCGGTCGATGGGAAAGGTCGTGCCGGCAAGGGCAGCTGCCCCCAGCGGGCTCTCATTCATGCGCTTGCGCGCGTCCGACAAACGCCCGAGATCGCGCCCCAGCATTTCGACATAGGCCAGCAGGTGATGCCCGAAGGTCACCGGCTGCGCCGGCTGCAGATGCGTATAGCCCGGCATCACGGTCGCCGCTTCTTCCTCGGCGCGGTCGATCAGCGCTGCCACCAGCGCGCGCGCTTCACCCGCCACCTCGTCGCAGGCGCGCCGCACCCACAGCTTGAAATCGAGCGCCACCTGGTCGTTGCGCGAGCGGGCAGTATGCAGCCGGCCAGCCGGTTCGCCGATCAGTTCCTTCAACCGCTGCTCGACATTCATGTGGATGTCTTCGAGTGCAACCTTGAACTCAAACTTGCCGGTTTCGATCTCGGCCTTCACGGCAGCTAGGCCCTTGGCGATTGCCGCCCCGTCCACCTCGGTGATGATGCCCTGTTTCACCAGCATCGCGGCATGGGCCAGCGACCCCTGGATGTCCTCGGCATAAAGGCGCTTGTCGACGCCGATGGAGGCATTAATCTGCTGCATGATCGCTGCCGGGCCCGCAGCAAAACGACCGCCCCACATGCTGTTGGCGGAATCCGGTGACGGTGAGGATTGGTTCTTGGCACTCATGATACTGAAAAAAACCGCCTTTTTGGCCATTTTCCTGGGAAGTCTGCTGGGGGCCGCCCCCCATCAACCGGCACTGGCCGACGGCGCTGCCCCAAAACCCGGCGACTTTAGCCCGTTCGATCCACCCCTGCCAACGCCCAATGAAGGCTTTGAAGACAGCCTTGGCGGCAAGGTCACCCTTGCCCAGTTCAAGGGCCAGGTCGTGGTGCTGAATTTCTGGGCCAGCTGGTGCGCGCCCTGCGTCGCCGAAATGCCGACCCTCGACGCCCTCCAGGCCTCCCTCGGCGATCAGGGCTTGAAGGTTATCGCCATCAGCCTCGATCGCGACGGCATCAAGAAAGCGGCCCCCTTCTTCCGCCGCACCGGTGTCAAGAACCTCACCCTCTACACCGACCGCACGAGCGACCTGTTCCAGGAGTTGAAAGGCAGCGCGCTCCCCACGACCTACGTCCTCGACCGCGAGGGCAACGTCGTCTCCATCTATATCGGCGCCACCAACTGGAACGCGCAATCGATCAAGGACGTGCTGAAGAAATATCTCGATGTGAAGCCGGCCGGGTGAGCTCGGCGCCGCTCAAACATCTTCCATCGGCGGCAATGACAGAATATGCGGATATTTCTCTGCCAGTTCCGGGCAGCCCGCTTCGAAATTCTTGCGCATGCGTCGACGCAGGTCGAAATCCAGATCCGGCACGGGCTCGCCGTCGCTGAAGCGCAGGCGACCGTCAAGCGCTGGCGCGGCGTCTGGCGTTCCCGGCCAGACGATCTCGCCATTGGTCGGCGAGTACCAGAAATAGCGGATATAGAGCTCCCGCGCGCCGCCGCTGAAATCCTGCGCCTTGAGCGACTGCACCAGGATTGACTGGTCTGTGAGCGGTATCTCGGTGAGGATTGCCGGGATGAGACAGTCCTGCGTCGCCGGCCAATCCGCAACACCTTCCAGCGCCGGATAGTCGCGGGTAAAGCCGTTGCGCATCGCGGTTTCGAGATTGGCGCCGTAATAGGTGGCGTTGAGACCGTGCGTCTCGCAGGCCGCCAGCACCAGCGCCGTCAGGCCGGAGAGGATTGCCTTGGAGAATGCACTGGCGCTCTGCATCGCGCGCAGTCGGTCGCTTAGCGGGTGGGAACCGGCGTTTCGCCGCTGTAATCGTAGAAGCCGCGGCCGGCCTTCTTGCCGTACCAGCCGGCTTCGACATATTTCACCAGCAGCGGGCACGGGCGGTACTTGCTGTCGGCGAGGCCCTCATAGAGCACCTGCATGACGGCCAAGCAGACGTCGAGGCCGATGAAGTCGGCGAGTTCCAGCGGGCCCATCGGATGGTTGGCGCCAAGGCGCATCGCCGTGTCGATGGCGTCCACATTGCCGACACCTTCATAAAGCGTATAGACCGCCTCGTTGATCATGGGGAGCAGGATGCGGTTGACGATGAAGGCCGGGAAATCTTCCGAAGTCGCCGTGGTCTTGCCGAGCTTTTCCGCCAAGTCGCGGATCTGCGTGAAGGTATCATCGTCGGTGGCGAGGCCCCGGATGAGCTCGACCAGCTTCATCAGCGGCACCGGGTTCATGAAATGCATGCCGATGAACTTCTGCGGCCGGTCGGTGGCAGCAGCAAGCCGCGTGATCGAGATCGAGGAGGTGTTGGAGGCGAGCAGCGTCTCGGCTTTGAGATGCGGGCACACGGCGCGCATGATCTCCTTCTTGATCTCTTCCTTTTCCGTGGCGGCTTCGATCACGAAGTCGCTGGGGCTGAGATCCTTCAGGGACTGGCTGGTCTTGATGCGCTTGATCGCCGCGTCTTCATCGGCCTGGGTGATGAGCCCGCGCTTGACCTGGCGGTTCATGTTGGCGCGGATCGTCTCCAGCGCCTTGTTGAGCTGCGCCGGATTGTTGTCGACCATGATGACGTCGAGCTTGGCCAGCGAGCAGACATGGGCGATGCCGTTGCCCATTTGACCCGCACCGATGATGCCGATGGTTTCGATCGTCACGTTTGGACCTCTTCTTCTTGTTGCCCGGAAAGTGGCGGCCAGCCGAAGGCTCAGCGGGCCGCAGATCCGGTTCGCTTCCGCTTATTTATTGAGCTCTTTCGCCAGTTCCGGCACCGCCGTGAACAGATCGGCGACCAGGCCGTAATCGGCGACCTGGAAGATCGGTGCGTCTTCATCCTTGTTGATGGCGACGATGACCTTGCTGTCCTTCATGCCGGCCAGATGCTGGATGGCACCCGAGATACCGACCGCCACATAGAGGTCCGGTGCCACGATCTTGCCGGTCTGGCCGACCTGGTAATCGTTGGGCACGAAGCCCGCATCGACGGCGGCGCGGGATGCGCCAACCGCGGCACCCAATTTGTCGGCCACTTCCTCGAGCATCTTGAAATTCTCGCCGGACTGCATGCCGCGGCCACCCGAGACCACGATCCGCGCCGAGGTAAGCTCCGGCCGCTCGGTCTTCTGCACTTCCTGCCCCAGGAACTTCGAGAGACCCGCATCGCCACCCGAGGCGACCTTCTCGATCGCAGCCGACCCACCGGTTTCGGCAGCGGCGTCAAAGGCGGTCGCACGCACGGTGATGATCTTGATCTTGTCCGAGGACTGCACCGTCGTCATCGCATTGCCGGCATAGGTCGGGCGCACAAAGGTATCGGCGCTTTCGACCGCAGAGATTTCCGAGATCTGCTGCACGTCGAGGAGAGCCGAGGCGCGCGGCAGGATGTTCTTGCCGTTGACGGTCGCTGCCGAGAGGATGTGGCTGTAATTGCCGGCGAGGCCGACGATCAGCTTGGCGACGTTTTCCGCGAGCGCATGGCCGTAGATCGCGTCATCCGCCAGCAGCACCTTTGCAACGCCGGCCACTTTCGCGGCGGCGTCAGCGGCACCCTGCGCACCGGCGCCGGCCACCAGGATATGAATCTCGCCGCCAATTTTCTGGGCGGCGGTAACGGCATGCAAGGTCGCCGATTTCAGCGACGCGTTGTCATGCTCGGCAAGGACGAGAATGCTCATGGATGGGTCCTTCAGATGACTTTTGCTTCGTTCTTCAGCTTGTCGACCAGCTCGGCCACGGACTTGACCTTGATGCCGGCGGAGCGCTTGGGCGGCTCGGCCACTTTCAGGGTCTTGAGGCGCGGGGTCGGGTCGACGCCGAGCTGCTCCGGGGTCAGCGCATCGATCGGCTTCTTCTTCGCCTTCATGATGTTGGGGAGCGAGGCGTAGCGCGGTTCGTTCAAGCGGAGGTCGGTGGTCATGACGAACGGCGTCTTGACCTCGATCGTCTCCAGGCCACCATCGACTTCGCGCGTCACATTGGCGGTCGCGTTGTCGTTGAGGACCAGCTTCGACGCAAACGTCGCCTGCGGCCAGCCGAGAAGCGCCGAGAGCATCTGCCCGGTCTGGTTGGAATCATCGTCGATCGCCTGCTTGCCGAGAATGACCAGGCCCGGCTGTTCCTTGTCGACCACGGCCTTCAGCAGCTTGGCCACCGCGAGGGGTTGCAATTCGACATCGGTCTGCACATGGATGCCGCGATCGGCGCCCATGGCCAATGCAGTCCTGATGGTTTCCGCGCATTGCGCGTTACCCAAAGAAACGGCGACGATCTCCGTCACCTTGCCGGCTTCCTTGAGGCGCACGGCCTCCTCGGTCGCGATTTCGCAGAAGGGATTCATGGACATCTTGACGTTCTGGGTTTCGACGCCCGTGCCGTCCGCTTTGACGCGAACCTTCACGTTGGCATCGATCACCCGCTTAACAGCGACGAGGACTTTCATCTTCAAGGACCCGGATGAGACAGTGTTTAAACACTGGGTTTGAACAACTGTGGTTGCAACGGCCGATGCCCGCGGCACGTGGGAGAAAAGCCAGCGCCCGGCGCGACACCCCCTGCCCTCGGACACCGCTTTATACGGCCGCGAGGCAGCAAATTTCGCATGCGCAAAATAGGGGCATGGCATCTTTGTGTCAACGTGGCGAGGGAACTCGCCCGGAAACGGCAGACTTGCGCTTAATTGCGCAATATCAAGCACTTTGGTGCAAAGTGGCCAGCCCGATTAACCACAAGGCGGACGCGTTCACCAGAGTTGCATGCAGCTTCCTTGGGCAATCGCTGCCAGGATTTTGGGCAATCCGCCGCGATAAAAGAGCGAGTCTCCCGCACCTGCTTTGGTGCCGGGAAGCGCCCTACCGGTTCTTCCCCGGGACCCACAGCACGTCCGCCTGTCCCTTGTCGTTGACATAGCGCGCCATGACGAAGAGGTGGTCGGAGAGGCGGTTGATATAGCGCAGGCCCGCCGGATTGACCGGTTCCACATCCATGAGCGCCGTGATCTCGCGCTCGGCCCGCCTCGCTATCGTGCGGGCAAGATGGAGATAGGCCGCGGCCGGTGTCCCGCCAGAGAGCACGAAGCTTTTCAGCGGCTGCAACTCCGCATTCAGCCGGTCGATCTCCTGCTCCAGCCGCTCGACCTGCGCCTCGACCACGCGCAAAGGTGGGTAATCCCCAGGTTTCTTTGGCGGATCCTCGGGCTGGCAGAGATCGGCGCCGAGATCGAACAGATCGTTCTGGATCCTGTTCAGCATGGCGTCGATGTCGCCGCGACAATGCAACCGCGCAACGCCGATCGCCGCATTGGCCTCATCGACCGTGCCATAGGCGGCAACGCGCAGATCATGCTTCTTCACGCGCTTGCCCGAGCCCAGCGAGGTCGAGCCCTTGTCGCCGCCCTTGGTGTAGATGCGCGTAAGCTGGACCATGGCGGTCAGCGCGCCATCAGATAGAGCACCAGCAAGGCGACGGCGCCGGCCTGGAACACCACGCGATAGCGCATCAGCTTGTTGCTGTTGTTCTTGTTGAAGGTGCCGCCCTTGCCCATGTTGAAGACGCCGACCAGCAGCGACCCCAAAGCGAGGAGCATGAAGACGATGAGGAGGATGAGGAGAATGTTTGCCATGACCTGATGATAGCGGCGTGATCGCTGCCGCGCTAGAGTGAACGAAACTGCCCCGGAAACGGGGATCTGACAGAGTACCCTACGGGACTGACAAGGAAACGGACCATGCGACGTATAGTCCTGCCGGACGGCAGCAGCATTCCCGCGATCGGCCAAGGCACCTGGCGCATGGGCGAGAAGCCCGCGCAGCGCCAGGGCGAAGTCTCGGCCCTCCAGGCCGGCATCGATCTCGGCCTCACCCTCATCGACACCGCCGAAATCTACGGCAATGGCGGCGCCGAGGAGGTGGTTGGCGAGGCGCTCAAAGGCCGCCGCGACCGGGTCTATCTGGTGAGCAAGGTGCTTCCCAGCAATGCGAGCTTTGCTGGCACGGTGGCCGCCTGCGAACGCAGCTTGCAACGGATGAAGACCGACCGGCTCGATCTCTATCTGCTGCACTGGCGCGGTGGCGATCCGCTGGCCGAAACCCTGAAGGCCTTCCTGCAGCTGCAGGCCCAGGGCAAGATCAAGAGCTTCGGCGTCAGCAATTTCGACACCAGCGACATGAAGCAATGGCTGGCGATTTCCGGTGCCGCCGCCACCCAGACCAACCAGATCCTCTACAATGTCGGGGTGCGCGGGCCGGAACATGATCTTGCCCCCCTCATGACCCGGCACGGCATCGCCCTCATGGCCTATTGCCCGCTGGCGCAGGGCGAAGTGACGGCGTTTGCGAAACTGCAGCCCATCGCCGCCCGCCATGAGGCGACCGTGGCGCAGGTGATGCTGGCTTGGGCGACGCGCCACAAGCTCGCCTTCGCCGTGCCGAAAAGCAGCCATGTGGTGCGCCTCAAGGAAAACGCCGCCGCCATGGACCTGCGCCTCACCGCAGAGGATCTGGCCGAGATCGACGCCGCCTTTCCGGCGCCGAAGAAGGCGGTGCCGCTGGAGATGATATGAGGGCCATCACGCTCCGCCCCGCCCGCGATGCCGAGTGCAAAATCCTCGACGACATCTGCTACCGCTCGAAAGCGCATTGGGGCTATGACGCGGCCTTCATGGAGAGTGTGCGCGACCAGATCCGCGTCCGGCCGGACGCCATCAGGGTCGGCCGCGTCTGGGTGGCCGTCGACACAGCCGACCGGCCGCTGGGCGTCGTCGAGGTGGATCCCATCGACGATGCGACCGCCGACTTGACGCTGCTCTTCGTCGCCCCGGAAAATCTCCGCCGCGGCATCGGCCGCGCCCTCTACGACAAGGCCCGGGCGCTTGCGCGGCAATTGGGTGCCCGCGAACTCCTGATCGACTCGGATCCGCAAGCCGCCACCTTCTACGCGTCCATCGGCGCCACCAGGATCGGCGCGGAGCCCACCGGTTATCAAGGACGCCTGCTGCCGAAATTCAGCGCGCCGATCGCCCCCACCCCCGCCGACGGGCCGACGAATGTCGGCATTCGCCGACGGACCTCCCCCCTGAAGGTGGGAGGAGCTAAGAGCGAGGTGGTTGCAACGAACGCGCTCCAAAGCCCTCCCACCTTCAGGGGGGAGGGTTGGGTGGGGGGCCCGCAAGTGAAGAGCTTCCGCACACGCACAAAGACGCTGGCAAAGGCCAAGGCGCTGCGCCGCGAGATGACCGAGGCGGAGAAGAAGCTATGGAGCAAGCTGCGCCATCGGCAGATCGCGGGCGCGCTGTTTCGCAAGCAGGTGCCGGTCGGCCCCTACATCGCCGATTTCTGCTGCCTCCGCGCACTGCTGATCGTCGAAGTCGATGGCGGCCAGCATGACGCTTCGCCGCGCGACGAGGCGCGCGATGCCTGGCTCACCCGCAACGGCTATCGCGTGCTGCGGCTGTGGAACAATGAGGTGATGGGGAATATCGAGGGCGTGCTGACGGTGATCGCGGCGGCACTCGAAGCCAGAGAGCGGGACTGAAACCGGCCCCCCACCCCACCCTTGTGTGTAAGAAGAAGTTGAGTCGGAATAGTCCGGCTCGATTGAGATCGGTGCCGACCCCGTCCGAACCCTTGGTCGTTGAGGCCGTGGGGGAGCCAAGGGGCGGCGCCGAACATCTGACCTGCCCGGACAGTCGCTTGGGCCGCCAATCGAGCCCGCACCGGCAAGGGAGGGCATGTTCGATGAAGGACGTAGAAGTATTCGTTGGCATTGATGTCAGCCGCGATCGGCTCGACATTCACATTCTGCCCGAGGGGATAAGCTGCTCGGTCGGCCATGACGAGGCCGGCTTATCGGCCTTGGTGGCACAGTTGCAGGACCGACCTTGTCTGGTGGTCCTGGAGGCCACCGGTGGCCTCCAGGACCGGGCCGCGGTAACGCTGGCCGCGGCCGGCCTGCTGGTCGCGGTGGTCAATCCGCGTCAGGTGCGTGATTTTGCCAAGGCGACCGGCCGCTTGGCCAAGACGGATGCGCTCGACGCCATGGCCATCGCCCACTTCGCCAGCGCGGTGCGGCCCGAGCCGCGCCCGCTGGCCGATGCAGAGCGGCAAGGCTTGATCGATCTGGTCGCGCGCCGGCGCCAGCTGGTCGAGATGCGTGCGGCCGAGAAGATCCGGCGCAGCCGGATTACCGCTGCCTTGCGACCGCGCCTGGAGGACCATATCGCCTGGCTCACCAGCGCCATCCAGGATCTTGATCTGGAGATCGGCACCACCTTGCGCCACAGCCGCGTCTGGCGCGCGGAGGACGATCTGCTGGCCCAGGTGCCGGGCCTCGGTCCCGTC
>NZ_CAMDRA010000068.1 GCF_945906275.1 Dongia mobilis
GAAAACCTCAAGACCTGTCTCACAGGGCCGGTGCGCAAGCACCGGCCCTCTTGTTATTTGGGGGTCAACCCCCGCCAGACATCTTCCTCATGCCAACCGAGTTCAGCAAAATCGTCTCTGCGAAACTTGGCGTCGCTTGAGCAGAAAAACTCGTCCAGCTGCGGCGGCGCGATACTGGTTCCGGCCAGCATGGCGTGCACCTGTCCCCGGTGATGGATCTGATGCTCGAAGAGATGCAGCAGGATGCGGTCAACCCGATCAACCTGCACATGATTGGCTCGGTGCAAATGGACCATCAGCGCAAGGCTGGCACCATCGAGGACCTCACAGAAATTGATCAGGCGCTGATCAACCGCCGACTGCGCAACTCTGTAGGACGCAAAATCCGGATGCGGCATCTCATTGACCCAGGCTGCTGGACCCAATGTGCCACCTTCCAGTGCATCGACGTAGAACCAGTCGACGACCAGGATATGATTGAGCGTCGCCGAGATCGATGGGAAGAAGCTGGTCCGCTCAGCGGCGAACTCCGACGGGCTCAACTGGCTGCAGGCCTTGAGCAGACGGTGATTGGCCCAGGCATTGTTGCGCGCCATCGACAGAAAATAGAGTCCGGCTCCGGTTGCCATCTAGCTCATCCTTACCAGGGGTGATTATCGGAAAGCGCCACGTCGATAGAGCTTCCAGGCGAGGGTCGGCGCCGCGAGCAGCGGATGCCGGCGCTGCCAATCGCTCACGGGGACAACGACGCCGGAATGCCGCCTTACCTTCCACATGACATAGTCGACGGCGCCATCGAACGTGAACGCCGCTTTGATCAGGCGCAGATAGTTGAGCGTCTTGCCGAGGGTACGGCGCCCCTGCCAGTTGCGCAGCGCCGCTTCGCGCGACAATGTCTGCGGCTGCAACTCCGTCAAAATAAGGTCACCAATCTGCCGATAGCGGCCTTCATCCGCGGCCACGATCGCCAGGGCCCGATCGCCTGATTCAGAACGCAGCTCAGCCGCATAGGTCGCCATGAATCCCCGTTGCCATACCGCGATGGGGTCAATCCTCTGGTCAGGCTCCAGCAGCGGCAGGGCATTGCCGAACATCGTCCGGCAGGCCTGTGCCAAGGCTTCTGCCAAAGCGCGGTTGATGGCTGGTGTCTTCGACCAGATCAAGCGCGCCGGCTGGCAGAAGCGCGCCCAGATCGAGACATTGCGGGCTGTCGGCTGACAACCCGCTGCAAACTGGCGCATCGACATCACCGCATACTTGGCGCGCAACTGCCCGCCCTGCCAGGGCATTTCCACATAGAAGACATTGGGTGGCAGCAGGGCATTGGCCCAGGCCAACAGCCGGTTGTCGTAGGCGGCAGCGTAGTCATCAACGATGACATAGAAGTCGAGCAGCGATTCCGTCAGCGCCTGGTCAGGCTGCCGCAGGCAGGAGCCATAGAAGAGAACGCCCAACACGGCATCGCCATGTCGCTGGCGACAGAACTCAGCCATGGCGCGCGCCGCGGCGCCCACGGGAACATGGAGTTCGTCGGCGATCAATGCGACAAGGGCGTCAGACGCCATGTCCCTGGGGACCTCCCGTCAGAACTTGTGAAACTGCATCACCGGACCGGCGGTGACGACGATGCGCCCATTGGCCGGGGCGTCAAACTTCTCACCATCAATCATCACTGGCGAATGGATATCAAGCTCCAGCTTCTCCATGCGTCGGCTGAGATAGCCAGCGTCCGCCATCCAGGGTTTTGGCTTGCCACGCAGGACCGCAAATGCCGCCGAAGCAAACCGGCGCGGTGGTGTATCGATCGTCGTCAACTGCAGGCGACCGGGGCCAACGCCCCAGAACGGAGCCACACCTGGAAGGACCGAGTTCAAGGTGGAACCGAGAAACATCAGACAATCGCGGCGTTCGCCACGGCCATCGATGGTGAGGCCAATATTTTCTCCCCGGAAACCGGAGCGTGGCCCCGGGCCAAATGCCAGGATCTTCACGATCGACCAGGCAATGCCCAGCTTGGCGGCAAAGGTCTGCTTGGCGCCCAGCGTGTGGATATCGCGCCGCACCAGTTGCGTGCCCTGATAGAAGCCGATACCGCCGATCAGAAATCCGCGCTCGATGACGCGGCCATCGCCGAAATCAACCGACAGAACCGGCCGTTCGAGAATTTCGCCTGTCTCGCCTGCTTCGACGCTCTGCACCAGACGCTTCAGCCCAGTTGCCGGCAGGCCAGGCTGTCCCACCTCATGGGCGATCACATTGGTCATGCCGGCAGAGAGCAGGCTGAGGCACGGCTGCACTTTGAAAGGACTGTTGTTCAACAGTGCCGACACCACCGCCAACACCGTACCGTCGCCACCGCTCACGACCAGATGTGTCACCTCGGCCGCAGCCATCTGAAGAAGGCAGGATCTCAGTTCCTCGATGTGATGGAAGCTACAATGGAGAATCTGGGGATGCTCGGCCAGGAGGGTATGGATCTCACGCATCGACATCTTGTTGCGCTTGCTGTGCGCATTGCTGATGACGCCGATCCGCACCATGATCAGGCGGCCTCGGTCAGCCAGGATTGCAGCCGCACGCCGCTGGCGCGAACCGCAAATGCCTGGACGATCCGCAAGCAATGGAAGGCAAAGGACAGGATTGTCCACCAGGCAACCATCTCGAACCCGACATCGGGCGCGCCCAGCATGACGGCCGCGCTCAGGATCAGCAGATTGGGATTGCGGCGCGCGGTGATCTGGCGAAAGGCTGAATCGAGGGGCCGCCAGATATGCATCTCGATGCCGAACTGCCAGATGAACAGACCTTCCTGGCCGCGGCCCAGGATGTAGCCGGCGATGATCACCCAGAAAGTCCAGGGTGCAACGGCTGCAGCACCACCTAAACCCACATACCAGGCCCAATACCAGAAAGGCGGATGCACGAGATCGGTGCCATGGTCGAAGACGTTGCCCCATTTGCTCGATGTCAAAGTGACCCGGGCGAGCTTGCCGTCCACCGTATCCAGAAAACACATCGCCCAGGCGGCGATGAGTCCGGCCCCGAAGGCGCCGATGGCGAACCACCAAGTGGCGAGCAGAACACAGATGAAGCTCAGCAGCGTCACCTTGTTGGGGGATATGCCGAAGCGGGCGCAGAAACGCGTCACGTAGAGCGCCGGCACCGGCCAGACATGCTTGGTCACCACATCGGTGACGCCCTTGTAGGATTCCATATACATGCGGCGCTCGATCTCGCGCGTCGAGAGCTTGCCGAGTTCGTAAAGGTAAGGGGCGCCTTTGCGCCGAAGCGCCTTGTTGTAATTGGTGGCAAGGCCCGCCGCATCGAGGGCCGTCAGCCCAGGGGGCAACAAGCGCGGATCACCAGCTTCGATCGCCGCCTGCAGGCGCGGCAGCAGCGTGGGGTCGTCGGCATGCCCAGCCATGGGTTGCCCTGCGGCATTGACCAGAACCTTGCCCGGTTGTTGCAGCAATGCCCTGACCAGGGCCTCGTCGAAGATGGCATCAGCGCGAAAGACGAGGCCAACAGAATCGACTTTGCTGCCGGCCGCCTTGGCACGGTCCAGAGCTCTCTCCAGCCGCTGCCGTGGGGTTAGACCCCAGACAATCTCGACCGACTCGTTGACAAAAACTGCTCTCTGGCTTCTATCTGATTGAATTATCATGCATTTTTATCGATAGTCGCGACATTCCAGGGCTTTGTTAGACCCGATTGGGGCATGCCGTCCACCCAAATCGCCAAACAAGCGAAAAGGGTGTTAGAAGCTTGACCAAGCGAGATAATCGGCCCAGATAAGGCACCCCCAGATCGGGCCCGCTACCATTGGTGCCCAAGACGAGGATTTCGGCGTGACCGGCTACACATTGGCGCATTTCAGCGACCCGCATCTTGGCCCCCTGCCCGCCGCCGGTTGGCGGGAGTTGGCCAACAAGCGCTTGTCCGGCTTCTTCTCCTGGTCGCGCAACCGTGTCCACATTCACAAGCCCGCCGTTCTCAAGCTGCTCGTCGACGATCTCCAGGCACAAGCGCCGGACCACGTCACGATCACCGGTGACCTGGTGAACATCTCGCTGCCGGCCGAGTTCATTGCGGCCGCCCATTGGTTGAAGACAGTCGGCGTGGCGGAAAACGTCACCATTATCCCGGGCAATCACGACGCCTATGTGGACCTGCCATTTGCCCAGTCGCTGGCACATTGGGCCGGTTACATGAAGGGTGCGCGCGGATCGGATCTGACGGAAACGCTGCCTGTGAGCGCTGACGATTTTTCATTCATCCGTCGTCTCGGCCCAATCGCCCTAGTCGGCACCTCGACGGCAGTCCCGATGCCCCCTTTCATCGCGGCCGGTCGCCTTGGCGCAAACCAACTGGCGCGTTTGCGCGACCAATTGAAGCGGCTTGGGACGGAAGGAGTGTTTCGCATCGTGTTGATCCACCACCCGCCCTTCGCCGGCGGTGCCTACAAGCGGAAATCGCTGCTGGATGCCGCAGCCTTCCAGGATGTGTTGGCCGAGGCCGGCGCGGAACTCGTGCTGCATGGCCACACCCATGTGTCGGGGCTCGGCCGCATTCCCACGGTGCAGGGACCAATTCCTGTCATCGGCGTCCCGTCCGCATCGGCGATCGCAAAGGGTCACAAGGACCCGTCGCGCTATCATCTCTATCGAATCAAGCGCCTGCCCGATTCTTGGCAGCTCGAGATCGACATTCGTGGCCTCAATCACGCCCAGAACGCGTTCGAAGCCCAAGGCCGTATGGCGCTGACGATTCCCCTGATATCATCCCCGACCTTGGCGCCAGCCGAGGCTGCCGCCTGATGTTCACCCGCGCCGTTTTCATGGCTTGAGGCAATTGCCGTTTCATGAAATTTCTCCGCATCGATCTCTACATCTTGAAACGCGTGGCGTTGCCGCTCGCCGCAACTGTCGGCATTGCCATGGCGGCGCTGTTGCTGGAGCGACTGATCCGGCTCCTCGACCTCTTTGCCAATCGTGGCGGGCCGATGAACATCGTCCTCAAGATGCTCGCCAATCTGGTGCCGCATTACCTCGGCATTGCGGTGCCGGCCGCGCTGTTCGTCGGTGTGCTCTATGCCAGCATGCGCCTGTCATCCGACAGCGAGCTCGACGCCATGCGCGCGAGCGGCCTGTCATTGCGTCGCCTGATGATGCCCATCCTTGCCTTGTCCGTGGTGCTGGTCATCGTCAGCGGCTACCTCATCGGATTCCTGCAGCCCTATTCCCGCTTTGGCTATCGCGCCTTGGTGCATCTCGTTGTCGAGACGGCATGGGATTCGGCGATTGAGCGTGGCGCCTTCTTTACCGGCTTTGGCGACAAGACGATCCTCATCGGCGACATCTCCAACGGCGGCAGGCTGCTGTCGCAGATCTTCGTCAAGGAAGTGGATCAGAATGGCCAGGATATCGTGACCACGGCGGAAACCGGTCAACTTGATCGGGACCGTGACATGACACTCGTCCTCACCCTCTACAACGGTGTCCGTACCGAGGTGACGCCTGGTACCAGCCAGGCCAAGGCGGTGGAATTCACCGAACTCAAGCTGCCGATGGAATCGGTCGAGGTCGAACCCTTCCGCAATCGCGGCGAGCGCGAAAGCGAACTCGACTTCGTCGAATTGATCAGCGCATTCTTCAACACACCGCCAACCCTCACTATCGAGGATATCAAGGCGGAGTTGAACAGCCGGCTTGTGCGCACGATTTCGATCATCTTCCTGCCGCTCCTCGCCATGCCGATCGGTGTCTCGTCGCGACGTACCTCGAAGGGCGTGCGCCTGCTCGTCGGCATCCTGTTTCTGGTCGCTTACTTCCAGATCCTGCAATTCGGCCGCGATGCGGTGGGCAGCGCCATCCTGGGCCCCCTCGTTGCCTTGTGGCTCCCGTTCGCGATCTTTGGCAGCATCAGTCTGTGGCTGTTCTACCTTGCCAGTTCCCGGCCTGGCGCCGATCCGCTGGCGCATGTCTTTGAGTCTATTTCCGACAGTTCCGACTGGATCGCGCGCAAGTTCCGCAGTCTGCTGCCCAAGCGCAGCCGGGAGCTGGTGGAATGAGTACCTTCAGCCGCTACGTCCTGAAGAGCTTTCTGTGGCAGTTCATGCTGCTCCTGATCGGCTTTACCGCACTGCTGCAATTGTTCGACCTGCTCAACAACAGCGCCGAGATCCTGCAGGACCATCTTGGCGATATCAGCGCCGTGGGCGAGTATGCGCTCTTGCGCCTGCCTGAGATTGCCTCCTTCCTGGTTCCGTTCGCGGTTCTGATGGGCGCTCTCATCACCTTGGGCAAGATGGAGCGCAACAACGAGATCATGGCCTACAAGGCAGCAGGAGCACCCTACTTCACTGTGCTATGGGCCTTCCTGCCAGCAGTCGGTGTCGTCGCTGTTCTGCACTTATTCCTCGCCGATCAACTCGTCCCCGTTTCCATCCAGACCCTGATTGCAAGCGACCTGTCGACTGAACGCAACAAGTCGAAGAACGACTCCAAGAATGATCCACTCTTTGTCCAGGAGGGGAAGCTCGTCGTGGAAGCGGGGGCAGTCGGACAGGACGGCGCCGTGCTCAGCCATCTGCGCATCTACGAGCGCGACGAAGCCGGAAAGGTCACCAAGCAGATCTTTGCCGACGACGCTCACTTCGACGCCGCGAAAGAACTCTGGCATCTCAGCAATGTCTGGACCACGACCGTGCCGAAGGGCAGCGCCGCTCAAACCGAGCATGTCGACAAACTGGATTGGCCGAGCCGCCTGACCCCGGCCGAGTTCTCGGATCTCGTCGAGAAACCGCAGGCAATGACTTTGGGCAAGATATACGGCTTCATCTCCTCGACCCAGGTCGGCGTGCGGCCGACTTACTTCTATGAGACCTGGCTGCAGAAGCGCATCGCCCTGCCGGTAAGCTCGATCCTGATGATCCTTCTGGCGGCACCGGTTGCGCATTCGCTGCATCGGCGCGAGCGTGGCCTCGCTGCCGGCATGACTGTGGGATTTGGTCTCGGCTTTCTCTACTTCCTCACCGATGGCATTGTGCTGTCCCTGGGTGAATCCGGTGCCGTGCCGCCGTTCTTCGCCGCCTGGTTGCCGATCCTGTTGTTTGCCGCCATCGGCGGCGCCTGGCTGATCAAGCAGGAAGGCTATTAAGCCATGAAGCTGTGGATCGATGCCGGGCGCGCCAGCGCCGAGCGCGTCTTTGGCATGGATCTGATCGAGCGTCACCTCAAGGCAGCCCGCCATCAAAAGCTTGCCATCAGCGAAGTCATCATAGATGTCGGTGACGGCCTCCGCCCGACCTGGGGGAATGAGCCGCGTCTCAACTGTCCGCTGCGTGTCGAAAGCGGCAGCGGCAATTCAGGCGATCGCCTGAAACGCGCCCTTGCGGCCGGCGAAGTCCTGCTGGTGACCGACGCTTCCAGCCTGGCCGATGCCCGCCTCTATCGTTACCTCGCCGACCGGGCCGGCAGTGGCGCCGTCCGCGCCAACAAGGCCGCGATCGGTCGTATCGAGCCGGCCGATGCCGAGAAGATTCTCTCGGCGCCGACGCTTGACGCCGCCATCGGCCACATCGCCGAAGTCACCCAGGACGAGTTCCCATCCTTCGTGGTGAAGCTGCGTCGAGCGCTGCCCTTCTACCTCTTCTCCGTCACCAATCCGGCGGAGCGCAAGTCGGTGGAGCGGTTCCTGTTCTGGTCGAACTACAAAGGCTCGACAGACTTTTTCACGAAGTATGTCTATCCGCCACTGGTCTGGGCGATGGTGCCGCCGTTGGCACGGGCGCGGGTGCACCCCAACACCGTGACAATCATCAGCATCATCCTCACCGTGCTGGCTGTCCCACTCTTCGCCACCGGCCATTTCTGGTGGGGCTTCGCCTGCGCCTATGGCATGAGCGTGCTGGATTCGGTCGACGGCAAGCTCGCCCGCCTGACCTTTACGGATTCCGCCATCGGCAATGTGCTGGATCACGGGCTCGATATCGTGCATCCGCCCTTCTGGTATTTCGGCTGGGCGATCGGCCTCACCGGGGGCTGGGCGGCCACCGATTTGGCCCAACCTTTGTGGCAGGCTGCCTGGATCATGATGGCCCTTTACGTGCTCGACCGCCTGATCCTGGCCGTCTACCGCGCCAAATATAAGCGCGGCCTCCACACCCACGCCCCGATGGATGCCTTCGTGCGCACCTTCATATCGCGCCGCAATATAAACCTCCATTTGTTTACAATTGCTTACGCGATGACTTGGGGTGTCGAGGCGTTTTATTTCGTCGTATTGTGGCAGGCCCTGACCTGCGCCTATCACGGCCTCCGGACAGTCTGGATCCTCTTCATCGAACGACCCGCGACCGAGCCGCGCAGGGCCATCGACCGCTTGCCCTAATACCTTGATCCGACTAGATTACCGGCAACAATAATTACCCCAACATCACAGACAGCGAGTCGTCCGCAATGATCCGTTTCGGCTTCTGGAAAAACCGGACCCACAACCTGTCGCGCATGTCGATGAAGGACCTGGTGCTGGCCTTTGCCGCCTACCCATCCGTGCATGCCTATTTTGGCCTCGCTGCCATCAGACTCTACTTTGTCATGCACTGGTACGCCGGCTGGATGCCGCTCCTGGTCGCCGTCGGTTTGTCGATCCTGATCTATCCGCTGGTCTGGTACGTGCTGCACCGCTGGGTCCTGCACAGCCAGTTCCTCTATAAATCGCCGCTGACGGCGAAGGTATGGAAACGCATCCATTTCGACCATCACCATGACCCGCATAACCTCGTCGTGTTGTTCGGCGCGCTCTACACCACCATTCCGACCATCGCCCTCGTCACCATGCCGATCGGCTATGCGGTCGGTGGACCGGCCGGCGCGGCGATGGCCTTTGCGACCGGGCTGCTCACCACCTGCTTCTATGAATTTTCGCATTGTGTGCAGCACCTCAACACGTCGCCCAAGACCAAGTTCATGAAGCGCATCAAGCAGCTTCACATGTGGCATCATTTCCACAATGAGCAGGGCAATTTCGGCATCACCAATTTTCTGTGGGATCGCCTCGGCAAGACCTACTACGCTAAGGCCAGCGCCGTTCCGAAGAGCCCCACGGTGTTCAACATCGGCTATACCGCGGAAATGGCGGAGCGCTACCCCTGGGTGGCGCAGATGTCGAACAATACCCGCGGCGACGGCAATCCACGCCGCTTCCGCGCCGACTCCGGCACCGCGGATAGCGGCCCCGCTGCATAACCCTTCCGCCTAAACATCTTTCCAGAAGGCAGGCGATCATGGCGACGATTGAGGTCGTGCCGGTTACCGACAAGGGTGGCGTGAAGGAATTCATCGCGCTCCCCAAGCGGCTCTATCGCGGCCACAAGGGTTATGTGGCGCCACTCGACATGGAGCGCGGCGAAGTTCTCTCGCCCAAGAAGAACCCCTATTTCACGCACGCCAAGGCACAGCTATTCCTGGCCAGGCGCGACGGCAGGGTCGTCGGTCGCATCTCGGCCCAGATCTGCGAACTGGAGCAGAAATTGCGCCCTGGCACCGGTCATTTCGGTTGGCTCGATGCCGAAGACGATCCGGCCATCTATCAAGCCTTGGTCAAGGTCGCCGCCGACTGGCTGCGCGCCCAGGGCGCCACCCGCATGGTCGGACCACTGAGCTTTTCCAGCAATGAAGAGACAGGTCTGCTGGTCGATGGTTTCGACAGCCTGCCCATGCTGATGATGCCCTATCACGCACCCTATGCCAGCGCGCATGTCGAAGCTGCTGGTCTCGCTCGCTTGAAGGACGTAGTAGCCTACGACCTCGACAAGAGAGCCTACAAGCCGGTGGGATCCTCGCGCATGCTGGAGAAGTTCCAGTCCGACGGCAGCATCCGCCTGCGCGGGCTTGATATGAAGAACTACACCCGCGATCTCAGCGTGATCCTGGACATCTTCAACGATGCCTGGGCGGACAATTGGGGCATGGTGCCGTTCACCGCGACCGAGATCGCCGCCGCCGCCGCCTCGATGAAGCCGCTTATCGATCCCGACCTCGTCATCATCGCCGAGGTGAAGGGCGAGCCTGCCGGCATGCTGGTCTGCCTGCCCAATCTCATGGAGGCCATCCGCGATTTCGACGGCAGCCTGCTGCCCTTCAACGTCTTCAAGCTGCTATGGCGTCTGAAGATGAAGACCTTGAAGTCCAGCCGCATTCCGCTGATGGGCATCCGCTGCAAGCATCATGGTTCGGTGCTGGGTGCGACCCTGTTGCCGCTGATGTTCGACCGCCTCAAGGCACCCTTCCTGAAGCGTGGGCTCGAACGGGTCGAGATGTCCTGGATCCTGGAGGACAATTTGCCGATGCGGCGCGTGATCGAAGGTGTCGGCGGCAAGGTCTACAAAACCTATCGCCTGTACGAAAAGTCGCTCGCCTGATGATGCCGTTCAACGCCCTCATCCTGGCCGGCAACCGGCGTGAGGGCGATAGCGTCGCCAAGATGGCCGGGGTCAGCCACAAGGCGCTGGCGCCCATCAACGGCGTCCCGATGCTGCTGCGGCGCTATCGCACGCTGCGCAATTGTCCCGGCATCGGCGAAATTCATGTGTGCATCGACGACCCCAGCCTGCTTGACGCAGTGCCTGATCTTGCCGCCGCGCGCGATGCCGGCCATTTGCGGATCGTGCCGCCTGCAGCGAGCCCGGCCGCCAGCCTCGGCCTCGCGCTCGGCATCATCGGTTTGCAAGTGCCCCTGCTGACCACGACCGCCGATCATCCATTGCTCAGCGAGGCCATGGTCGCACACATGGTGGAACAGGCCCCCGCTGACGCGGATCTCAGCGTCGGCCTTGCCGAGGCGCAAACGGTCATCGCCACCTATCCGGACGCGATCCGCACTTTCTATCGCTTCAAGGGGAGACGCTTCAGCGGGTGCAACCTGTTCTTTGCCCGCGGCGAGAATGCCAAGAAGGTCACCGCCTATTGGCAGCAGATGGAAAAGCACCGCAAGAAGCCCTGGCGCCTGGTCTGGCAGATCGGCCCTTTGGCTCTGCTGCGCATGCTGCTGGGCCAACTCAGCCTCGACGATGCCTTCGCCCATGTCTCGCGCCTGACCGGCGCCCGAATTTGCCCGGTCCTGCTGCCGTTTGCCGAAGCTCCGATCGATGTCGACAAGCCGGCCGACTATGAACTGGTGAGCGCGATCCTCCGCAAGCGCGAGGGTAACGCCTGACGGTCGCCTTATGGCGACAGACCAGATTTTCCTGCTGGCACCCGGTATTCGGACCGCCTGCCCCCTTGGCTTTCCAATCCTATGCGTCCTAAATTGTCGCACATAAGCCTGTGAAATCGGGCGGATCGATTCGGGAGCCTGTGATGCAATACACCGCGAACACCCTCGAAAACCATTGGATGCCTTTCACCTCGAACCGCGACTTCAAGGCGGAGCCGCGCCTGATGGTCAAGGCACAGGGCATGCATTACTGGAACCACAAGGGCGAGAAGCTGATTGATGCATCCTCCGGCCTGTTCTGTTGCGCTGCCGGCCACGGCCGTACCGAGATTGTCGAAGCCGTGCATGCCTCGATGAAGGAAATCGACTACACGCCGCATTTCCAGCTCGGCCACCCCTCTTCCTTCGAACTCGCCCAGAAGGTCGCGAAGATTACGCCCGGTGATCTCGACTATGTTTTCTTCTGCAACTCGGGGTCCGAAG
This sequence comes from Dongia mobilis, assembly GCF_945906275.1. Taxonomy (GTDB): domain Bacteria; phylum Pseudomonadota; class Alphaproteobacteria; order Dongiales; family Dongiaceae; genus Dongia; species Dongia mobilis_A. The sequence goes on from NZ_CAMDRA010000068.1 coordinate 11,701, forward strand.
CGGTCGAGACCGCGATCAAGATCGCTCTCGCCTATCATGTTGCCAAAGGTGAGGGCCAGCGCACCCGCTTCGTCAGCCGCGAGCGCGCCTATCACGGCGTCAACATCGGCGGCGTTTCCTTGAGCGGCATGGTACGCAACCGCGAGACCTTCGGCGCCGTCATGCCGGGTGTTGCCCATCTCCGCCACACCTGGCAGCCGGAAGCGCGCTTCACCCGCGGCCAGCCGGAGCATGGCGCCGATCTTGCCAATGATCTCCAGCGCTTCATCGACCTCTATGGCCCAAAGTCCATCGCCGCCTGCTTCGTCGAACCGATCGCGGGCTCGACCGGTGTCCTCATTCCGCCCAAGGGCTATCTCGAGCGCCTGCGCGAGATTTGCGACAAGAACGGCATTCTCCTCGTGTTTGACGAAGTCATCTGCGGCTTCGGCCGCACCGGCAAGGCGTTCGCCGCGCAGAGCTTCGGTGTCATGCCGGATATCATCACCATGGCGAAAGCACTCACCAATGGTGCCCTGCCGATGGGCGCCGTCGCGGTGAGCGAGAAGATCTATCATACCGTCACCAGCTCGGCGCTTGATGGTGCCGTGGAGTTCTTCCACGGCTATACCTACTCCGCCCATCCGGCGGCCTGCGCCGCTGGCATCGCCGCCCTCGACGTCTATGAGAAGGAAGGCCTGTTCGAGCGCGCGGCGGAAATGTCGCCCTACTTCCTTGACCGCATGTACTCGCTGCAGGGCATCAAGGCAGTGACCGACATCCGCGGCTACGGCATGCTGTGCGGCATTGACCTCGCACCTGCAGCGCGGCCGGGCCTGCGTGGATTCGATGCCACCAAGCGCCTGTTCGCCAAGGGCCTCCACATCAAATTCACCGGCGATGCTGGGATCTGCGCGCCGGCCCTGGTCGCTACGAAGGCCGACATTGACAAAATTTGGCGTATCTTCAAGGACGTATTCAGCGTATACTGATGTTCCATACACAGCCAGGTCACCTATAATTCCATGACCAAGCCACGCTATCTCGCGGAGACGATCGCCGCACCTGCGCACCGCGCGGGCGAGCAGGAGATCGACTATTCGGTCCCGGCCGACGATGAGGTCAAGAAGACGACCTGCTACATGTGCGCCTGCCGTTGCGGCATCAAGGTGCATATGAAAGAGGGCAAGATCCGCTACATCGAAGGCAATCGCGATCATCCGGTGAACAAGGGCGTGCTCTGCGCCAAGGGTTCTGCCGGCATCATGACGCAGTATTCGCCGGCACGGTTGACCAAGCCCCTGAAGCGCGTCGGGGAACGGGGTGCCGGCGAATTCGTCGAGATCGAGTGGGAGGAAGCCCTTACCCTCGCGACTGAACGCCTGGCCAGAATCCGTGCGACAGATCCGAAGCGGCTCGCTTTCTTCACCGGCCGCGACCAGAGCCAGGCCTTGACCGGCTGGTGGGCAAAGCAGTTCGGCACGCCGAATTTCGCCGCCCATGGCGGCTTCTGCTCGGTCAACATGGCAGCAGCCGGACTCTATTCTCTCGGCGGTGCCTTCTGGGAATTCGGCGAACCGGATTGGGAACGCACCAAGTATTTCCTGATGTTCGGCGTCGCCGAAGATCACGATAGCAACCCGATCAAGATCGGCCTTGGCCATCTGAAGGGCCGCACCGGCACCGATCAGGCGAAATTCGTCTCGGTCAACCCGATCCGCACGGGTTATTCGGCGATCGCCGATGAGTGGCTCGGCATCAAGCCGGGCACAGACGGGCTGTTCGTCCTTTCGCTCATTCACGAGTTGCTGCGCAACGACAAGATCGACCTCGAATTTCTCGTGCGCTACACCAACGCCTCCTGGCTGGTCATCAATGCGCCTGACACGGAAGAACACGGCCTTGTCTATCGCAACCAGGATGGAGATCCCCTTTGCCTTGATCGCAACAGCGGCGACTTCGTCGATGCCTTGCGGGCTGGCGTCAGGCCGCATCTCATCGGTCCCGTGAATCTTCCGGATGGCCGCCCTGCCCGCTCGGTCTTGGATCTGATGGTGGAGCGCTATCGCGATCCCATCTACGCACCTTCGGCCGTCGCGCCGCAGATCGGCATCCCCGCCGAGACGATCATGCGCATCGCTGCCGAGCTGGCGGAAGTTGCCTTCGAGCAGACGATCGAGATCAAGACACCGTGGACCGATTGGGCGGGGCGCCACCACGAGAGTTTCATCGGCCGGCCGGTCTCGATGCATGCCATGCGCGGTGTCTCGGCCCATTCCAACGGCTTCCAGACCTGCCGCGCCATTCATGTGCTGCAGATGCTGCTCGGCAGCGTCGATTGCCCTGGCGGCTGGCGTTACAAGCCGCCCTTCCCGCGCGTGCCGGGTTCAGGTGCAGCGCCCTCGCCGATGGTCGGGCCGAACCAGTCTCTGTCCGGCATGCCGCTTGGCTTTCCGCAAGGGCCGAACGACCTCCTGGTCGATGCTCTCGGCCGCCCGCAGCGCATCGACAAAGCCTATTCCTGGGAAGCACCACTCGCCCTTCATGGCCTGATGCACATGGTCATCCACAATGCCTGGAAGGGCGATCCCTATACGATCGATACGCTCTTCCTCTATATGGCCAACATGGCCTGGAACTCGTCAATGAACACGGCGGGTACCATGGACATGCTGACGGACAAGGACCCCGTCACCGGCGACTACAAGATCCCCTATGTCATCTACAGCGACGCCTATTATTCCGAAACGGTGGCCTTCGCCGATCTCATCCTGCCGGATACCACCTATCTCGAACGCTGGGATTGCATATCGCTGCTCGACCGACCGATCAGCCACGCCGATGCGGCGGGCGATGCCATTCGCCAGCCGGTGATCAAGCCGGACCGTGATGTGCGCCCGTTCCAGGACGTGCTGCTCGATCTCGGCACGCGCCTCAAACTGCCCGGCATCGCGGCCGAGGATGGCAGCGCGCTTTATCCCGGCGGCCTCCACGACTACATCCTGAAGCATGAGCGAAAGCCCGGCATCGGTATGCTGAGCGGCTTTCGTGGGGCCGATGGTACGGAGATGGGGCGCGGCAAGCCCAACCCGGATCAGATCCAGCGCTACATCGCCCAAGGCTGTTTCAATGAAATGCCGATACCGGAGAACGCCCGCTTCTACCGCTTCGGCAACCAGGATTATCTGCAATGGTCGACGGCGCGCGGGCTCATAGACAGTCCCGACCCGATGGTGCTGCAGCTCTATTGCGAACCTATGCGGAAGTTCCAACTCGCCGCGGAAGGTTTCGGCAGCAAGCAGCCGCCCAATGAGGCCGACCGTGCCCGCATCAAGGCCTTCGCCGATCCCTTACCGATCTGGTACCCGCCCTTCGGCGAAGCAGAGACGACGGACGGATTCCCGCTCCACGCGCTGACGCAGCGACCGATGCACATGTATCATTCCTGGGGCACGCACAATGCCTGGCTCCGGCAGCTGCAATCGCGCAACCCGCTGTTCGTGCACCACACGACGGCGGCCGCGCTCGATCTTGCCGACGGCGATTGGGTCTGGATCGAAAGCGCTCATGCGCGCGTGAAGGCCGAAGTCAAGCTGATGGACGGCGTCCATCCCGGCACGGTCTGGACCTGGAACGCCATCGGCAAGCGCAAGGGTGCCTGGAACCTTACGCCACAGGCGCCGGAAGCCAAGACCGGCTTCCTGCTCAACCATGTCATCAGCGAGTTGCTGCCGGCACGCGCTGACGGCTATCGCTACACCAATTCCGATCCAGTCACCGGTCAGGCCGCCTGGTTCGACCTAAAAATACGGCTTGTGAAATGTGGTGCGGACGAGGCGCATGAGACGTCGCCGAGCTTCGCCGCCCAGCCCCGGCGCGGCGAACCACAATCGACGCTGCGCTATGGTGCCGGGATGGGCAGGAGGAAGGCGCCATGACCTCGCTGCCAACCGAACCAGCGACCCGGCGCCTCGGCCTCGTCATCGATCTCGACATCTGCGTCGGCTGTCATGCCTGCGCCGTCAACTGCAAGGAATGGAATGCCGGCGGACATATGGCGCCGCTCACCGATTTCGACGCGTTCGGCGAAAAGCCGAGCGGCGTCTGGTTCAACCGCATCCACACGTTCGAGGCGGGCGAAGGCGCCGACGGTCGCACGGTCCATTTTCCAAAGTCCTGCCTGCATTGCGAGACACCGGACTGCGTCACCGTCTGCCCGACGGGTGCTTCCTACAAGCGCGCGGCGGACGGGATCGTGCTGATCAACGAGGACATGTGCATCGGCTGCAAGCTCTGTTCCTGGGCCTGCCCCTATGGCGCCCGCGAGTATGACGAAGATGTCGGCGTCATGAAAAAGTGCACGCTGTGTGTCGACCGCATCTACAATGAGACACTCGAGGAAGTGGAGCGCGTGCCGGCCTGCGTCTCGACTTGCCCGGTGGGCGCCCGGCATTTCGGCGATCTCGGCGACCCGCAATCCAGCGTCTCGCAGCTGGTGGCGGAACGGGAAGGCTACGATCTCATGCCGGAGATGGGGTATCGGCCGACCAACAAGTATCTGCCGCCGCGCCCGCGCCGGAATGGGTCGACGGGTTGTGGCAACAAGGTCGCTCAATCCGAGCCTGTTGTGGATGCGGCTGCGCTGACCAATCACCCCTTCTTGCGCTGGGTCGACCGGCTGCTGACGCGCTGAGGCCATATGTATCCAGCCTATTCCGTCATCTTCTTCACGACAGCGTCAGGCGCCGGCTATGCGCTGATGATCCTGATGAGCTTGCTCGCGATTGTCGGCATGTTGCCGACCGAGCGCTGGTTCGGCCTCACCGGCTTCCTGGTCGGGCTGATTGCCGTCACAGCGGGCCTCCTCTCCTCGACCTACCATCTCGGCCGCCCGGAGCGCGCCTGGCGCGCCTTTTCGCAATGGCGTTCCTCCTGGCTGTCGCGCGAGGGCATCCTGGCGGTGGCGACCTTCGTTCCCGCCGGCCTCACGGCGCTTGGCTGGGTCTTCTTCGAAGAGATCTGGCAGGTGCCGGCCTTGCTGCTGGCAGCGCTCGCCCTCGCCACCATCTGCGCCACGGCCATGATCTATGCCAGCCTCAAGACCGTGCGGCGCTGGCGCAACGGCTGGACTCTACCCGGTTACCTCGCCATGGGATTTGCCACCGGCAGTCTTTGGCTGTGCCTGCTCTGCGCCTTGTTCAAGGTCAATGCCGGGCCGCTGCTCTGGCTGACCCTGATCTGCCTGTCCCTCGCCGGCCTGGTGAAGCTCGGCTATTGGCGCTTTGTCGACCGTGAAACCGGGACCGCGACGGCGGGCTCAGCGACCGGCCTCGGCCGCTTCGGCAAGGTCAAACTGTTCGCGGCCCCGCATACCGAGGAGAACTATCTCCTCAAGGAAATGGGCTTCAAGATTGCGCGCAAGCACGCCGTCAAACTGCGCCGCATCGTCTTGCTGCTGGGCTTGGCGGCCCCTGTGCTTGCCATCCTGATCGCAGCACGCCTGCCCGAACTCACGACGTTCGTTATCGTTCCAGCCGTGCTCGCCAATGCCGTCGGCACGCTTGCAGAGCGCTGGCTGTTCTTCGCTGAGGCGCGGCATGTGGTGACGCTCTATTACGGCGCGGACGCCGCCTAGGCTCAGAGCAGAGCGCC
>NZ_CAMDRA010000069.1 GCF_945906275.1 Dongia mobilis
CGGGCAACCAGTTCATGCACACCCGCATCTTCCCCCTGTCTTGGGCGGCCACCCATCTCACCATTTTCCTGTTTTGTGCGAACGCGGAGTGCATCCGAATAGGGATCGCCGCTTTCATAGCGAGAGGCCATTTGGGAAGTCGCGTGCCGCAGAGAGACCAAGCTGTTCTTTGGAACTGGCAGACCAAGCGCTAAACACACATCCTTGATGGCAGCGTAGGCTCGGTCGCCGAGCTTCGCTGGCGATATTGCGATGCTTTGCCCCGCTGTCACAGCCCGCGCCAGGGCATCGCCAATGCCGTTTCCTGCTTGCGGATTCAGAGTGGAGGGCTCAGAGGTCGGAAATGAAGGGTGTTGCGTCACAATCAGCCTCGCAATCGTCAGTGAATCTGCGCGGAGCATAGCGGAAATCGGCAAATAGTAGAATAACGCATTGTAATATCGCGAAAAAATAGACAATTTGTCCGATATCATGCGAGCGAAAATCAGAAAATATCCCGCCGCAAGCAATGGGTTAGCAAAACAAAATTTCTCCATATTTTTCGGTGTCGCGGACTTTCTGTCTTTAATACGCGTCAGCAACCGGATAACGACCGCTCCCGACCTATCGAATAGTCATCGAATGTTCTCTCTCGCTGCTCGGATGGAACAATGGCTATGATCGCACTCACGCGCATCTTGGAGGCCATCGATGAAAAGCAGTGACTACGCGTCCGAACGGACTTCTGCCGGCGTCCAGTACGTCATTCCGGGCGCTGAGCGGCTTATCACGCGCAAACTCAAGCGGTCGCCTCTCGCCCGCGAGGGCGAACAGTTCGTGTTGCCAGGAGCCGAGCCGATCTCCACGCGCGAATTGCTGGCGCGGCTTTCCGGTCAACCGCTCCGGCCGAGGCGCGGCCAGCGCAGCTTGAACGGGACCGCCTTGTTCGGCGCCGGCAAGCGTTGACGGCGATTTGCCGACACCAAGGCCCAGTGTTATATTATAACGTTTTCGCGATGCAGGGAGCCGTGTGGACATAATCCAATGGCCCAATTTCAAATCAGCGGAAATTTTATAGGGGTGGCCGATAAGAATTGCGGGCGCGAGCGCGGATACCCCCGGAGGGGTGGGATCGCGGCCCCGGCCCGCTGGGGCGGTCGGGCCGGGGGCTCAGAACCCCTCTCCCCAGTCTCGGGGGTTGGCATTAGCAGGATTAGCGGTAATAGCGGCTAGCAGCGATGGGCTCTGCCAAATCGCATTCCGCCGTGGTGACACCGGAAGTCGGCTGGCGTTACCTCGATATGGCAGCGGGGGAGGGGGCACTGTCGTCTAATGCCCCACATATGCCCCACAGCACAGCCGGAGCTCTGCAGATGGCAACGGCACACAAGGGCTAACTCATTGATATAAAAGAAATGCCGGGCACAAGGCCCGGCAAGTTAAACAGGGAGGCTTTACGTCTGGGAGACGTAGGGTCCGAAGACCCCATCCGGGCGTCGCGCCCGAATTCGATGTGAAGCTATCGCTTCGAAACTCGTTTACCGGATCACTCTGTCAGCCAAATAAGGCGCCATCGTGACCAATCAACCCCGCCCGGAATGTTATGTTCCGTCTGTTGCTAATCTGCAACAGTGTGGCTGCCCGGCACAGGCGCAGAATAGAGGAATCGGCAGACCCGACCAGAGTCAAATTCACAGACGCGGCATGCACCAGTTGCATACCAATAAAATATATCTGTCACAATTAGTTAGGCGAATGCTGCGCTGCCGAACTAGGGGCCAGGCCAGTCGGGCGCCGGTGGCGAGATTGCCCATTCCGCGAGCCTCTGACAGCGCTCGCATTGTGGTATTCCTGAATTCTCTATCGAGTCGGCAGAGTTTTTGGTTCGCGACGCCGATGTTGCGACTGCGCAGAAATGCCTGATTTTGCTGCACTGCACAGCCCTTTTTGATGGACACGGGTTGGTGAAGTCGATGGCAGTTGCACTGCGGGTCGTACACTCTATCTAGGATAGGACGATGCCGTTCCGGAGCCTTGCCCCGCCATGATCTATCTTGTTGCGCTGATTCTCCCGCCGCTGGCTCTCCTGCTGTACGGCAAGGTGTTCCAGGCGATTTTCAACCTGCTGCTTTATGCCCTGGCCTGGGTCGCTTTTTTTTGCCACCCTGCTGTTCGGTGGCTCGGCCGGATTCGTGCTGTGGCTGATCGCGGCGCTGCACGCCATCTTCGTGATCAACGATGTGAAAAAGAATGATGTGAAAAAGAATGCCCGGACGGCGGCTCTTCTGGCCGGGGGCATGCGGTCGGGGCGCGACCAGGCGTCCTAGGACTGCATCTTGCCTTCGGCGACCTTGCGCAGCAGGAAGTCGCGGAAGACCTGGATCCGCTTCGAATTCCGCAATTCTTCCGGATAGACAAAGTAAGCGTCGATGCGGGGCCCCTGCAGTTCGGGGAGGACCCGGACCAGGCTCGCCCCTTCGGTCACCATGAATTCCGGCAGGCTGGCAAGGCCAAGGCCGCTCTGCACGGCGCGCAGGATGGCATAGACCGAGTTCACCTTCAGGATCGGCCGGCGCGGCTTGTCCTTCTTGGTGCCGGCGCGCAGCAGCCAGTCGATATCCTCGACCGGTGGGCGCATGTCGTTGCCATAGACGATGACGCGGTGCTGGTCGATATCCTCCGGCACCTTGGGAATGCCGTGGCGCTTCAGATAGCTGGGGGCGGCATAGATATTGAGATGCACCGTCATCAGATGGCGCTGGATCAGTTCCGGCTGCCGCGGTGGCGCCATGCGGATGGCGACGTCGGCCTCGCGCATGGAAAGATCGAGCTCGCGATCCTCCAGCACCAGATCGACATCGACATCGGGGTAAAGATCGATGAACTCGAGCAGCACGGGGGTGAGCCAGGACGAGCCGAAGGCCTGGGTCGCCGTCACCTTCAACTGGCCCTTGGGCCGATCCTTCGATTCCGCGAGCTGGGCTTCCGCCATGGCAAGCTTCGAGAACACTTCATGGGCCGTGCGGTAGAGCAGTTCGCCCTGTTCGGTGAGGATCAGGCCGCGGGCATGGCGGTGGAAGAGGGCGACATTGAGGCTCTCCTCCAGCGAGGAGATCTGCCGCGATACCGCCGACTGGCTCAGATTGAGCACTTCACCGGCATGGGTGAAGCTGCCAGCTTCGGCCACGGCGTGAAAAATTCTGAGCTTGTCCCAATCCATCGCCATTTATCTTCGCTGCTCACCGCCTGGCGGTGCCAGCTCCCCTTTCCAACAGCGTTACGCAGCACCCCCGGTGATGCGGCAGCCGGATCTACTCCGCCGCTTGCGCGGTCTCATGTTCATGGGCGGCGATGAAGCGCTCGGCTTCAAGCGCCGCCATGCAGCCCATGCCGGCCGCGGTGACCGCCTGGCGGAACACCTTGTCCTTCACATCACCGGCGGCAAACACGCCCGGCACGTTGGTGGCGGTACTGTCCGGCTTGGTCAGCAGATAGCCCTCGGCATCCAGCTCCAGCTTGCCCTTGAACAAGGAAGTGGCCGGGCTGTGGCCAATGGCGACGAAGAAGCCGTCGCAGGGAATGGTGGTGACATCGCCGGTCTGCACGTTCTTGACCCGGACGCCCGTGACGCCCAAAGGATCCGTCTCGCCCAGTACTTCCTCGACCACGCTGTTCCAGACCACATTGATCTTCGGGTTGCGGAACAGGCGATCCTGCATGATCTTCTCGGCGCGGAAATGATCGCGCCGATGAATCATGGTGACCTTGGTCGCATGATTGGTGAGGTAGATCGCCTCCTCGACCGCGGTATTGCCGCCGCCGACAATGACGACCTCCTTCTCGCGGAAGAAGAAACCGTCACAGGTGGCGCAGGCAGAGACGCCGAAGCCCTGGAACTTTTTCTCGGAATCGAGCCCCAGCCAGCGCGCCTGGGCGCCAGTGGCGATGATCAGCGTCTCCGCAACATAGACATCGCCGGACTCGCCGGTGCAGCGGAACGGCCGGCGGCTGAAATCGATGTCGAGGATGGTGTCGAAAATGGTGCGCGTGCCGACATGCTCGGCCTGTTTCTGCATCTGCTCCATCAGCCACGGACCCTGGATGACATCGGCGAAGCCCGGATAATTCTCGACATCCGTGGTGATGGTCATCTGCCCGCCCGGCTGGATGCCCTGGACCAGGACCGGCTTCAGGTTGGCGCGCGCGGTATAGATCGCAGCCGTGTAGCCGGCGGGGCCGGAACCGATGATGAGGGCCTTGGTCTTGATTTCCTGGGGCATGACGGGTCGTTCCTTGGGTGAAGACGGCCGAACCGCCCCATTTCCGGGCCAGACTCGGGCAGCAACCGATATGATTGTTAAAGAATAGGGATGGGCGACCCTGAATCCAAGCCATGCAATTGTGTCATACGGGGAAAAACCGGCCCGTTAGCGATAGGAATTCCGCCAGTTCGAGCTATGTCATTGGCAATAAAGGCCGCATCGGACAGGACGGATTTTATCGATGTCAGAAATCGATCCCATGAGGCTCACGGCGCGAAACGCCAGAACGCCAGGTGTTTGATCTCGCACTGGCGAAATGAAATTACCTGCAATATAGTTGCGTGATCTGGTTCGAATCGAGGGGATCGTTACATGCGGCGTGCAAAGCTCGACAAGATCGACCTGAAAATCCTGGCCGATCTGCAGGCCGACGGCCGCATGACCAATGTCGACCTTGCCAAGCGTGCTGGAATTTCGGCACCACCCTGCCTGCGCCGGGTCCGTGCCCTTGAAAAAGCGGGCTTCCTTAAAGGTTACCACGCCGACGTCAATGCCGAGGCGCTGGGCTTCGGCGTCACCGTCTTCGCCCAGGTCGGCCTCTCCAGCCAGGCCGAGAACGACCTCAAGGCCTTCGAGGCTCGGGTCCTGACCTGGCCGCAGGTCCGCGAATGCCACATGCTGGCGGGGGAAACCGATTTCCTGCTGAAGATCGTGGCGCATGACTGGGATTCCTATCAGCGCTTCCTGACCACCTGCCTCACCGCGGCGCCCAATGTCAGCCACGTCAAATCGGCATTGGCCATCCGTACCGGCAAGAACCAGCCAGGCGTGCCGATCGATGTCGAGGGCGGCGAAGAGCCGAAAGGCGAGGATATCTAGCCTTTTTGTCTGGGATCAGCCGCGATACTCGAAACCGAACTCGGCCGGCTGCTGGTTGCCCCGGAAAATGGCGCCGAGATCGACCAGGCTGCCGTCAGGCAGGGCTGCCTGGGTGTGGCAATCGACGCCCTGCAGCAGTTTCACATCGCAGCCATCGATAAAGAGATCGGCAAAACGCAGCACCCAGCTGCGCCTGGGCACCGGCGGCAAGGCTGCCAGCGAGGCAGCGAGGGCCGGTCCGGCACTGCACCGCGTCACCCGCGGGTCCGCCATGATATCCATTGCCATTGCCATGTGACGCTCCACTCCTTCGGCGTGCCTCTCAGGAACGCCATCTCCACGACTTGATTCATTAGTGGTGATGAGGGGGCTTCTGGTTTGTGATGCTGTTCACAGTCGCGCGCGCTAGCCTGGAGATGGAACAGGCTGGTTCGGGCGCCGACTGGGGAGGGGCAGTATATTGGCGATATGGAACGTGCTGGTTGACGGCATTGCGGCAAGGTTGTCGGGACATCCTGCGGCCGCCGCCTTTCTGCCCCACCTCGCGGATCTGGCCGGAGAGGTACCGTTGCCCTGCGTAGAACGGAGCGCCATGCTCCCGGTACAGCGCTATTGGCCGGCTGCCGGCGCCAGCGATCCGCTCGGGCAGGTACTGGCGACACTCGACTCGCAGCTCGGCATCGGCTGGCGGCAGAATCCCAACTACCGGGTGAAACCACCCAGCGCCGGTTTTCTCGACAATTACGGCTATCTCGAATGCGCCGGGCCGGAAGCACCGGTCCGTACAGTCGATCTGCGCCTAGGCCTTCTGCTGTTGGGACCGGCGACGCTCTATCCGCCGCATCAACATCCAGCCGAGGAAATCTATCTGCCCTTGGGACCGGGTCGCTGGTGGCGGGCGGGCGATAGCTGGCGCGAGTTCACGTCAGGCGCTGTCATCCACCACCCTCCCATGTGTGGCCACGCCACGGAAAGCGGCAACGATGCCTTGGCGGCGATCTATCTGTGGCGTGGGGAGATCGAGACGGCAGCGCGGATCGATTGAACGGTCAGCGCCCTTCGCGGCGCCAGGCGGCGAGTACGAAGCCGATGGCGATGGCCAGCGCCGCCCATGGCGGCAGCATCGGCGCCTGGCTGACACCCGTCACAACGAAATCCTCATTGCGCGTCAGTCCGAACCAGCCATTGCCGGAGCGGTCACCTTTCTTGCCAACGCGGCGCAAATCGGGCAGCTCATTGCCCGGCAGCACGGCAACGCCGCCACCTGATGCGGTGACCAGGGGCTGCAGCGGCAGCGCGCTGGCGCGGGGATCGTTGAACTCCCTGGAATTGATCTCGCCCAGGGCAGCAAACGCATCGCGGGTCCCGTCGCTGACGCGATAGAGGCCCTGGTCCACCGCCGGTAGCGACGCCGTGGCACGGCCACGACCGATGTCTTTCAGGCGCACGGTCTCGGTGCGCCCGTCGGGTCGCGTCACGGTGACGTCGATATCCTGTGCACTGAGACTGCGGCGTTCGATCTCGAGCTTGCCATCGATCGCCGTGGCGCGGAGATCCTCTTCCTCGAGATCCGGCTCCTGCATCAGCCAATGTGCCGTGCGACGGACCAACTCCGCCTGCGGCCCACCGCCTTCGAACCCTTTCGACCACAGCCAGAGATGGTCTGAGAGTATCTGTGCCACGCGCCCGTCGCCGACCCGTTGCAGGACCAGAAGCGGCAAATCGTTGGCGCCGTTCATCAGAATTTCGCCATTTCGATTGGTCGTCACCAACTGGCGGAACCAGCGGCCCCAGCTCGGCGCGGCCGTGAGGTCGGAAAGCAGATCGGCCGTAACCGGATGGCGCTTGCCGATTTCGCTTACCTTCGGCTTGAAGCCCTGGGCCAGGATCTCGCCGGTCGGCATCGCTGCGAAGATTGACGCCATCGGCGTGCGATAGAGGCTGAACTGCCCTGCCGATCGCGGCCCGGCCGCTTCCAGGACGGCACCACCGCCCGCGACATAATCGGCGATGTGCTGGAAATACTCATCCGGCAGGATGCCCAGATGCTCGAACCGATCGAAGATGATCAGGTCGAATTCCTTGAGCTTGATGTCAAAGAGTTCGTCGATCGGAAAGGCAATGAGCGCCAGTTCGTTGATCGGCGTCGCATCCTGCTTGTTGGGCGGACGCAAGATGGTGAAATGAATGAGGCTGACCGACGGATCTGATTTCAGCAGGTTGCGCCAGGCGCGCTCGCCGGGATAGGGCTCGCCGGAGATGAGCAGCACCTTCAACTCGTCGCGGACACCGTTGACCGAAAGAACGGCGCGGTTGTTGATGCGGGTAAGCTCCGAGGGGCCGTCATCGGTCTCGATCTCGAACACCGTCTGTCCGCCATGTTCAAGATCGAGTGACAGCGTCGTCTCGCGCCCGGTCACCAGCGGCACCGGCGGCAAAGGGACACCATCGCGCTTGATGCGGATCGTCGTGGCGGCCCCGGCATTGCGCCCGAGATCGTCGACGCGCAACTTCACCTCAACCGGCTTCCCGACCAGGCCGAAGCTCGGCGCCTCGACCAGTTCGATGCGGCGATCGCCCGTGCCCGGATCGCCGGTCAGCAGCAGATGGATAGGGGCGTCGACGCCGAGATCGGCGAGTGCGGCCGGCACATCATGGATCTGCCCGTCCGAGACGATGACCACACCGGCGATGCGCGCCAGGGGCAGGTCCGCCATGCCGCGCCGCAGCGCCTCGAACAGCAATGTGCCTTTCTCGGCCGTATCCGGCCCGGCGCCGCCTTCGATCACCTTGACCTCGAGATCGTCGATCTTGCCGAGCTTGTCCTTGAGGAGGGCGAGGCCGCGCGCGGCCTGCGCATCCCGTTCGTCGATCGATTGCGAGGGCGAGCGGTCAACCAGGACGATGGCGATGTCCTTCTGATAGGCGCGCTTTTCCTGCACCATGCTGGGATCGAGCAGGGCCAGCAGAATCGTGAGGACAGCCAGCAGGCGCAGGAACGAGCCGCGCGCCCTGCGCCAGAGCGACAGCAGGAACAGGGACGCAAACAGGATGGCGAAGGCCACCATGATCCAGTCCGGCAGCACCGGATTGAGAACGACGGAAAGTCCGTCCCAGGACAAGGCCGGCATCATTGCCCCAGCCTTTCCAGGATGGCAGGCACGTGGACCTGGTCTTCCTTGTACTTGCCGGTGAGCGCATACATGACCAGATTGATGCCGAAGCGATAGGCGAACTCACGTTGCCGTTCGCCGCCGGGCGTCACCGGAAACAGCGGTTGTCCATAATCGTCCATCGCCCAGGCCGAGGCATAGTCGTTGCTCCCCACGATGACCGACGCGACACCGTCATTGACCCGGCTTTGCGAATTCTCGACCCAGAGCGTGCCGCCGACCCAGCGGCCGGGGAAGTCCTTGAGGAGATAAAAGGAACGCGTCAGGACATGATCGGCTGCGACCGGCGCCAACGGCGGGATTTCGAGACCGCCGGTAATCTCCTGCAGGCGCATGGCACCCGGCCCAAGCCCACCGGTAATGCCGACCACATTCTGGTCAGCCGTATCGAACAGGATCATGCCGCCGCCGGCGAGATAGCGGTTGATCTCGGCGATAGCCCGGTCGTCCAGGGTTTCGCTCGATCCGGCGATCGGCCAATAGAGGATAGGATAGAAATCGAGCGTGTCGACATTGAGGTCGACGCCGACCGGATCGCCCATATCGGCGGAGGTCCGCTCCAGCAATCGGTTGGTGAGCCCAAAGAGACCGGCCCGGCTGGTGGCGTCGACATTGGGGATACCGGTGCGGACATAGGCGAGATGTGTGGTCTCGGTGGCGGCGATGATTTCCTCATCGCTCATCGGCTGCACCACATCCTGCGCAAAGACCTGTGCCGGCATGGCGACCAGGCCGAATGCTACCAGCAGGATCGCGCCGGCAATCTTTCCCGGGTGGCCCAGTCCGGACTGACCCAGGGCGGCGCCGCGGCCACCGCGGCTGAGCAGGCCGCGCATATAGAGGCCGATCAGGCAATCGGCAGCAAGCAGCAATGCCGCGAGCAGCAGCAGCCAAGGCTTCCAGTCGATCGCGTGCGAGTGCGTCAGCGGCTCGGTCGGCAGGCTGAGCGGCGACACGGAAGGCAATGTCGCGGTGAGATTGAGGGCGCTTCGAGCCTGCTGCGCGCCATAGAGTCCGGGCGGATGCAGCGGTCCTGCGCGCTGCTCCTTGAAATCCTCGGGCGAGAGCGGTGTGATGCTGGTGGGCGCTGCCATCAGGCGGCCATAACCGTCGAGCAATTGGCTGGGCGGCAGGGGTGTCGCCTTGTCCTGGCCACTGTTGGGCACGCCGGCCGCGAGCAGCAGCAGGCGATTGAGCATTTCGACATACAGGCCAGAGAGCGCCAGAGTCGACCAGGATGTGTTGGCGCTGACATGGAACAGCACGATATAGCCCTCGCCCCGCTTGGCGCCTGTCACCAGCGGCGTCCCGTCGCTGAGCCGTGCCCAGGTCCGGCTGCCGAGATCGATGTCGGGCTGAGCCAGGACCTGGCGATCGACCGTCACATCCTTGGGCGTTGCCAGACCGACAAAAGGCGAGGCGGTGGGGAAGGGAGCGAGACTTGCCGGCGCCGACCAGCTCAGCGCGCCACCGAGGACCCGGTCACCCTGACGCAGGCGCACCGGCAGCAGATTGTCGTCGCCGGCGGCAAGGGCCAGACGTTCGCCGGCGAAGCGGATGAGCGTACCACCGGCTTCGACCCAGGCGGCAAGGCTTGCACGGTCGCTGTCGCTGATATTGCTGCCGTCGGGCAGGATCATCACCGCGAGCGGCTGCTTCGCCAGAGTGCTGACATTGCCCACGCGCAATTCATTGAATGGCTGCAAGGCGCGTTCGACGTAATAGAGTTCGCCCAGCAATGGCTGGCGCGCGGCCGTCGTATTGTAGGTGATGACGCCAATCGGCTTCGATCCGGCAGCGTCGTCGAGCAGGACGACCCCGCCAGCATGCCCTGATTCCGCGTCCGCCGGCTGCTGCAGGGCCACGGCCCCGACGCGGCCGCGCAACTCCAGAGGCAGCTCGATCTTCGCCTCGGTCGCATTCTGATTGGCGGCAAAGCGCACGGTGGCAAGGCTGATGGTGCGGCCCTCGGCATCGAGAACGCGCAGGTCGATGGCCTGCGATGCGCCCACCATCGCGCGCTCGACCTGGAGCCTCAGTCCCCCGGCGTCAACCTTGGCGGGGCGCAGGATGACGGGGAGATCGCGCGGCCCGACGATGCGCAACGCCCCGAGCGCGCCAAGTTGTGCTGCCAGCGACTTGTCGCTGTCGCCGCCGGCGGTGCCGTCACTCAGCCAGGTGATGTTGAGATCCTGGTCAAGGGCGCCCTTCTCGGCCATCTGCTTCAGCATGGTCTCCACCAGATCGCGCCGGTTGGTCCAGGGCTGCGGGGCGAGATTGGCGATGGCTGCTTTGGCTTGTGCCGGCGCGAGGCTGTCGGGTGGCGCGAGGGTAGCCTGGCCGAGTGCCGGCGCCGTCGGTATCAGCAACACCGTGCGACCTTCGCGATCGGCCTGGTCGATCAGGTTTTCCGCCATCAAGCTGGTCTGGCTCCAATGGGGTGCCGCGGCCCAGCCATTGTCGATCACCAGCAGCATCGGTCCCGGCCGGCTCAGAGTCTCGCCGGCATTCCAGACCGGGTGCGACAAAGCGGCGATGACCAAGGCGGCGATCGACACCCGCAGCAGGATCAGCCACCAGGGTGTCCGATGCGGTGTTTCCTCCTTCGGCATAAGGCCGAACAACAGGCGGATGGCGGGGAAGTTGATGCGCTTCGGGCTGGGTGGCGTCAGGCGCAGCAGCCACCACAGGATCGGCAGGGCGATGAAGGCCGCCAGCAGCGCCGGCACGAGGATGCTGAGATTGCCAAAATTCATCGGCGCAACCTGCGATCGGCGGCGAGCCATTGATAGAGGGCAAGGACCGAGGCCGCGGGCGCACTGTCGGTGACATGCACGGTCATGCTCCAGCCGGCATGGCGGGCAAGATCGCGCAGCGCCTGTTGGTGGGCGACCAGACGCTCCAGATATTGCTCGCGCACGGCTTCGGCGCGGCTCATCAGCATGTCGCCTTCCTGTTCCAGGCCCTGGAAGCGCACGCGCCCGGTAAACGGCATCGCCTTCTCGGCCGGGTCGAGCACCTGCAACAGATGGCCATGGATGTTTCGCCCGGCGAAGCGCGCGATGACATGCTGCAGTTCGTCGAGCGGCGAGAGGAAATCGCTGATGAGAAGTGCATGCGAATGCGCGGGCAGGTCGGCCGGGGGCGGCAGGCTGGCTGCCAGCGCCGGGGCCCGCGCATCGATGAAAAGCTGCTCGGCGAGCCGCTCGGTCACATTGCGGCCGGCACTCGGTGGTACCGCATGGCCAAGGAGGCCCACGCGTTCACCGGCCCGCGCCAGCACGCTCGCAACAGCAAGGCCCAGCACCTGCGCGCGCTCGGCCTTGGTGGCGAGGTCGCGACGGCTGGCATAGACCATGGAGGGTGACAGGTCGCACCACAGATAGACGCTCTGCGAGGCCGACCATTCCAGCTGGCGCAAATAGAGCCGGTCGGTCTTGGCCGAGGCGCGCCAATCGAGCCGCTTCAACTCATCGCCGGGATAATAGTTGCGATACTGCCAGAAGACTTCGCCCGGCCCAGTGCGCCGACGGCCATGCACGCCTTGTTCGACGGTGGCGGCGATGCGTTCCGCGGCCAGCAGCAAGGGCGGCAGGCGCTCTGCGACCGCCGCCGCTTCCGCCTTGTTGCGGTCCCGGTCGCGGGTATCCTTGGTTGTTTGGGCGATGGTCGTTGCGGCCACGCGGATGCTCAGCCCAATTGCGCGATCAAGCGATCGATGATGTTGCCCAGCGTCACACCTTCCGCCCGCGCGCCGTAATTGAGCGCGATGCGGTGGCGGAGCACCGGATGCGCCAGGGCAGCGACATCGTCGATCGACGGGCTGAAGCGGCCCTGCAGCAAGGCACGCGCTCGGCTCGCCAGCATCAGGGCCTGACCGGCACGCGGCCCAGGACCCCAGGCGAGGTTCTTCTTCACATCCTCGATCTCGCTGCTTTCCGGACGGCCGGCGCGCACCAGGCGCAGGATCGCCTCGACCACCTTGTCGCCGATGGGGATGCGCCGTACCAGGCGTTGTGCTGCCATCAATTCGGCCGCACTCAGCACAGTGGCGGCTTCGGCATCGACCGAGCCGGTGGTAACGATCAGCATCTGCCGTTCGGCGTCGAGGCTCGGGTAATGCACGTCAATCTGCAGCAGGAAACGGTCGAGCTGGGCTTCGGGCAGTGGATAGGTGCCTTCCTGCTCCAGCGGATTCTGCGTCGCCAGCACGTGGAAGGGCTGCGGCAATGGGTAGGTGTGGCCGCCGACCGAGACCTTGTGTTCCTGCATCGCCTGCAGCAGCGCCGATTGGGTGCGGGGGCTGGCGCGGTTGATTTCGTCGGCCATCAGCAGCTGGCTGAAGACCGGTCCCTCGATGAAGCGGAAGGCGCGCTTGCCGGTATCGCTTTCCTCCAGCACTTCGGAACCGATGATGTCGGCAGGCATGAGGTCGGGGGTGCATTGCACGCGCTTGGCATCCAGACCCAGGACCTTGCCCAGGCAATCCACCAGCCGGGTCTTGGCCAGACCCGGAACGCCGATCAGCAGCACATGGCCACCGGCCAGCAGGCTGATCAGCGATTGCTCGACCGTCTCTTCCTGGCCGAAGATGATCTGGCCGATATTCGATTTCACCCTGGCAAGGCGACCGGAAAGCGCCTCGATTTCGGCGCCGAGGTCACCCCCCTGGGGCGCACCGCCGGCTGGAAATCCGCTGATCGACCCGGTGGATGCTGTTTCAGTGGTTGCCAAGACGGCCTCCTTGCACTCGTATGATTATGACTTATCTTTAGATTTCAGAAGCGTAGCGCCAGGCAAGGGGCGATGTCCAACCACGATTTGAATCCACCTGATTTCAGCAAATTGCCATCCTGCGGCGATTTCGATTTTCGCATCGCCCGGGACGGCACCTGGTTCTATCGCGGCTCGCCGATCGGTCGTAAACCCTTGGTGAGCCTATTTTCCACGGTATTGCGGCGAGAAAATGACGGATCCTATTGGCTTGTTACACCGGTCGAGCGTGGCCGGATCACCGTGGATGATGCTCCCTTCGTGGCGGTGGAAATGATTGTGACAGGCGCGGGGCAGGACCAGAAGCTGGCCTTTCGCACAAATGTCGAGGATTGGGTAACGGCCGATGCCGAGCACCCGATTCGCATCGAACATACCGAAGATGATCAGCCGTCTCCCTATATAAGGGTGCGCGGCGCATTGGATGCGCTGATCAGCCGGTCGGTCTTCTATCAACTGGTTGACCTGGCCGAGGCGAATGGCGCGGAACTGGGCGTCTGGAGCGGCGGCAGCCATTTCCCGCTGGGCCGGGTCGAGGCCGCCTGATGCCACGGGATCTCGTCATCGAACGATTCCGCGGGATCGTGCCGGGGCGCCGCTTCGCCCCCCAAGGCCAGCAGCCGCGCGGCGACGATGATCTCAATCCGGAAATGAAGCGGGATATGGCCGGCCTGACGTTGAAACAGGCAGCTGTCCTGGTGCCGCTGGTCGACCGGCCGGAAGGGATGACGGTCCTCCTCACCAAGCGGACCGATCATCTCCACGACCATGCCGGCCAGATCAGCTTTCCCGGCGGCCGTGTCGATCCGGAGGATGCCGACGCCATCGCCGCCGCCTTGCGCGAGACGGAGGAGGAGACGGGGTTGGACCGAGCGCATATCGACCTCATCGGCCAGCTCGACATCTATGTGACGCGGACGGGTTTCGAGGTTACGCCGGTGGTAGGGCTGGTAAGGCCCGGCTTCACCCTCAACCCGGACACGTTCGAAGTGGCGGAGATTTTCGAGGTGCCGCTCGCCTTCTTCCTGGCGCCCGACAGTCGCCGCATGGAAAGCCGCGTCTGGCAGGGCCGCACGCGCTATTTCTACGTATATCCCTATGGTGACTATTACATCTGGGGCGCCACCGCCGGCATGCTCAACAACCTGGCCGAAATCCTCGGTGATGGCCTGTTGCTGACGGAGACAGACCTCCCGAGCCAGAAGGGGACATGATGCGCGCGTTTCTGGAAGTGATCATCCCACTGGCGCTGCCGGCTCTGGTCTACTGGCTCTATCTCAGAATTCAGGAGCGGCGCGGTGTCGTCGTGCGGGAAGTACCGCTCTCATGGCTGGCCGTCCTTGGCGTCGTCCTGCTGGCGATCGTGCTGGGTGCCGGGTGGCTTGCCGGCAGCGAGCCACCGACCGGCAAATATATCCCGCCCAAGGTCGTCGACGGCGTCGTGGTGCCCGGTCATTTTGAGTAGATCAGCCTGAAGTGGTCCCTTTGACCTACCAGGGTGGATTATCTAACCTTCCTTGATAATGTTTATGAACAAGCCGGCGATTGTGCTGGCAGTCGCCTATGCGATGCTGATCGGCAAAATGGCGGAAAGCTGCTGGACCTTGCCAACAATCGGGCGGTCCAGCGACGGCAACAGGGGCGGTAATAGATGGGTCGACTGACCACCCACGTCCTCGACACGGCGCATGGTGTGCCCGGTGCCGCGATGCGCCTGGAACTCTATCGGCTGGCGCCGGACCGGGTCCTGGTGGCGCAGACGATCACCAATGCCGACGGACGTTGCGACCGCCCGCTGCTGGAAGATGCAGCCTTCACTGCCGCCACCTATGAACTTGTCTTTCACGCTGGCGACTATTTCGCCGGCCGCGGCCTTGACCTGCCGCAACCGCGTTTCGTCGATATCGTGACCTTGCGTTTCGGGGTGAGCGATCCCACGCAGCACTACCATGTGCCGCTGCTGGTCTCGCCCTTTGCCTATTCCACCTATCGCGGCTCCTAGGACATGGCCATCCGCTATCTCCTCGGGCATGACATGCGATCGGTGGAACCAGCGTCGCCGACCGAAACGGTGCTCGACCATCTCCGGCGCGTACAGCATCGCCCCGGCACCAAGGAAGGCTGCGCCGAAGGAGATTGCGGCGCCTGTACCGTGGTCATCGGCGACCTCCAGGACTGCGCCTTGCGCTACCGCGCGGTCAACGCCTGTATCCAGTTCGTCGGTACGTTGCAGGGCAAGCAGCTCATCACGGTCGAAGACCTGCCGTCCGCCGATGGCAGCCTGCACCCGGTACAGCAGGCGATGGTTGACGCGCATGGCTCGCAATGCGGCTTTTGTACACCAGGCATCGTCATGTCGCTCTTTGCGCAGTACCGGAATGCTTCGATGTACGATGCCCAGTCGATCCGCGATGCGCTCGCCGGCAATCTGTGCCGCTGCACCGGCTATGGCCCGATTCTATCGGCGGCGGAAATCGCGCTGAAAGATCGCCTGCCGGATCAATTCGACATTCGTGCCGGAGAGACGATTGCGCAGTTGCAGGCGCTCGCCGATGAAGCCGCCGACACTCCCGGCTATTTCGCGCCGCGCAGCGGTGATGAGTTGGCAGCGCTCTACCGGGCGCATCCGACGGCGACCCTGGTGGCCGGCGGCACCGATGTCGGATTGTGGGTTACCAAGCAGCATCGCCAGCTTGATCCGGTGATCTCATTGGCCGAGGTCGCGGATCTGCAAACCATCCACGAGACCGCTTCGGAGATCGTCATCGGTGCCGGTGTTACTTATGCGCAACTGCTGCCGGTGGTGGCACCACACTGGCCCGATTTTGCCGAGATCATCCGCCGGTTGGGTTCGGCCCAGATCCGCAATGTGGCGACCCTCGGCGGCAACATCGCCAACGGTTCGCCGATCGGTGATGGTGCGCCCTGCCTGATAGCGCTTGGCGCCACACTGATGCTACGGCAGGGCGATGCCAGCCGCGAGATGCCGCTGCAGGATTTCTTCCTTGCCTATGGCAAACAGGATCGCCGGCCCGGCGAGTTCGTCGAAGCCATCC
Source organism: Dongia mobilis (assembly GCF_945906275.1). Lineage (GTDB taxonomy): Bacteria > Pseudomonadota > Alphaproteobacteria > Dongiales > Dongiaceae > Dongia > Dongia mobilis_A. The sequence goes on from NZ_CAMDRA010000069.1 coordinate 16,123, forward strand.
GCCTGCCGAAACCACAAGCGGGCTGGGTGTTCCGCGCCTACAAGATTTCCAAGCGGTTCGATCAGGACATCTCCGCCTTGCTCGGGGCCTTTCACATCAAGCTCGAAGATGGCAGGGTCGCGGATAGTCGCATCGTCTTTGGCGGCATGGCGGCTGTTCCGAAGCGGGCGCTCATGGTCGAAGCGGCGTTGCGCGGCCAATTCTGGAACGCGGCCACGATCGACACAGCCGCAACCTTCCTCGCGCAGGACTACCAGCCGATCGGCGACATGAGGGCAAGTGCGGGCTATCGCGGCAAGGTCGCTGCCAATCTCCTGCGCAAATGTTTCATTGAACTCAGCGATCCGGCTGCCGAGACGCGTGTTGCCCTTGCCGGCAGGCGTTCCCATGGCTAGTGCAACCGATCAGATTTCAGGGCATGTCGGCGAAGCACGCGCCCATGATTCCGCCATAAAGCATGTGACCGGGACGGCGCGCTTTGTCGACGATCTGCCGGAACCGGCCCGCACGCTCCAGCTCTATGCCTATCCGGCGCAGCGGGCCCATGCGCGCATGACCAGACTGGACCTTGCTCGCGTGCGCGCGGCCCCGGGCGTTTCCTGTGTTCTCACCGCGCACGACATCCCGGGCATCAACGATATCAGTCCGATCCATGCTCATGACGATCCGCTGCTCTGCACGGGCGAGGTTATGTTCTGGGGGCAGCCCTTGTTCTGCGTTGCTGCCGAAACGGCAGTCGAAGCCCGTGCCGCTGCTGCCCTGGCGGAGATCGACTACGAGGATCTGCCGGCCATTCTCACCATCGAGGACGCCCTCGCGGCGAAGAGTTTCGTGCTCGATGATCAGCGCCTGCGCAAGGGTGATGCCGCGGCAGCCATCGCGGCCGCCCCGCATCGGCTCTCCGGCCGCTTCCGTCACGGCGGGCAGGATCATTTCTATCTCGAAGGGCAGGTGTCGCTCGCCATCCCGACCGAGGATGGCGATGTGCATATCCATTGCTCGACCCAGCACCCGACCGAAGTGCAGATGAATGTGGCGCAGGTCCTGGGCCGACCCGCCAACGCGGTCACGGTCGAGGTGCGGCGCATGGGCGGTGGCTTCGGCGGCAAGGAATCCCAGGCGACACAATGGGCGGCATTGGCGGCACTGGTCGCGGTCAAGACCGGCCGTGCGGCCAAGTTTCGCCTCGACCGCGATGACGAT
>NZ_CAMDRA010000070.1 GCF_945906275.1 Dongia mobilis
TGTCATGGTCGTTGATCAGCCAGGGCAAGCGCCGATAGTCCGCAAACTCCGCAGGTGGTGTGACCGGCTGCTGTAGCAGGGCGGCAAAAGGCAGGCTCTGCAACGTGGCATCCGGGACGATGATGAGGTGCCGGTCGGTCGCCCGCAGGCCAGCCGGCGCGATGACAGCCTCGTGGAGTTCGGCAGCCGCCGCCACGTCGTAGGGGAGAATGTCGGAAAGGCCTTGGACGTCGCGCGGATTGACGGTTTCCCGTAGCCGTCGGATCTTCGCCTGGAGCGCCGCCGCGTCTGCCGGGATCGCCACCAGCGCGGTCCGGTCCGGGGTGATCGCCCAGAGATAGCTGCGATCCTCCAAGGTCAGGTAAGCCAGCAGCGCCTCGCCGGGCCGCATGGCGGCGCTGACTTGCGCGGGGACAAGCTGACTTTGCGCGACGAGTGCCGCGAAGTCAGGATGAGCCGCCGCAAAGGCCTGCTGCTGGCGCAAGGCTTCCTGCCGGACCCTGTCGACATCGTCACGCAATCCGGCAATCCCGCTATCGGCGGCAGCGACGCCAGCGGAGAGACGGCGCTCAGCCATCTGCCAGCGCAAGACTGTTTCCTGCAGGCTCCGCAGATCGCTGGCCGTAGCCGGATCGGCCAATGCCTGGCGCTGAACGAGCCCCGCGATCGCCATGCCCGCCGCTGTGTTTCTGGCCAATTGCACGAGCGCGAAAGACTCATCCAGCAGGGCCGCGCGGTCGGCTGCGGAGAGGTCGCCCTTCAGCGCGAGGTCGATGACCTGCACATGCCGACCGAAGAGTCGCCGCAGGGCCGCCACCTCGTCGAGGGCGGTACCAGACTGCGTGGCCTGCGACAGCGCCAGGCGTTGCCGCAGAACGTCGGTCACGGCAGCTGCCATGGCGTGGGCCGATTGCGGATCGTCGCCGGTCGCGATGGCCAGCGCCAACTGGCTGCGCGCTTCCAAGGTCGCTATATGGTCGGCACCGAGGAGATGGCTGCGGCGATCAACCGCGGTCTTGAGGTGCGCCACCGCCGCCGCGGGCATGGCGCGCGCCAGGGCGAGTTCCGCCCGGCCGATCAAGATGTCGGTCATGGCATAGCTGTCCGGCCCGAAGATGCCGGCCAACACGCGAGCCGATTCATTGAGGGCAGCTTCGGCGTCCGTGAAATTGCCGCTTCGGCGCAAGGCTTCGGCAAGCCAGACCTTGGCACCGGCAACGGCCCGGTCGTTCCGGGCAGCGGGCGCCGACCAGATCGCTATGGCCGCCTTGAGATCCGCCGTCGCTGCCGGCAGATCGTTCTGTCGCAGCTTGCCGTAACCGCGATGCAGCAGGGCCGCGGCCTCGACCTGGCTGCCCGCACCCAGGCTGTGGCGCGAAAGATCGATGGCGCGGCCAAGGGCGGTGTCGGCCAGGGTCAGGCGGCCGGTGGTGTAGTAGACCTGCCCGAGATTGACCAGGGCCGACGCCAGCGCCGGCGCGTAGAAGCCCGGGTGCCGGTCATAGGTCGAGATGGCATCCAGCAGCACGCGCTCGGCGTCGACATAGCGGCCGGCGCTGAAAAAGCTGCTGCCGAGCGATGTTTCCGCCCGCGCCGTTTCGGCATGAAGCGGGCCGTAAAGGGCCAGGAGCAGGTCGCGTGCCCTGGTCTGCGCCTCGAGCGCCGGTCCGTAATCATATTGGCGGAAGTGGAACTCGCCCAAGGCCGCCTGGTAGAGCGCTCCGATGGGTGATGTGTCGGCAAAGCCGCGCGATTTCACCCCCTGCAGCCGCTCGGCTGCCCGCTGCAGGCGAAAGGCACGGATCTCGGCGGTGGCCAGGGAGAGCTCCGCTTCGAGAAGCTGCGGATCATCCGGGGTCGATAGGCGCTTGCCGATGGCAATCCCCTTGAGCAGCGCCAGTTGCGCCCGCCCCATGTCGCCCCGGGCCATGGCCAAGGCGCCCAGTTGCAGGTAGATCGCGGCCAAGGCGGGTTGTGCGCTCGGATCGCCGGACGGCAGCAGAGTGATTGCCTCCTGCAAGGGTCGCTCGGCGCCGGCCAAGTCGCCGGCCAGCGCGGCGATCTGCGACAGGCGCAGCGCCCCGGCTCCGAGGACGGCGGGTGCCGGCTGATGCGACAGAATGGCGAGGATCTCGCGCCGCGCGGCGGTGGGATCACCCTGGGCCACGGCCGCGTCGGCGGCCGCATAGACCGCGAGGATGTCCGGCGCCGATTGCTGGGCAAGTACCGGGGCGGCCAGGATCGCGAGGCAAAGCAACCCACCGCAAAGTCGTAACATCCGGTGCGACGTCCGCGGCACGCTGTCCCCCACCCTGCGCTGGCTGCGACGACCCTGCCGGATCGATCCCTTGAATGCAATGCCAGGCTGGCCGCCCGCCTCTCGACAGAGACAGGCGACCCGTGAGCGAGATCAGGCAGCAGCGAGGCTGCCCGGCTGCTTCCCATAATCGTTGGCGCTGGCGGTGCCCGGCATCAGGAGGATGGCAAGGCCGACCAGAAGCTGGACGAAGCTGATCGCGTAGACGACGGTCTGCAGCGCCGGGACGAATTGCAGGAGGGCTGAGACGATCCCCACGGCGATGACCGCCACCGCCCATTTGCCCGGCTTGTTGAAATCCTGCAGGCGCTTGGCCATCAGGCAGTAATAGGGATAGGCGATCACGGCATAGAGGGCCACGACCAGCACCGTGCCAAACATGCCAAACAGGCTGGCCAGCAGGTAGGCGAGCACCATGTACGGCACAGTGAGCGCCAGGCTGTAGCCGAAATAGGGCAAGCGCGCGATGCGGCCTTCATTGCCGAGATAGATTTGGCGGAGGTCCATGTTGGTTTTCCTTCGATGGTCGAGCCCGTCCACAAGGCCCAGGGAAGAAGAGGAGATCGGGGAGATAGCGTGCAGACGTGGGAGTGTGTCGCGCCATGGAAAGAAAAGGTTCACGGCCGCTTTGTGTGAAGCGGGTCACTTCCCCTGCCCCGTTTCATTGGCTATGAGTGAGGGGCATGAGCATTCTCTCGACCTTCAGCCGACAGGAACTGCCGAAAGAAGCCGACGCCGTGGTGATCGGCGCCGGCATCCAGGGCTGTGCCGCCGCCTACTATCTCGCCAGGCGCGGCGCCAAGGTGGTGGTGCTGGAAAAAGCCCGCATCGCCGGGCAGCAATCGGGCCGTGCCTGGGGCTTCGTCCGCGCCATGGACCGGGACCCGGCGGAAACTTCGCTGATGCTGGCCAGCCTCAAATTGTGGCAGGGGCTGGAAGCGGAACTGGGCGCCGATCTGGAATGGCGCCAGGACGGCAATCTGTTCATGGCCCGCGATGAAGCGGAGCTCTCGCGCTATGAGATCGGCGCCGCGCGTGACCGCGTGTTCGGGGTGGATACCAAGGTCATCACGCCCAAGGAAGTCTCGGCGCTCATTCCAGCCCTGGTCGATCCCGGTGTCGGCGCCCTGTGGGGCCCCAAGGAAGGCCAGGCAGAGCCACGCAAGGTATGCCATGCCTTCGCCGCCAAGGCCACGCAGCTCGGCGCCTTGTTCTTCGAGGGCTGCGGAGCGGCCGGCATCGAGCGCCAGGGCGGCGCCGTCACCTCGGTCCTGTCGGAAGCTGGCACCATCCGCACCAAGATCGCGATCGTCGCCGCCGGCGCCTCGTCGCACCGGGTGATGAAGGGGCTGGGGCTCGATCTGCCGCAGCAGATCGCACGCTTTACCTGCACGCGCACCAATCCGGTGCCGCATCTCAGCAACATCGCCTTCTATGGCCATCATATCGGCTTTCGCCAGCGCGGCGACGGCACCCTCAATCTTGCCGAGGAACTGCAGGTCGATGTCGATCTCACCCTCGACCGGTTCCGCGCGCTGAAATGGTTCCTGCCCTCGCTGTGGGAGAACCGTCGGGCGACCTCATTCAAGGTGAACGGCGTCACGGGGCGGGACCTGCTGCACCGCCTGCCGGGCCGACCGGAAACCCTGCAGCCCTGGATCCATGACCGCGACCCATTGGTGCCGCCCAACATGAAACGTGTGCGCAATGCCGTCGCCCAATTGGGCAAGCTGTTCCCGGTCGCCATGGGTGTCCAGGCGGTGGAGAGCTGGGCGGGACAAGTCGATCTGATGCCGGACGGCATTCCGGTGCTGGGGCCCGTCGCGGAGATCCCCGGCCTGCTGCTGGCCACCGGCCTCACCGGCCACGGCTTCGGCATGGGGCCGATCGTCGGCAAGCTGATGAGCGAGCTGGCGCTTGACGGCAAGCCCAGCCACGACCTCAACGCCTTCCGCTTCAGCCGCTATGCCGAGGGCAAGGTCGGCCGATCGACGACCAGGTACTGAAACCGGCTAGAGTTTAGCGGCGATCGCCGCCGCCGCGGGTTCTCCGCTCGACATGGCGCCTTCGAACCAGCCGGCAGCCTCGGGGGCGAGATCGGATGTGGCAAAGGCCAAGCGGCCGGTGACACCCCAATTCTCCGGCGAGAGGTCGGCGCCGGTGGCCGGCGTCGACAGCCAGGTGCCGCGGGCGAAGGGATCGGCGCACCAATCATGCCAGTCCCAGCCGAGAAGTTCGGCCTGCGGCAGCAGATGGGCCAGGGCCGCCGCCACATCCTGGCGGCGATGCGGGTTCCAGCTGCCATCATCGAGACCGAAGCCCACGACCAGGATCGCATCGTCCTGTGCCGAATAGGGGGCGAACAGCCATTGCAGGCCGGAGAGGCCACCCGTCGCCAAGGTTCCCTGGCGCACGCCCTTGACGCGCAGCCACAGCTTGACGGCACGGCCATCATGGCCGCGATCGGCCGCCTGCTGCTGGGGAGCTGTGAGCCCGTCGCCGAAATCGATGTCGCGGAGAACATTGACCGGCACCGCCACGATGGCGGCCCTGGCCTGCAGGCTGCGGCCATCGCGGGTGGTGACGGTGACGCGGTCGGCCTCCGATCTGACATGGGCAACGGGGAAGCCCAACTGCAGCCTGGCGCCGGACGCGGTGATCATGCGGTCGACGAGGGTCGAGACCCCCGGCGATAAAGTGTGGGTGAGCGCCTGCATCATGCCCTCGGGCGTGCCGTCGATATAGCCGCAGGAGGCGAGCAGTTCGCCCGCCGAGATGGTTGCGGGATCGCCGGAGCCGGAGATGGTCCACCAGGCCATGAGTTGCGCCCGGGCGCTTTCCGGTACGCCAAGGCGGCGGAAATAGTCGGCCATCGTCAGGCTGAGGAGCGGCGCCCCGGCGCGGTCCTGGTCGAACCCTTCCTTCAAGCGCCCGGCATCCTCCACCACTTGCGCGATGACCCGGTCATAGGCGGCACGGTCCGCGGCGCCGACCGGCGCGTCGCGGCGCAGGCTGGTGCCGTCGTGCCAGAAGCGGTCGCTGACGGGGGTCGTCGGCAGAAGATCGATGCCGTGGCGGCGGCAGGCTTCCTGCATGCGCCGATGCCAGGGCGTGATCCAGGAACCGCCGAATTCCAGCGCCGGCGCCAGCCCGCCGAAGCCCCGGGTGTAACCGCGGCCGCCAACCCGGTTGGCAGCGTCGACGATGACCGCCGAATGGCCGGCCTGGGCCAGTTTTTCGGCAGCATGGGCGCCGGCGAGGCCAGCGCCGAGGATGAGAATGTCGCTTTGCATGGGCGCGATCCTGCCCGGCTCGGCGCAGCGCCTCAAGGATCATTTTCAGCCCTGCCTATTATTTAGGCAGGTACGCTCAACGATCAGGCAGGTACTTTGCCTGCTTTAATTTTTGCTTCATGAATCCAGTGATTTGGCGGCTGGCACGGGCCTTGCTGTATCGCGCCCGCAGCCTCGCCGTGGCGCAAGAAGCACCGGCAACAGCATTGCGTAACAACATTGGGGAATCCCATGAAGAAAATTGAAGCCATCATCAAGCCGTTCAAGCTGGATGAAGTGAAAGACGCCCTCCACGAGGTTGGCATCCAAGGCATCACGGTCACCGAAGCCAAGGGCTTCGGCCGCCAGAAGGGCCACACCGAACTCTACCGCGGTGCTGAATATGTCGTCGATTTCCTGCCCAAGATGAAAATCGAAGTCGTCCTCGACGATGCCCTGGTTGAACGCGCGATCGAGGCCATTCGCCAGGCGGCGGCCACCGGCCGGATCGGCGACGGCAAGATCTTCGTCACCAACATCGAAGAAGTTGTCCGCATCCGCACCGGCGAACGTGGTCTCGACGCGATCTAAAGCCCATCAGAAATACACTCCAAAAAACGATACGCAAGGAAACATCCCATGTCTGACATCAAGACGATCCTCAACATGATCAAGGAACAGGACGTCAAATACGTCGACTTCCGCTTCACCGATCCGCTGGGCCAGTGGCATCACCTGGCGCACCATGTGTCGACGGTGAACGAGGATCTGCTCACCGAAGGCGTCATGTTCGACGGCTCGTCGATTGCCGGCTGGAAAGCCATCAACGAGAGCGACATGACCCTCGCCCCGGATCTCTCGACCGCCGTACTTGACCCGTTCGCCGCGCAGACCTCGCTCATCATCTATTGCGATGTGCTTGAGCCGCTGACCGGCCAGAATTACGGCCGCGACCCGCGTTCGATCGCCAAGCGCGCCGAAGCGTTCGTGAAGAGCTCCGGCATCGGCGACACCATCTATGTGGGGCCCGAAGCCGAATTCTTCGTGTTCGACGACGTGCGCTACACCGTCTCGATGCAGAAGACCTCGGTCGAGTTCACCTCGGAAGAGGCGTCCTATGTCAGCGACAAGAAGTTCGAGGAAGGCAATCACGGCCATCGCATGAAGGTGAAGGGCGGCTATTTCCCGGTGGCCCCGCTCGATTCAGCGGGCGATCTCCGCGCCGAGATGCTGACCACCCTCGCCGCCATGGGCGTCGAAGTGGAAAAGCATCACCATGAAGTGGCGCCGGCCCAGCACGAACTCGGCGTGAAGTTCGGCACGCTGGTTGCCTGCGCCGATGCGATGCAGAAGTACAAATATGTCGTGAAGAACGTGGCCCATGCCTATGGCAAGACCGCGACCTTCATGCCGAAGCCGGTCAAGGGCGACAACGGTTCGGGCATGCATGTGCACCAGTCGATCTGGAAGAACGGCCAGCCGCTGTTCGCCGGCAACGGCTATGCGGACCTTTCGGAAATGTGCCTCTATTACATCGGCGGCATCATCAAGCACGCGAAGGCCTTGAATGCCTTCACCAACCCCTCGACCAACAGCTACAAGCGCCTCATCCCGGGTTTTGAAGCGCCGGTGCTGCTGGCTTACTCGTCGCGCAACCGTTCGGCCTCGTGCCGCATTCCGTACACGGCGAGCCCCAAGGGCAAGCGCGTCGAAGTGCGTTTTCCGGATCCGACCGCCAACGTCTATCTCGCCTTCTCGGCGATGGTGATGGCCGGTCTCGACGGTATCGCCAACAAGATCCATCCGGGCGATCCGATGGACAAGAACCTCTACGACCTTCCGCCGGAAGAGTTGAAGCAGGTTCCGACCGTGTGCGGATCCTTGCGCGAAGCGCTTGAATCCCTCAGCGCCGACCACAGCTTCTTGATGAAGGGCGACGTGTTCACGAAGGACTTCATCGACTCCTATCTCGAACTGAAGTGGGAAGAGGTCTACGCCCTCGAGCACACGCCGCATCCGATTGAATTCCAGATGTACTACTCGTCTTAAGAGACTCCTTGCGGCAGTACCACTTCAGCGGCTGGGGCAACCCAGCCGCTTTTTTTCGTTCCTGTGACAGGGGTGAATTCCTAGAGCAGGTTTAAGGAACAATTCATAAAAATTGCGCACACTTGCGGCAAACCGACGCAGGGGGACCGCATGAAACGCCAGATGTCGCTCCGCACACGCCTGCTCTTCGCAGGTATCGCAGCAGTCTTCGCCATCCTCGTGACGGCAGGTGTCGGTCTTTACGGCATGACGCGCAGCAATGCTGGCCTCGATATCTCGATCACCTCCACCAGCGCGGTGCTCAATCAGAAGCAGGCGGACATGATGCATGACGCGCTGCGCGGCGACGTGCTGTTCGCTCTCGTCACCGGCCCGGACGGCCCCAAGGAAGACCAGGAAGCGATCAAGACGGATCTGGCCGATCATGTGGCCTCGTTCGAGGAATCGATTACCCGCCTGCAGGCCCTGCCCCTCTCACCCGAGATCCGCACCGCGGTCGACGAGGTGGTGCCGCCGCTCAAGGCCTATATCACCGCCGCGCAGGAGATCGTGGCCATGGGCCTCAAGGACACGGCAAGCGGCCACCAGACGTTCCCGCAATTCATGGTGGCCTTTACCGATCTTGAAGGGCGCATGGAGACCCTGGGCGAGTTGATCGAGAGCCTCGGCAACAGTGCCGGCGCCGACGCGCAGGCCACCAATCACCGACTGATCATCATCATCGGCATCGTGTCGCTGATTGCCATGGTCGGCCTCATCGTCATCAACCTGGTCATCGCCGGCAGCATCACGCGGCCGATCCTCGGGATGATCCGGGCCATGGAGAAATTGGCGGCGGGTGACAAATCCATCGATGTGCCCGGGCTCGACCGCGGTGACGAGGTCGGCCACATGGCGCAGGCGGTGCAGGTGTTCAAGGACAATGCCAAGCGCGCCGACGATCTTGCCGAACGGCAGAACGACCAGCAGCGGCGCGAAGAGCGCACGCGGCAGATCGAGACCCTGTGCCAGGATTTCGACCGCCAGGTGACGAAGCGGTTGGAGATCGTGACCAGCGCGATCTCGGAAATGGAAACGACGGCGCAATCGATGTCGCGCGTCGCCGAGCAGGCCGCGGCCGAAGCCACCAATGTCAGCACCTCGTCGGAAGCAGCGTCGGGCAGCGTCAACGCCGTGGCCGCCGCCACGGAAGAACTCGCCGCCTCGATCGGCGAGATCGGGTCGCGCATGCAACGCTCGCGCGAGATCGCGGGCCAGGCGGCGAGCCAGGCGCTCGCCACCAACGCCCAGATCCGGCAGCTGGCGGAAGCCGCCCAGAAGATCGGCGCCGTGGTGCAGCTCATCACCGACATCGCCAGCCAGACCAATCTCCTCGCCCTCAACGCGACGATCGAGGCAGCGCGCGCGGGCGAAGCCGGCAAGGGCTTTGCGGTGGTGGCGTCGGAAGTGAAGAACCTTGCCAACCAGACCGGCAAGGCCACCGAGGACATTTCGCTGCAGATCAACAGCATCCAGTCGGAGACCGGCCAGGCCGTGCAGGCGATCGAGAGCATCGCCGGCACGATCGACGAGATCAACCAGATCACCGGCAGCGTCGCCACCGCGGTGGAGGAGCAGAATGCCGCCACCAAGGAAATCGCACGCAGCGTCGAGCAGGCGGCGAGCGGCACCCGCGACATGTCGATGAGCCTCCAGACAGTGACCGATGCCGCCGGCCAGACCGGCGCCGCCGCCGGGCAGATGCTGGGGTCGAGCAGCGCGCTCTCCGGCGAGGCCAGGGCGCTGCGCCAGGAAGTGGAGAATTTCCTCTCCACCATCCGCGCGATGTAACGATCGCGCCGTTCGGGCGGAGATCAAGCCTTGCGATAGCTCGCGGCGACGTCGCAGTAATGTTTGGCGGAATAGGCGAAGTAGGCCATTTCCTTGTCGCTCAAGGGGCGCATCAATTTGGCGGGCGACCCTGCCCAGAGTTCGCCCTTGCGGACGCGCTTGCCGGGCGTCACCAGGGCGCCGGCCGCGACCATGCCGCCGCTTTCCACGACGACACCATCCATGATGCAGGCCTTCATGCCGATGAAGGCGCGGTCCTCGATGGTGCAGGCGTGCAGCAAGGCCATGTGGCCGACGGTGACGTCGCTGCCGATCACGGTCCGGGTGCCGGCGGCCCCTTCCCGCTCGTGATTGACGTGGATGATGGTACCGTCCTGGATGTTGGTGCGGGCGCCCACGCTGATCGTGTTTGAATCGCCGCGCAGCACGCAGCCGAACCAGATCGAGGATTCTGGCCCGATCTCCACCGCGCCGATGATGACGGCGGTCGAGGCGATGAAGGCGTCGGCGGCGATCCGGGGCAGCACGCCCTCATAGGGCAGAATGACAGCGCTCATGAAGACAACCCCAGCATCAGGTGAATGTTCTGCACGGCGGCACCCGAGGCGCCCTTGCCGAGATTGTCGAGGCGCGCCACCAGCACGGCCTGGCTCTCGGCCTCATTGGCGAAGACGCGAAGCTCGAGCTGGTCGGTGTTGTTGAGCGCTTCCGGCTCCATCTTGCCAGTGCTTTCGGCATCCAGCACCTGCACCAGCCTGGCGCCGGCGAAATGGGCGGCGAGTGCCGCCTTGAGATCGGCGGCCGTAGGCTTGCCCGGCAGCGTCTCGAGATGGAGCGGGATCGAGACCAGCATGCCCTGGCGGAAATGGCCCACCGACGGCACGAAGATCGGCCGGCGGGTGAGCTTGGCGTAGGCCATCAGTTCCGGCACATGCTTGTGCGCAAGACCGAGGGCATAGAGTTCGAAGGCCGGGCCGCCATCGCGTTCATGGGCTTCGATCATCGCCTTGCCGCCGCCGGAATAGCCGCTCACCGCATTGACGGTGACGGGATGATCGGTGGCGATGAGGCCGGCATCAATCAAGGGACGCAGCAGCGCAATGGCGCCGGTCGGATAGCAGCCGGGATTGCTGACCTTGCGTGCCGCGGCGATGGTGGCGTCATGGCCCTTCATGAGTTCCGGAAAGCCATAGGCCCAGCCCGGCGCCACGCGATAGGCGGTGCTGGCATCGAGGATCTTGGGCGCCTTGTCGCCGAGGCTGTCGGCCAGCGCCACGGATTCCTTCGCGGCATCATCGGGCAGGCACAGCACGACGAGGTCGACCTCGGCCATCAGGGTGCGGCGCGCGTCCGGGTCCTTGCGCTTGTCGCCGGTCAAGCTTTTAAACTCGATACCCGGCACATCCAGCAAACGCTCGCGGATGCCGAGGCCAGTGGTACCTGCTTCGCCGTCGATGAAAATGCTGGCGCTCTTTGCCATCTGATCCTCTGCAATATGGCGGTGGATATTGCCCAAAGAAAAAGGGGTGCGCAATGCGCACCCCTTTTGCCAAGTCTGGCTGGTAGACGCGCTTAGCGCTTCGAGAACTGGAAGCTGCGGCGGGCTTTCGCACGGCCGTACTTCTTGCGCTCGACGGTACGGCTGTCGCGGGTCAGGAAGCCATCGGCCTTCAACGCGCCACGCAGATCGGGCTCGAAGTAGGTCAGCGCCTTGCTGATGCCGTGACGGACGGCACCGGCCTGGCCCGACAGACCACCACCGACGACGGTGACGACAACATCGAACTGGCCAGCGCGGTTCACGACGCCGAACGGCTGGTTGATCATCATGCGCAACACCGGACGGGCGAAATAGACCGTCACGTCGCGGCCGTTGACCTGGATCTTGCCGGAGCCCGGCTTGATCCAGACGCGGGCGATCGCGTCCTTGCGCTTGCCGGTCGCGTAGGAGCGGCCCTGGGCATCGACCTTGCGCTCGTATTTCGGCGCGGCGACGGTCTCGGCGACGACGCCACGGGCGGCGGTACGGAGATCCTTCAGGTCAGTAATCTTCTGCGGTTCTTGCGCCATGATTACGCAATCCTCTTGTTCTTCGGGTTCATGCCGGCGACGTCGAGCGTCACGGGCGTCTGGCCCTCATGCGGGTGGGCCGTGCCGGCATACACGCGCAGGTTCTTCATCTGGGCGCGGCCGAGCGGACCACGGGGGACCATGCGCTCGACGGCCTTGATGATCAGGCGTTCGGGATGCTTGCTGCTGAGGATCTTGCCCCAGGAACGCTCCTTGATGCCGCCCGGATGACCGGTGTGGTAGTAGAAGATCTTGTCTTCCAGCTTCTTGCCGGTGACACGGACCTTCTCCGCGTTGATGATGATGATGTTGTCACCGCAATCGACATGCGGCGTAAAGGTGGTCTTGTGCTTGCCGCGGAGGTGGTTGGCGACGATCGACGCCAGTCGGCCGAGAACGACGCCTTCGGCATCGATCAGGACCCACTTCTTCACTACCTCGGCAGGCTTCGCGGAAAAGGTCTTCATGACACTTCACTCAAGCGTTATTGCCGTCGAAGGGACCGCCCCTTCGCTCTCACAGCGGGTGATAAAGGGTGCTTCGCCGGGTGTCAACGGCTTTGTTGCAGCAGCTGTTCTACTCATTCAACGAAATCAATTACTTACGATAATGGTATCCAGATACCGTCAAGTATCCTCATGGAGTTCTGGACTTTTTGCGATCGGCTGTCAATTATGCTGCAAATCAATCACTTAAGGTAGGGACGGTGCCCAAAGTGACCCTCGCGGCGCTCTCAAACGAGACGCTGAACCAGCAATTCATGCCCAGAATCGCGGTTCCCACCCATGAAAAATGGCTGACGGAGGACCTCGAACTCTCGGCCAAGGTCCGAGCCCGACCCGGTGCAAGGCTCGATGTGCCCTATGGACCGGGGCCACGGCAGAAGCTGGATATCTTCCCGGCCGCGAAACCGGGGGCGCCGATCCTGATCTGGATCCATGGCGGCTATTGGCGGGCGCTGTCGAAGGAGCATTACACCAGCATCGCGCCGCCCCTGCTGGCCGCGGGTGCCGCTGTGGTGCTGGTCGGTTACGACCTCTGCCCAACTGTCACCTTGTCCCAATTGCTGGCAGAGACGCGCGCTGCCTTGCGCTGGGTGCGTGGGCATGCGGCGGAAATGGGGGGTGATCCCGACCGACTGATCCTTGCCGGAAATTCCGCCGGCGCCCATATTTGCGCCATGGCCCTGCAACATGATTGGCCGGGCGAGACGTTCCCCGTTGAGAGCATCCGCGCCGCCGCCCTTATCACCGGCATCTACGACCTTGCCCCCGTCCCGCGCATCCCGGTGCAGGAGGAGGTGCGCCTGACGCCGGCCGATGTCGCGCAGCTCTCGCCCATGCTGCTGCCGATCCGTGCCAAGGCGAAATGCCTGGTCGCGGTCGGCGGCGACGAGCCGGAGATGTGGATCGAACAATCGCGCGACTATCACGCCAAGCTCAAGGTAGCGGGCGTCGACAGCCAATTGATGGTGGTGCCGGGGCGGCATCACTTCTCGATCACCCGCGACCTCGCCGATGAAGGCGCCCCCCTCACCCAGGCCGTCATCGCACTCCTCGCCTCATGACCGATTACACCCGCACCCCCAGCGCCATCTACGACAGGATCGGCAGCGGCTATGACCGCACCCGGCGCGCCGATCCGACCCTTGCCAGCGAGATCGCCAAGTTGCTGCGCGTCGAGTTTCCGCAGCCGGTGCTCGATATCGGTTGCGGCACCGGCAACTATACGATCGCGGTCGCCGACCGGAACGTGGTGACCATCGGCCTCGACCAATCGACGCTGATGCTGCGGCGGGCACGCGCCAAGGAACCGCGCCTCGACTGGGTCGCCGGCCAGGCCGAGGCCCTGCCCTTCGCCGATCGGAGCTTTGCCGGCGCTTTCTGCACCATGACCTTGCATCATCTTGATGATTTCGACGCGGTGTTCTCGGAAATAGCCCGGGTGCTGAAGCCGGGCGGCCGCTTCGTCGCTTTCACCGCCCTGCCGGAACAGGCGGAGATGTTTTGGCTCAATGCCTATTTCCCGGAACTGATGCGCCGCGCGGTCGAACGCATGCCGAGCCGGATGCGGATCGAGGCGTCGCTGTCCAGGGCGGGCCTCCGGCTTTCCGAACTGGTGCCGTTCAACGTGCCGGAGCGGCCGGTCGATTTCGTGCTCTATTGCGGCAAGCACCGGCCGGAGCTCTATTTCGACGCCAAGGTGCGCGGCAATATCTTCGCCTTCACCGCCCTCGACCTTGCGCAGGAGGTGGGCCAGGGCCTCTCGCGACTGGACGAGGATCTCAGCACCGGACACTTCGCCGCGACGACGGCGCGCTATAGCGACGCGCTGGGGGATTATGTGCTGCTGGTGGCAGAGAAGGCCTAGAAGGCCTCGCCGAGCGGCATCAGGCGCAGGCCCTTGCGCAGGTGCTTGTAGGGCAATGCGCGATTGTCGACCGGGTTGTCGCCAGCCGCCGCCACGATCAGGATCTCCTCGGCGATCGGCTGGAAATCGGCACGGAAATGCACCGAGCTTTTCAGGGCCAGGATCTTCGCCTCGGTCGGCTCGACGCCGACATGGCGCAGCATCGCCTGGTCGGCCGCCTGCTGCTTGCGGCTGGTGACGACGATCTTCGTGCCACCGATCCCCAGCAGGGCCATCGGCCCCAACTGCATGTGATTGCCGCGATAGAAAGGCCCGGTCGCCTTGAAGCTGCCATCGCCCAAGGCCAGCACCTTGAAGCGGCCGCGGTATTTTTCCAGGCCCGGCGAGCCGCACCAGGCGCCGATGCCGCGCTCGAAGGAACCATGAACGCCGGTCTCATGGGCGATGCGCGCCGTCTCGGGATCGTAGAGATTGGCGAAGACGGCGCCCTCGGCCTTGAGGCTCACCATGGCTTCAAGGAGATCGACTGAATCGGAATTGCCGCCGGCGCCGGGATTGTCCTGGGTGTCGGCCAAAATGATCGGCCGGCCGGCGGTGTGGCTCTTTGCCATCGCATAGCGGACGGCCTCGTCCTTCTGCCAGATCTTGCCGGCGAAATCCTTCTCGGCCGCATTGACCATGCCGATCAGACGGTCGGCTTCCATCTCCGCCAGCGCCGCATTCTCGGCATAGGCGATGACGGCCGGGCCGCATTCGGCGATATCGGCGGGCGGGAACCCGAAGGCGAAGGAGGCGCTGGCGACCCGGCCCGGCGCCTCGGTCTCGCCCACCACGCGGTAGAGAGCGGCCGCGGGATTGATGAGCGTGCATTGCCAGGGCAGCGGCACCAGGAAGTCGGCGCGGCGCATCGCCTTGGCCAAGGGCCCGTGGCGCAGCAGCCGGTCGAGGAGATCGGCCGCGCGGGCGCCGGTTTCGACCAGATCGACATGCGGATAGGTGCGACACACGACCAGGGCCGAGGCATGGCGCAGCATGCGCTCGGTGAGATTGGCATGAAGGTCGAGGCTCACCACGATGGGCAAGGCCGGACCGACGATGGCGCGGATACGTTCCAGCAGCTCGCCCTCCCCGTCCTGGTGATGCTCGGTCACCATGGCGCCGTGCAGGTCGAGATAGAGGGCATCGAGTTTCGCTTGCTGCCCGATCATATGCAGGAGGTCGGCGGCGATGCGTTCGAAGGCCGGGCGTTCGACATGGGCCGAAGGTGAGGCCGAGCACCACAGCAGGGGGATGAGGTCATGGCCCATGGCCTTGGCCTGGTCGATGAAACCGGGCAGCGGCAGGTTGATGCCGCGGAAGGTCTCGAACAGGGCATCTCCCCGCGTGAGGCCTGGCCAGCCATCGGCCTGTTCAAAATCGGCAAAGCTGGCCTTCACCGGAGCGAAGGTATTCGTCTCATGCTGGAAACCACCGATCGCAATCCGCGCCATCTTTCACTTTCCTTCAACACGCACAGGCTTCAACACACTGGCATCAACACACAGGCATCATGGCGACAACCATGAGGATTTTGGGAAGATAATCAACTCTTGGCGCAGCGGGACCTTTGTGAAATCCTCACGCGCTGTCGGGAATAGGGGACAACGACTCGTAATGGCTCAAGCACCAATCTTCATGATTGAGGACGTCGATACGGCGACTCAACACGCGGCCACGGCCATCGCCGAGATGGCGATGCGGGAAATCTCCCCCACCCCCGGCAACTTTTGCGTCTGGTACAATTATCTTGCCGGCTCGGTGCCGGAACTCAAGCGCGACCTCGATGCCCTGCTGCTGAGCGGCAAGACCGTCTCGTCGAGCAGTATCCAGGACCTGTTCGACAAATATTTCCGCGAGCCGAATGCCGAAGAGCGCATGCAGCAGACCGGCGACGAATTGCAGACGACCCTCGCCGACGTCATCCGCCAGGTGACGCAGGCCGGCTTGGACGCCAACGAGTTCGGCAAGACCCTCACCAAGGCCAGCGGGTCGCTCGGCAGCGGGCGGATCGAGACAGGGGCGATGCGCGACCTGGTCGGCGAGTTAATCAATGCCACCAAGCTCATCGGCCAGAAGAACCAGGCCCTGGAGGCGCAACTCAAGCAAAGTTCCGGGAAGATCACCGCCTTGCAGACGCGCCTCGATGCGGCGCGGCGCGATGCCCTCACCGACGCCCTGACCGGCATCGGCAATCGCAAGAGCTTTGACCTCTCGATCCAGTTCCGCGCCCAGCAGGCGACCGAGCAGCGCTCGGATCTCTGCCTGATGATGATCGACATAGACCATTTCAAGAAGTTCAATGACAGTTTCGGACACCGGGTCGGCGACCAGGTGCTGAAGCTGGTGGGCAGCAAGCTGAAGCAGGTGATCACCGGCCAGGACAGCGCCGCGCGCTATGGTGGCGAGGAATTCGCGGTGCTGATGCCGCAGACCAAGATGTTTGACGCGGTCGACAAGGCGGACAAGTTCCGGGTGGCACTTGGCGCGCAGTCATTGAAGAACCGCACCACCGGCCAGGTCTATGGCGCGGTCACCGTCTCGGTCGGCGTCGCGCGCTATCGGCTGGGGGAATCGCTGGAGAGCTTCGTGACACGGGCCGACCAGGCGCTCTACCGCGCCAAGCATGACGGCCGCAACCGGGTGGTCGCCGAAGCTTCATAACTGAATCAGGCGATTGCCGAGTTCGTTGCGGGGCTTTCCGTCGCTGGGGAAATGGGTGGCGAGGATGGCGCCCAGCGAAGTGATCGCCCCCTGATAGCCCACCTCCACGTTTCCTGCGCGGACCGCGCGTGAAAAAGCATCGACGATGGCCTGCCATTCATCCGGCGTGACGCGGCCATGGATGGCGCGATCGGCGATGATCTCGACATGATGCTCGGCCAGGCTCACGAAGAACAGCACCGCATTGCGCTCTTCCGTGTCGGTGAGGCCTTCATTGAGAAAGACGGTCCGCGCCAGACTTTGTGCTGCCTCGGTCTTGAGGTAGGCGGGCGTCAGTCGATCGCCCAAGGGCGTGAGTTCCAACAGCGCCAGCAGCACCAGAAAGACGGCGAACTCCGCCAGCAGCACATCGCCCGTGCTGGACCAGGGCAGCAGCAGCCAGGCCAGGAAGCCGGCGAGGAACGCGCCGATCGTGGCGAGCGCCAGGCCGGTGACGCGGTACTCGCCGGCACGCCGTGCGATCACCGCCACCAGTTCGGCCCGCGATTGCTGTTCGACCGAGGCGATCGCCGCCTCGATCCGCTGGCGCGCTTGTTCGCTGATCATGTCTGATGCCTCATACCCATTTACCGCCCTACCATT
>NZ_CAMDRA010000071.1 GCF_945906275.1 Dongia mobilis
TGCAATTTTACTCCGGCGTACCGATGCATTTTGTCTCCGGCGTTGACATTGTCCGGCAGTATCCCGACTTGGATCCGGACAAAAAATCGAATGATGAAGGAAGATACTAGATCCGAGCCTTGCCCCGGAACGCTCTGGTCTTACGACGATTGCAAGAAGCTCTCCGGGCGAAAATAGACGACATCACGCCGCAAGATCGCCAAGCCACGAGGCTACTACGCCGCTCCTTGAGGCGGGAGCGGCCCCTCATAGCAGGGGGGCACCTTATAGCCATACTGTTCAGCAATTGTCAGATAGCGATTGCTGAACACAACCGACCCGTCAGGTTGAGGTTTGACATCACAGCAATGCTTGAGCAGAAAAACGGCCATCTGAACGGGTCCGGAAATCTGTTGGGCACCCGACTCCCACTCCTGGACGGCGCCGACATCTGATCTGAGGACAAATGCCATCTGTTGTTGTGTCAAACCCATCTCTTGCCGGGCTGTCCTGAACTGCTCAGGCGTCACGATCACCTCCTGATATCTGGAAAATTATTAGACCGCCATTGGTGGCATTTTGCAAGTTCACATGCCCGCTTCAGCCGGGGCTTTTCATCGCACCGAGGCAACGACATCGCCACGAAGTTTCCCGGTCTGAAGCGGTTTTTCATCAAGCTGACAAGGCAGCTCAATTGCTGCCGCGTCAGTGCCAGAAGCCCGGAGATTCTGGCTTCTCGCGGAGCCAAAGTATATAATGGGCCAGTCACGAAGCGGCCATTTTCAGCGGATTATCCCGATGTCCAAGGACGACACGACGCAGCCGGCAACCTCACCCACGACATCGACGGAAACCCGCTCGATGTCGGAGGCAGAATTGCGGGCCGTCGCCGTGTGGAAGGAGCGGATGAAGCCATCTCGCCAACGGAATTTGACGCTATCGCAAAGGAAGGAACTAGCCGAAACACTGCGTTTGTTCCGCCGGGCAGCGAAGGGCTTAGACGGAATGTCGGTGCGGTATCGTATGACCGATACACCCGTTTCCCAAAAGGGGTAGTTCTCTCCAATAAAATTCCCGAGGCCGACCTTCCTGGCGTCTACGGCCACGAGATCGGCCATGTCATCGACCAGCTTGCAGGCGAGATATCGACCGAGGGACTGACGCGCGAGTTAAAGAGACTCTACGATGTCGGCAACAACCCCAACCGGGCGCACGGCAATCCTGAAATGTCGGCAAAATCGGGGCAGCGTTACAGGTCGGAGGACGCCGGATACAAGGGCGAAGATATCCCGCGCGAGTGGATGGCCGAGGCGATCAGGCTCTATATGGTCAACCCGGGATATCTGAAGGACGCGGCGCCCAAGACCGCTGCGGCCATCAGGAAGGCCGTCAATGCCGACCCGGCCATTCGGAAGATCATCCAGTTCAACATGGGTGGCACGCCCATGCCTTCACTACCGTCGCCCGATACCGACACCGCCCCCGATTTTGATCCAGGGAATCCACCGCCCGGCTATGTGTACGGCAAGAATTTTATCTGACCAGGGCCCCGCTTCGGCGGGGCCTTTCTTTGCGCAAGGGCAACAACATCTCAGCGATGTCTCTTGGCCTAAAGTGGCTTACCATCAAGCTGGTTTGGCGGATCAACCGACAGCACGAACAGCCCCCGAAATGCCGGTGAAGTTCTGGCCTTACGCCCATCCAAAACATATAATGCATCTGCTACGGAGCGGCCATTTTCAGCGGATTATCCCGATGTCCAAGGACGACACGACGCAGCCGGAAACCTCACCCACGACATCGACGGAAACCCGCTCTATGTCGGAGGCAGAATTGCGGGCCGTCGCCGTGTGGAAGGAGCGGATGAAGCCATCTCGCCAGAGGAATTTGACGCCATTACAACGGAAGGAACTGGCCGAAACACTGCGTATGTTCCGCCGAGCGCGCTCGGGGGATCAGGACGTAGTGTGGGCAACGTCACCGTAAATCCGTACACCCGCCTCCCGACGGGCGTAGCGCTCTCCAACAAGCTGGCTGATGCCGATCTTCCCGGCGTCTACGGTCACGAAATCGGCCATGTGATCGACCAGCTTGCGGGCGAGATATCGACCGAGGGGCTGACGCTCGAGTTGAAGGCGCTCTACAATGTCGGCAGAGAACCGAAAGCCTAATCTGATCTCAGTTAGAGTATCTTGAAGCGTCGGGATAAAAAGGAGAAACGGCTATTGAAGTTCCTGTACTTGATAGGCGCATTTATTTGTACAATCCATCTCAGCGGCCCTGCGCTGGGAGATGAACCGTTGGTTAGCAAGCCCAGATTCTTTGTGAACTATCAAATGACGATCTGGCCTTTCAAGTTGCTTAAAGAAATTTCTGCTGCAGATGCATCCCGAATTTCTTCGGGAACTTTTGACTCTCCTGTCGAAAGGAAAAAATCCGAACCGGTTCTTTCACTACGCTCGTACTATGAGGGTCATTTCGACAGCAATGACAGAATGGTCTGCGTAATCAAATGGAGTTACGGGCAACAGGTTTGGTGGCATCAGTTTCAGTATTATGATGATGGTGCTTTGCTGTCATTTGTTCAGGGCGAAGTGATATCAAGGAAAATTATTACTCAGTATTTGGATCGTCAAAATAAGACAATTAGGACAGAAGAATCTACGTATGAGAATAGCGCTGATATAAAGCCATGCGGGTAGACGAGCACGATCATCATGTTTGGTTTCCGATGTTGGCTATCATGTACAAGCCAGTTGACTGTGGTGCGTCGCGGGACAAAAGGCCGCGTACAACATGAACAAATCGGCGATCGACAAAGCCGCCGGCATTCTCTGGCAGGCGCGGCTGTCGCAGGGGCGCTTGTCCGCGCTGCCGGCGGATTGCAAGCCGGCGACGCTGGGCGATGGCTATGCCGTGCAGGACGCGATGGCAGCACGAGCTGGGTCGCCGATCTTCGGTTGGAAGATCGCGGCTACCAGTGCCGCGGGTCAGAAGCATATCGGCGCCACCGAGCCGTTGGCCGGAAGACTGTTTGCCGATTTTGTTTTGCGCGACGGTACCAGCCTGCCGGCAGGGCCGCTGCAGATGTGCGTGGTCGAGGCGGAGTTCGCCTTCCGCATGGGCCGCGATCTCGGCCCGCGTGAGGCGCCTTATGAGATGGACGAGGTTTGCACCGCTGTTGCCGACCTCCATCTCGCGATCGAGATTCCTGACGCGCGTTTCGAACCCTTCGACAACATCGGCCCGGCGCAGATCGCCGCTGACAATGCCTTTGCTGCCTGGTTCGTGCTGGGACCCAAGGTCGAAGGTTGGGAGAAAGTCGATCTTCCCCATCAGCCGGTGCGCGTCTGGAAGAACAAGGCGGTCGCCGCGGAGGGCACGGGCGCCAACGCGCTCGGCGATCCGCGATTGGCGCTGACCTGGTTCGCCAATGAGCGGTCGAAGCGCGGTGGCGGGCTCAAGGCCGGCGAAATCATCACCACCGGCACCTGCATCACGCCGCTGGAAATCGCGTCCGGCGATGCGATCGTGGCCGATTTCACCGGGCTCGGCCAGGTCTCGGTAACGCTTTCCTGAGGGCCAGCACTCCCCTTGACCTTCCCCCCTCTTGACCTTGCAGGGCCGGAGGCGAAAGATCATCGGTGACGATCGATTTTTCAGTTTCCGGAGACGTCCCGCCATGGCGCGAATTGTCGACTTCTACTATGCGATCGGCAGCCGCTATTGCTATCTGGCGCAAAGCCAGGTGCAGCGGCTGGAGGCGATCGGGCAGGTGGCCATTCGCTGGCGGCCGCTGCTCTCCGAGGATCTGATGCGCGCGCGTGGCCTGACGCCCTTCAAGGATCAGGCAGTCTCGGTGCAGTACATGCCGGAATACCGCTCCGAAGATGCCGCGCGCTGGGCTTCTTTCTACAACATTCCCTATCGCGAGCCGAGCTGGAAGTCGATCGATTGGCGGCGCGTCAACATGGCGGCGGTGGCGGCGGCCCGTGTCGGCGATGTCGCGGCCTATTCGCGGCGCCTGTTCGATGCGACCTTCGGCGCCGGCGCAACGCTCCTCACGGATCACGATCTGGCACGCCTGGCTGATGAAGCCGGGCTCGACGGGGCGCGGCTGGTGTCGTTGATCGATGACAAGGAAACGCAGGCCCTGCATCACCGCACGATCGATGCCGCGGTCGAGGCCGGCGCCTTCGGTGTTCCCACCTTCATCGTCGATGGCGAAGTGTTCTGGGGCAATGATCGGCTGATCCTGCTGCAGCATCATCTAGCCAAGGATGTCGCTTGAAACAAAATCACCGAAGCTCCATGCGATGAGCGACGCATCAAGTCCCTATCCGCGCACCACCGACGTCGCGGAAATGCAGGCGCGGGCAACACCGCAGACCAGGGCCTTCTTCGCCTATTGGGATTCCAAGAGGCTGGGGCGCGTGATGCCGGCGCGACGCGACCTCGACCCCATCGAGATGAAGGCATGGCTGCCCGGCATCCAGCTCATTGACGTGTTCGAAGATCCGCGCCGGCTGGTCTATCGCCTGGTGGGACAGGTCGAGGTCGATATGCGTGGCTTCAGTCACGCCGGCGCCGAGGTCGCGGAGGCCAGCTTCGCCGTCAGCAAGGAAGAGGCCCTGCGCAACTACAACCTCGTCGTCGATAACCAGGTGATGGTCTATGATTGGGCGCGGTATGCGACGAGTGGTGGCTTTCAAGCCTCGCAGGAAACGATCTTCCTGCCCTTGTCCGACGATGGGCAGCGGGTCAACATGGTCATCACCTATACGGTCGTGGGCGACCGATAGCGTGAGGTAGCTCAGCCGGTGATCGGCCCCGACCCCATCGCCAGGTAGATGCCGAGCAGCAGGAAGCAGGCCGAAGCGGTGTAGCGCACGCCGCCGGTGGGCAGGCGATCGGCGAATTTGTGCCCGAGCAACACGACCGGCGCATTGGCCAGCATCATGCCCAGGGTCGTGCCGGCGACGACCGCCACGAGAGCGGGATAGCGGGCGGCAAGCGCCACGGTGGCGACCTGGGTCTTGTCACCGATCTCGACCAGGAAGAACGCGACCAGCGTCGTGACGAAAGCGCCGGCGGCGCGCTTCCGCCGCGGCTTGTCATCCTCGTCGAGCTTGTCCGGGATCAAGGTCCAGGCCGCCATGGCAACAAAGCCGGCCGCGAGCGCCCAGCGAATCCAGTCGGGCTCGATATAGTCGGCGAGGAAAGCGGTGGCCCAGCGGCCGATAGCGCCTGCCAGGGCATGGTTGGCGAGGGTCGCCACCAGGATGCCGGCGATGATCGCCCAGGGGCGCCGGAAGCGCGACGCCAGCACCAGAGCCAGAAGCTGGGTCTTGTCGCCGATTTCCGCCAGGGCGACGAGACCCGTCGAAACCAGGAAGGCTTGCATGATGTGCTGGCATCCGGTGGTGAAGTGCTGGGCCTCTCTAGCCGACCATTGTTCCTGCTGCAACAGGACCGGATGCAACCAGGGGGCCGCGACGAGACACCCGGTTGCCATGGTTGCGGGCGTCACAACCCTCGGCAATAGTGAGGTGGGGAAAAAAGTGGCTACGCCACAGGAAGGGTTTCGACCGGATGATCCGCGCTGCCAGCATTGCCGATCTTGGATCAGAGCCACTATTGAGACTGGAAGCCTATTGGCTGACCAAGCGCGGTACCCGCGCCATGCCCTCGCGTGCTGACATCGACCCGGCCGAGATCAAGGACCTTTTGCCGCAGATCATCATGGCGCGGATCGAGCATGATCCGCAGCGCGTCAAATACAGCATCGTGGGCACAGCTTGCGCGCGCAGTGCCGGCTTCGACTATACCGGCCGCTATCTCGATGAGCTGCTTTTCGAGTCCGAGTCCGACACGGACTGGCTGAAGATCTACGACGAAATCGTCAGCGAGCGTAAACCGGTCGCCGGCACCTGCCGGTTCAAGACGGCGGATGTCGAGGTACCCTACCGAGTCGCCGTCTTCCCGCTATCGAATGACGGCGCGCGCGTCGATCATACGATCGCCTATGAACATCTGACGCTGAGCCTGACCGAGATGGACCATGTCCTGCCGGTCAGGCCGGCTGGCTGAACCTCAGGCCACCACGCGCAGCGGCGAGATTTCCCGGAACAACGGACTGCTGACAAGATCCTTGGCGGCGGCGATGTCGGGGGCCATCTCGCGGTCGATATCCCAGAAGGCGACCTTCGCCCGCAGGGTCTCCATCACCCGGCGCAGGGGTTGGCTGGTTTCGACCGGGCGCCGGAGATCAATGCCTTGCGCCGCGCACAGAATCTCGATGGCGACGATCCCGGCGGTATTGTCGGTCATGTCGAGGAGGCGCCGCGCACCATGGGTCGCCATGCTGACATGGTCCTCCTGATTGGCAGAGGTCGGCAATGAATCGACGCTGGCGGGATGCGCCAGGCACTTGTTTTCCGAGGCGAGCGCCGCCGCCGTCACATGGGCGATCATGAAGCCGGAATTGAGCCCCGGTTCCGGCACCAGGAAGGCCGGCAGATTGCTCATGCGTGAATCGGTCAGCATGGCGATGCGGCGTTCCGAGAGCGCGCCGATCTCGGCAACGGCGATGGCGATGCAATCGGCGGCGATGGCAATGGGCTCGGCGTGGAAATTGCCGCCTGAGAGAATGTCGCCCTCGGCGGCGAAGACCAGCGGATTGTCACTGACGGCATTGACCTCGCGGCCGATGACGCCGGCGGCGTGGCGCAACGTGTCGAGAATGGCGCCCATGACCTGCGGCTGGCAGCGCAGCGAATAGGGGTCCTGCACACGGTCGCAATCGACATGGCTGGCGCGCAGGGGACTGCCGTCCATCAAGGCTTTCAACGCCGCAGCGACCTCGATCTGGCCCAACTGTCCTCGGATGGCATGGATGCGCGGGTCGAACGGCGTGTCGCTGCCGAGCGTCGCATCGGTCGTCATGGCGCCGCTGCCCAGCGCCGCCAGAAATACATCCTCCGCCGCAAAGAGACCGGCCACGGCAAGCGCGGTCGACACCTGGGTCCCGTTCAGCAGAGCGAGACCTTCCTTGGCTGCCAGGGTCAGCGGCTGCAAACCGGCGCGTGCCAACCCATCGACCGCGCTCAGCACGTCGCCGCGATGGCGCACCGAGCCCACACCGAGCAGCGCCTGGGAAAGGTGGGCGAGGGGCGCGAGATCGCCCGAGGCACCGACCGACCCCTTTGAGGTGATGAGCGGATAGATTCCGGCATTCAGCAGCTTCACCAATGCCTGGATGATCTCGCGCCTGATGCCGGAGTAGCCGCGCGCCAGGCCGTTGATCTTCAGGATCATGATCAGGCGGACGATGTCGTCACCCAGCAAGGGACCGGTGCCGGCGGCATGCGAGAGCACCAGCCGGCGCTGCAATTCGGTCACCTGGTCGTCGGGAATGCGGGTATGGGCCAGCGAGCCGAAGCCGGTATTGATGCCATAGGCCGTCTTGTGCTGGTCAAGGATCGCCTGGACCGTCGCGGCCGAGGCATCGATCCAGGGGAACGCCCCGGGATCGACCACCACCTGGTCGCCAGCGCGCCATACACGCCGCAGGTCAGCCAGGGACAGTTGGCCGGGATTGAGGGTGAAGGTCGTCGCCATGTCAGTTCTCCAGAAACAGTCTAAATCGGGCGGAATGGGTGGCTGGGGGCCGCTTGTCTTATCTTGTATATACAAGTTGCCGACCCGACTCGCAACGGCTACGCGCGCCCCTGGCTGTCGGGTCCGGCGCACGCGCCACATGAATTCTTCTCCTGCAAGGATGAGGGCAACCGATTGATGCCTGCCAGATGGCGCGGTTGCGCGAAAAGCCTGTCGTTCCCCGGATAAAGCGTGTCGCGGCGGCGCGGCCTGTAAACCCGTAAAGCCGTTACGCCTGTTGCGAAATTTCGAATGAGCGGGCAGGTTGTCGCCGGTTCTTAACGAGAGATTAGGATCGACGGTCCAGATTGACTGCCGGTTCCGCAAATCAACATGCCACAGGCGAAGGTGTGACCATGGCCAATGACGGTGAACTTGACCTCAATACGCTGAGCGACGAAGAGCTTGTTCAGCAGGTGCATGACGACCTCTATGACGGTCTCAAGGAAGAGATCGAATCAGCGGTCAACATCTTCCTCGGCCGTGGCTGGACCCCCTATGACATCCTGACCAAGGCCCTGGTCGAAGGCATGCGCATCGTCGGCGTCGATTTCCGCGACGGCATCCTGTTCGTGCCTGAAGTGCTGCTGGCTGCCAACGCCATGAAGGCCGGCATGTTCATCCTCCGCCCCCTGCTCGCCGAAACCGGCGCGCCCAAGGTCGGCAAGATGGTCATCGGCACCGTGAAGGGCGACATCCACGACATCGGCAAGAACCTCGTCTCGATGATGATGGAAGGTGCCGGCTTCGAGGTGATCGATCTCGGCATCAACAACCCGGTCGAGAAGTATCTGGAAGCCATCGAACTGCACCAGCCTGACATCCTCGGCATGTCGGCGCTGCTCACCACCACCATGCCCTACATGAAGGTCGTCGTTGACGCGATGATCGAAAAGGGCATCCGCCAGGATTACGTCGTGCTGGTCGGCGGTGCGCCCCTCAACGAAGCCTTTGCCAATTCAGTGGGCGCCGACGCCTATTGCCGCGACGCAGCCGTGGCTGTCGAAACCGCCAAGGCCTTCATGGCCAAGCGCCAGGGTTCGGCGCTCGCCAACAAGGGCTGATCTCGGACAGTTCGGTTTGAGTTAGAAAAACCCCGCTGCTTCGGCAGCGGGGTTTTTCTTATGAAACCCGCTAAAGCCGTCATCCCCTGGCTTGACCCGGGGATCAGGTGCGTCCGGGTTCGCCGTCCATCAGTTGGGGGCTGATCCCCGGGTCAAGCCCGGGGATGACGGAAAGGGAGGTCGTCGCCAGCCAGCCGGTGAATGCGGCCAAACCCGGCGACCAGCAAGGCCTCGCGCACCTTGAAGCGGTAGAAGCGGAAATCCTTGAAGCCGGCATAGAGGTCGGCGGTGGGATGACGGGCCAAGTAGGCATCCCGGTCGACGGCCGCTTCGGTGACGGCAACCTCGCCCAGCAGGGTCACGCGCGGTCCGGTCAGGGGCTCGTCACGGCCGGCCGTGCCATCGAACAGCAGTGACGCCTTCGACTCGACCTGCAGGTTCTTGACGTGATCGGAGAGGTCGGACAGCAGCAGAAGTGGCTGTCCGTCCCCGTCAATGGCCGGCACCACCAGGCTGACAAAGGGATATTTGCTGCCGTCACGGTCGGCCACGGTCCCGAAATAGGCCTTTGGGAGGTTCATAAGTCGGCGAATTTCGTCTTTTGGATCAATCTGTTCAGTCATTTTCATGCTTGTCCGGGTGGTGGGGCGACGATCTTGCCACTATCTAAGCAAATACTTGAGCGGCCTAGCAATTGTGCCGATTGCGCCCCATTTCTGTCATCATTGGCGTCAATCTTGGCAAGGTCTGCTGAATTCTATACTTGTTCCCACGCCAAGGAGGCCCCCCGTGCCGCAAACGATTGCGCTTGTCGACGACGACCGAAACATCCTGACCTCCGTCACCATCACGCTGGAGGCAGAGGGTTTCGCCGTGCGCACCTACAGCGATGGCGCCGAGGCGTTGCGCGGTCTTGCCAGCCAGCCGGTCGATCTTGCCGTCCTCGATATCAAGATGCCGCGCATGGACGGGATGGAGCTGCTCGAGAAGCTGCGCAAGACATCGTCGCTGCCGGTGATCTTCCTCACCTCGAAGGATGACGAGGTCGACGAATTGATGGGCCTGCGCATGGGTGCCGACGACTACATCAAGAAGCCGTTCTCGCAGCGCCTGCTGATCGAGCGCATCCGCTCCATCCTGCGGCGCGAGGAAAGCCGCAATTCCACGGCCCAGACCGGCGAGGCGGCCTTGCTGCGCGGCCCGCTGATGATGGACCCCACGCGCCATCTGTGCACCTGGGATGGAAAGCCGATCGAGCTTACCGTCACCGAATTCCTTCTGCTGAAGGCATTGGCGCAGCGTCCGGGGCACGTGAAGAGCCGTGACCAGCTGATGGATTCCGCCTATGGCGAGAACATCTATGTCGACGACCGCACCATCGACAGCCACATCAAGCGGCTGCGCAAGAAGTTCAAGGCGGTGATCGGCGAGTTCAATCATATCGAGACACTCTATGGCGTCGGCTATCGCTATAAAGAGAGCTGATATGCAAGCCCTGCCGCAGCCGAGATGAGCGAGGCTTCGCGCAGCGACGAGGTCGAACGCTGGCGCCTGCCTTTGTCGTCGGCGCGTGTCGAGACACCTGACAAGGGAGATGCGTCCGGGTTCTGGCGGCGTCGCAAAGCCGCAGCACAGCAACTGAAACCGGCGCGGACCGAACCGGAACTGCGGCCTTCCGTCCCGCTGCCACGGCAGGAGCCAGCACTCGCGCCGGTGAAGCCGGCGAAGGCGACAAAGGAAAAGGCCAAGTCCAAGCGCCTGCCGGCCTCGCGCCGGTCGCTCTGGCAGTCGCCGCTCACCCGCCGCATCCTGGTGCTCAACATCATGGCGCTGCTGGTGCCGGTGCTGGGTCTTCTCTATCTGCCGACCTATCGCGACAGTTTGCTGCAATCCGAACTCGAACTGCTGAAGACCGAGGGCTCGCTGTTCTCGGGCGCCCTGGCCGCGAGCGGTGTCGCCACGGGGCCGCTGGGTGAAGAAAAGCTGGTGCCGGAAACCTCGCGTCAGACGATCCGCCGGTTGGTTGATGTCTCCAAGACGCGCGCCCGGCTGTTCACACCGGACGGTACCATGGTGGCCGACAGCTTTCTGCTCTCCGGGCCTGGGGGCATCGTCACCATCACACCCCTGCCACCGCTCGATCCCAATGAAAGCCTGGTCTGGAAGTGGGTCGCAGCCACCTATGACTGGGTGTTTGATCGGTTGCCGAGCAGCCGCATCCTGCAGCCCTACCAGGAAGCGGCCGTGCAGAACGCCGCCGACTACCAGGAAGTCGTAAAGGCTATGGGCGGCGAGGCGATGACCTTCGTGCGCGATGCCGGCAAGGGCAAGATGATCCTCTCCGCCGCCGTGCCGGTGCAGCGCTACCGGCAGGTTCTGGGCGCCTTGCTGCTGACCAAGCCCGGCGACGATATCGAGGCGACGCTGCGCGACACGCGGCTCACCATTCTCGGCGTTTCCGGCATCGCGCTTGGTGTCACGGTCCTGTTGTCACTGTACCTTGCCAGCACGATCGCCTTGCCGATCCATCGCCTGGCCGACGCCGCTGACCGGGTGCGCCGCGACAAGGGGCGGCAGAAGACCATTCCGGATCTCTCAGCGCGCGGTGACGAGATCGGCGATCTCTCCGGGGCCCTCCGTGACATGACCGAGGCTGTCTGGCGGCGCATGGATGCGATTGAGGGATTTGCCGCCGACGTGGCGCACGAAATCAAGAATCCGCTGACCTCCCTTCGCAGCGCCGTCGAGACTGTGGCGCGCGTCGAGGATCCGACCCAGCAGAAAAAGCTCATGAGCATCATTCTCGATGATGTGCAGCGGCTCGATCGCCTGATCAGTGATATCTCCGACGCGTCGCGGATCGATGCCGAAATGTCGCGCGCCGAAGCGGCGCCGGTGAAGCTGCGCGATCTGGTGCTGGCGGTCGCTGACATTCACGCGGCAACCGGCCGGGATTCCGCACCACAGATCAGGACGCAATTGCCCGAAGGCGGTTCCCTTTCGGTGCTGGGGACCGAGGGCAGGCTTGGCCAGGTCGTGCGCAACCTTGTCGCCAACGCCATCTCGTTCAGCCCGCCACAAGGCGTCATCCTGCTCGCGGCGCGCCGCGTCGGCCGCCATATCCAGCTCACGGTGGAGGATGAAGGGCCCGGCATCCCACCGGACAAGCTTGGCGCCATCTTCGAGCGTTTTTATTCCGAACGGCCGAAGGGCGAGAAGTTCGGGACGCATTCCGGCCTCGGCCTCTCGATCTCGAAGCAGATCGTCGAAGCCTATGGCGGCTCGCTCCGCGCGGACAATCGCGTCGATGCCCAGGGGCGCATCCTTGGCGCCCGCTTCACCGTGACCCTCTTGGTGGCGTGAGGCGCGATGCAGGAGAATTCGCTGCGTATCGACGGTGTTGCCGTGGCGATCGACGATCAGGCGGTCCTGCTGCGGGGACCGTCCGGCAGCGGCCGTTCCGACCTCGCCTTGCGTCTGGTCGATGAAGGTGCCCGTCTCATCAGCGACGAGCAGGTGGCGTTGCATCGACGCGACGGCCGCTTGTTCGTATCGGTACCCGATCTGATGCCGCCCGACCTCAGGGGCCGGATCGAGGCGCGCGGGCTGGGCCTGGTGCCGGTGCCGCATGTTGTCGATGCCAAGCCGCTCGCCTGGGTGATCGACATGGTCGCACCCGCTGAAATTGATCGGCTGCCGGCGGCACTCACGGCCGAGTATCTCGGAATCGAGATTGCCTTGCTGAAGCTCGATCCCTTTGCCGTGTCGGCGACGGCCAAGCTGCGGCTTGCCGTGAAATGTGGTCCTGCCCTTATAATGGGCCGCGAGTGAGCGAATCCTCATGACCCAATCCGAACCCAGGGCTGCCATGTCCAGTAAAACCGAGGCGTCCGAACCGGAAAATGCTGAAACCCGGGCGGTGCGGCGACATATTCTTTTGGTGACCGGTCTCGCCGGCGCAGGTCGTTCGACAGCGCTGAAATGCCTTGAGGATATCGGTTACGAAGCGGTCGACAATCTGCCGCTCGACCTGCTGCCGCATCTGGTGGCCGGGCTGGCCCAGACCACATTGCCCGCCATGGGAAAACCGATCGCGCTCGGTATCGATTCTCGCACCAGCGGCTTCTCCAGCGATGGCTTCATCGATCTGGTCCGGCGTCTGAAGGCGGATCGGCGCTTTCGCGTCACCCTGGTCTTCCTCGATTGCGAGGATGAAGTTCTGCGTCGCCGCTACACCGAAACGCGCCGCCGCCATCCGCTGGCGCAGGATCGCCCGGTCGGCGACGGCATCCTGCGCGAGCGCAACCTGATGCGAAATGTGCGGGCCGAGGCGGACTTGGTGCTCGATACCAGCGACACGGCGATCGGCGATCTCAAGACCATGCTGGTGGGCCATTTCGGCCTCGCTGCCCGGCCGGATCTCGCCCTCACCATCGTCTCCTTCTCCTATAAACAGGGGTTGCCGCGTGAGGCGGACCTGGTTTTTGATGTCAGGTTCCTGGAAAATCCCTATTACGATCCGGCACTTAGACCTCTTTCCGGCGAGGATGAGGCAGTTGGCCGGGCGATCGAAGCGGACCCCGCTTTCCCCGGTTTCTTTGCGGCCCTGACTTCCTTATTGTGGCCCCTCTTGCCGGGCTATGAGGGCGAAGGGAAGAGCTATCTGACCATCGCCATCGGCTGTACCGGCGGCCGGCATCGCTCTGTCTTTGTCGCTGGCAGATTGGCCGCATGGCTGCGCGAACGCGGCCGCTCGGTCACGCTGCGACACCGGGATGTGGGACGCGCTGTATCGTGATTGATAGCATCATGATGCGAGACGTCACCGCAAGCGAGCTTGGCATAGGTGGCTGCAGGGCGCGCCGCCGGGATTTGATCCCGGTCTGGCGAACCCAGGCAGCTTGTCGAATTTGGGGGTATGCGTGGTTCAGACACAGTTGATCGGCATCGTCCTGGTGACGCATGGCAATCTTGCCGCCGAATTTTTAGCCGCGTTGGAGCATGTGGTTGGCAAGCAGGCATCTGCCGCCGCCATTTGCATCGGTCCGGAAGACGATATGGAACAGCGCCGGCGCGAGATTCTCGAAGCCGTAGCGAAATGCGATCAGGGCAAGGGCGTTGTGCTGTTGACCGACATGTTTGGTGGCACGCCCTCCAATCTGGCAATTTCCACCCTGGACAAGGCCAATGTCGAGGTCGTGGCGGGCGTCAATCTGCCGATGTTGATCAAGCTGGCGAGCGTCAGGGGAACCCTGCCACTGACCGGCGCGGTCACCGCGGCGCAGGAGGCCGGGCGCAAATATATCAACGTTGCCTCGCAGCTTCTCAAAGCCAGCGAATGCTGAGCGGAGGCGCCGATGTCCGAACCTAACACGCTCACTGTTCGCGCCCAGATCGCCAACCAAAAGGGCTTGCATGCGCGCGCGGCGGCAAAGTTCGTGAAGACGGCCGGCGCCTTCACCTCCGACATCCGCGTTACCAAGGGTGAAATGGATGTGAGCGGCGGCTCCATCATGGGCCTCATGATGCTGGCCGCCAGTATCGGCTCGGAACTCGAGATCCGCGCCCAAGGCACCGATGCCAGGGCCGCAATCGACGCCCTGGTCGATCTGATCGAACGAAAATTCGATGAAGAATGAGGTGCCGCGCATGCCGCGTCGCACCACAAAAGGCAGCCCGGTAGCCGCAGGAACCGGCAAGGCCACGTCGGAGAAGGGGGCTGCGCGCGAGATCCTGCTCGAAGGTCTCGGTGTCTCCGCCGGTATCGCCATCGGCGAAGCGCATGTGGTCGAGATCGGCGTAGTCAATGTCCCCGATTACGAGATCGCCGCCGAGTCCGTCGATGCGGAGCTGGAACGTTTCCGTGATGCGCTGGCGAAGTCGGAGCGACAGCTCCGCAAGTTGAAGAAGAAGAGCGCCGAATTGCACGGCGCTGCGGCAGAGGAGCTGGAGTTCCTGCTCGATGCGCATCTGCAGATGCTGTCCGGCTCGCGGGTCGTGCGCGGTGTCGAGAAGCGCATCCTCGAGACGCAGCAGAATGCTGAGGCCGCGGTGCAGGCGGAGATCAACGCCGTCGCCCACGATTTCGAGCACCTCAACGATCCCTATCTCTCGGCCCGCGCCAAGGATGTGCGCGAGGTCGGTGATCGGCTGCTGCGCAATCTGACCAAGACGCCGTTCGAGGCTTTCAAGCATCTGCCGGAAGGGGCGGTGGTGATTGCCGAGGAATTGACCCCGGCCGATACCGCCTTGCTCGATCCCAAACGCATTCACGGTTTTGCGACCGAGCTCGGCGGCGCCGAGAGTCATACCGCCATCATGGCGCGCTCGCTGGCCTTGCCGGCCGTGCTCGGCCTGGCCGGTCTCACCTCGGCGATCAGGACCGGCGACATCGTGATCATCGATGGTGCCGGCGGCCGTGTCTTCATCA
The DNA here is from genome assembly GCF_945906275.1 of Dongia mobilis. Classification (GTDB taxonomy): domain Bacteria; phylum Pseudomonadota; class Alphaproteobacteria; order Dongiales; family Dongiaceae; genus Dongia; species Dongia mobilis_A. The sequence continues at coordinate 15,133 of NZ_CAMDRA010000071.1, forward strand.
ATCCGACGGCGGCGCGGCTTGAGGAGTTCCACCGTCGCCAGCTGGAGCTGGAAAAGACCGAGCGCATCCTCTCGCGCCTCAAGAAACTGCCGGCCATCACCCGTGATGGCCAGCGCATCGGCATGCTGGTCAATCTGGAATTGCCGCGCGAACTCGACATGGCCTTGGCGGCGGGGGCGGAAGGCATCGGGCTCCTGCGTTCCGAATTCCTGTTCATGAATCGGGTCGATTTGCCGAGTGAAGACGAACAGGCGGAGGCCTATCGCACCCTGGTTGAGGGCATGGAGGGCAAGCCCGTCACCATCCGCACGCTCGACGTGGGTGGCGATAAATTGGCGCCGTCCTTGCGCGACCGATTGGGCGAAACCGCCAACCCGGCCCTGGGGTTGCGCGCCATTCGACTGGGTCTCCAGGAGCGACCGCTTCTGGAAACGCAGCTGGCGGCGATCCTGCGTGCCAGCGCCTTCGGGCCGGTGCGCATCCTGCTGCCGATGATCTCCTCGCTCTCGGAAGTGAAGCAGGTGCGCGAGATCCTGTTGCAGGTGGCCAAGCGCCTGAAGCGTCGCGGCGTCAAGATGGCGGACCCGCTGCCGCCGATGGGTGTCATGATCGAGGTGCCCGGCGCCGCCCTGGCGGCCGATGCCCTGGCGCAGGTCTCGGACTTCTTCGCTGTGGGCTCCAATGATCTCACGCAATATACGCTCGCCATCGATCGCGGCGAGGAGCAGGTGGCGCATCTCTACAATCCGCTGCATCCGGCGGTGCTGCGCCTCATCCAGTTTGCGACCGAGGCCGCCTTGCGCGCGCGCATTCCCATCAGCGTCTGCGGCGAGATCGCCGGCGATCCAAAATTCGCGCCGCTGCTGCTGGGCCTGGGTATCCAGGACCTCTCCATGGCGCCGGTCAATCTGCCGCGCGTCAAGCAGCGCATCCGCAACATCGACTATCTGGCGGCGACCCGCTGCGCGCGCCTGATCATGGACCAATGGGATACCGGGCGCATCGCCATGCTGCTCGACGATTTCAACGCCTTGGCGGTGTAGCCAGGTGCGATCCTTCTGGCGCAGGGGCAGATGGGCCGGCGGCGCGCTGATTGCCCTGGGCCTCACCTACTTCCTGATGGCGATGCTGCTCGGCATGATACCCGGGCGGGCGGCTGCCATCGGCGAACCCACCGACTATCATTTCTACGCCTGTGACAATGGCGTCCATGTCGATATCATCCTGCCAGCTGTGGGCGGCGGGCGAGACTGGTTCGGCATCTTTCCGCCGCGGGATTTTGCCGGCGACGTCACCGGCGCCAGCCATCTCGCCCTCGGCTGTGGTGCCAAGGCCTTCTTCGCAACGACCAAGGAATGGCGCGACATCCGCCCTGGCCCGGTCCTGCGGGCTCTGTTTTGGCGCGACAGCAGCGTTGTCCACGTAACCTATCACGGCGATCCGCAGGGTCTGCCCAATTGCCGGGCCCTTGCCACGGATCAGGCAGGCGCGGACGCGATGTTCCGCTACATCGACGACAGTCTCGACCGGCCCGTCGGCCAGGCGTGGCGGGAACTCTTGCCCGGCTATTGGCCATCGGACGCTTTCTACGCCGCCATGGGTCGTTACTCCCTGTTCCGGACCTGCAATGTCTGGTCGGCGGAACTGCTTCGGGAATCGGGCCGTAAGATGGCGCTCTGGTCCCCCTTTTCCTTCCAGGTGATGGGCCTATTAGCCTCTCCCTAGGTCTTGTTTCCACAATGAGATCAGTTAGTTAAACATTAACTACGATCTTCTAAACCAGCGCTTGCCGCTGGATCGGCGGCCTGCTATACGGCGCATATAAATAAATCCTTATCTGAT
>NZ_CAMDRA010000072.1 GCF_945906275.1 Dongia mobilis
CGCGCGGCGGGCACCAGTTCCATCAAACCATCCGCCATGCCGAGTCCGGCGCGCAGGATCGGCACCACGGCGATCTTCTTGCCCATGATCACCGGCGCGTCCATCTTGGTGAGCGGCGTCTCGATCTCCTGGGTCGTCATCGGCAGATCGCGCGTGAGCTCATAGCCCATGAGGAGGGCTATCTCCTTCAGCAGCTGGCGGAACAGGGTGGTCGGGGTCGACTTGTCGCGCATCATCGAGAGCTTGTGCTGGATCAGCGGATGATCGAGCACGCTCAATGTCGGGAATTCCTTGAATGTCTTGACCATGGGCCGCTCCCTGTTCCCGTCGCCGGGCTTGTTGTTTCTTGATTGATGCGCGTCAGATGACCTGGAAACCGTGTTTGTAGGGATCACGATCGTCGATGAAGATGGTGTTGTAGCCGGTGACCCGCGCCCAGCCTTCGATCGATGGCACGATCGCCGGTTTGTTGCCGACGGTGGCGGCCTGCTCGACCCGACCCTTGAAGAGCGAGCCGATGATGCTCTCATGCACAAATTTGTCGCCGACCTTGAGTTTACCCTTGCCGGCAAGCTGCGCCATGCGGGCCGAGGTGCCGGTGCCGCAGGGTGAGCGGTCGATCGCCTTGTCGCCGTAGAACACCGCGTTGCGCGCATCGGCGCCGGCGACGGTTGGCTTGCCGGTCCACAATATGTGCGAGAGGCCCTGGATGGTGGGGTTCTCGGGATGCTGGAAGGTGTAGCGCTCGTTCATCCTGCGGCGCAGTTCGCGGCTCATGGCGATGAGCTCACCGGCGGTGAAATCGGCCATGTCGCGATAGCCAGCCTGCGGTTCGACGATGCAGTAGAAATTGCCACCGTAGGCGACGTCGACCTTGATCGGCCCGATCCCGGGGCAGTCGATCTCCAGCCCTTCGGAATGGAGGAAGCCCGGCACGTTGGTGAGGCGCACGGATTCGACATAGTCGCCGACCTGTTCGTAGGTCGCGACCACGAGGCCGGCCGGCGTGTCGAGGCGCAGTTCGCCCGGTTTCTTCGGTCGCACGAGCCCGTTCTCGATGGCGACCGTCACCGTGCCGATGGTGCCATGGCCGCACATCGGCAGGCAGCCGGAGGTCTCGATGAACAGGATGGCAACATCACAATCGGGCCGGGTCGGTGGATAGAGGATGCTGCCCGACATCATGTCGTGGCCGCGCGGCTCGAACATCAGGCCCGTACGGATCCAGTCGAACTCCTGGAGGAAATGCTGGCGCCGCTCGCTCATGCTGGCGCCGGTCAGTTGCGGCCCGCCCCCAGAGACGACCCGCACCGGATTGCCGCAGGTATGCGCGTCGATGCAGGAGAAGGTGAATCGGGCCATGTGGTTAACCTTTTGATGGGCAAGGAAGTTGTTGGCGCCGCCGGGCATGACAGCAGGCCCGCCAATTGATATAATCCGGCCCCGGCCTTGGCAATCTTCAACCGACCGAGTCCCACGTGTGATTCGTTGGCGCAGATGACCTGAGAAAACATGTCCTCGAACCGTGCCATCAGGTCCTCCCGCCTCAGCTTCCGCCGTCAAGCGCGGGACAGCCGCCCCGTTCGCTGGATCCTGCTCATTGCCCTCCTGCTCCTCCTTCTCGGCCTGCTCTGCGGCGCCAGCGCCATCCTTCTGTGGCGGAGCCAGGAAATGATGGCGCCGGTCCTGGCGGCCGGTCGGCAGGAGACCCATGGCGGACTCTATGGACCGGCATCCGATGTCGGCACCTATGCCTACAAGCTGGAACGCTATCGCCTGATGCGACCCGAGATTCTCGTCATCGGCTCGCGGCGGCTGTCGACCCTGCCCGGAGAAGCCTTCGCGGTGACGAGCTACAATGCCGCCGGTGCCGCGGACTCACTCATCGAGCTTACCAGCTTCATCCGCGATGCGGTCGCGCTGCATCCACCAAAATCGATTCTGATCGGCCTGGATTACTGGTGGTTCCATCCAGACGCGCCGCAAGCCCTTCCGCCGGCGGCGGCGGAGGCACAGAGCTTCGCTGCGCATCTCACCGACCCGTTGTTATGGCTGCTGACCGGACAAGTCTCACCCGGTCACTGGCTCGGCGGCCTTCTTCCCGCAGGCGACAAGGGCGGCGGCATCGGGGCCCTGGCGATGTTGAACGGCCAGGGCTGGGACGCCTATGGACGCTATGATGGTCCAGCAGCCGACAATGACGAGCCGGCCGGCCTGCGCGAGGTTCGCGTGGCACCGTCGCCAGCAGCGCTGAAGGCGTTCACGGACCTCCTCGCCGACCTCAACGGGAAATCCATCGAAGTCGTGCTGATGGTGCCCCCCATGGCCGCATCGCTCCGCGCGTCCCTGGCCAGGGATTCCGAGAACCGGCTGGTGCCGCTTTGGCGGGACGCCATCCGCGCAACGGGGCAGCGCGTATTCGATTTCGACGATGCCGGTGTGCTGGGATCGTCCGATTGCGAATTCGTCGATGATGTCACCGGCGGCGAGGTGACCTATCTCCGTGCCCTGGATGCGATCGCGGAATTCGGTGGCACGATCCTCAGCCAGTCCGTCGACCGCGACCTGGTCACGAGCCTGATTGGCAGCAATACCGGGCATAAGCGCCTGGTCGAGCTGTTGCCGGGGGATGCAACGCCCGAGGCACTCTACCGCGACAGTGACTGCGACAAGGGACTCTGAGGAAAATCCCAACCGGACCATGCGGTTAACCTTTAGCCAGGCAGGAAACGGCGAAGCTGCGGCGCATGACAGCAGGCCAGCCAGTTGGTATAACCCGGCCCCGGCCTTGGCAATCTCAACAGACTGATTCTGTGCCCGCATGACCCAGGAAAATGTCCTTCCGGATCACGTATCCGACCCTGTGCGCCGCCTTGCGCGCACGGTGTCCGTCGGGCGGCGGCGCACGGCGCGCTACCTCGCCATCTTCCTCGCCCCTATCCTGATCGCAGCACTGATCCTGGCCACCCTCTACGCCTTCCTCTTGCGGGTGGAGGAAACGACCGGGCCGATCTCGGCAGCGAGGCTCCAGGACGAGACCGGCACGCTCTATGGTCCAGCCCTCGTCTACCGCCCCTTCGCCTACAAGCTGGAACGCTATCGACTGAAGTCGCCGGATATCCTGCTGGTCGGTTCGTCCCGCGTCATGCCGTTTGCCGGCGAGGTTTTCTCGGGCTCGGTCATCAATGCGGGCGGCGCGGCCAACACCCTGGACCAGGCTGTCACCTTCACCCGTGCGGCGGTTGCCATCCATAAGCCGACGTCGATCCTGCTCGGCCTGGATTTCTGGTGGTTCAATCCCAACCGCGATGACGAGATCGATGCCACCGGCACGTTGAGCGACGAGGTCGAGATTTCCCTGACCCAGCTGATGACGCCGGTGCAGTGGGTGGCAGACGATGCCATTCACCTCAGCTCATTCCTGGAAGGACTGTCGCCGTTTCACGATCTGCCGCATGGCATCGGGGCATTTGCCAAATTCGGCGGACGCGGCTGGGACGTCTATGGCCGCTATGATTACGGCACGCTGATCGACGGCGGCATGAAGAACGACGACAAGCAGTTCAAGCGCACCTTGAAGCGCCTCCAAAGCGCCAAGAAGTCGAGCAAGATGAATGTCCATGTCGCACCGTCCGCGCAAAGCCTGCAGCAATTGCGCGACCTGGTGCGGGAGCTGGAAGCGCAATCGATCGAAGTGATCCTGCTGGTCACGCCACTGGCCGGGCCGGTGCAGGCGGCAATGGACCAGGATTCGGAAAACCGCCTGGTGCCGCTCTGGCGCGATGCGCTGGGCAGCATCGGTGCGCGCCTGTTCGATTTCTCCGATGCCGGTGCGCTGGGTTCTTCCGACTGCGAATTCGTCGACGGATTTCATGGCGGCGAGGTGACATATCTGCGCATCCTCGACGCCATCGGTACTTTCGGCGGCACCGCGCTTGGCCAGGCGATCGACCGCGACATGGTGACCGGACTAATTGCCAGCAATGCCGGCCATGCGCGTCTCCGCGAATTGCGACCAGGCGACGTTCCGCCCGAAATCGATTTCCTCGACCTCGGTTGCGACAAGGGATTGTAACGCCGTGACCCGCCTGCCATCCATCGCCCCACACCAGCGCTCAGCCTGAGGCAAGTTCATGCTCTTCAACTCCTACCAGTTCATGTTCGTCTTCCTGCCGGTGACGCTGTCGTTGTTTTTCCTGTTGGGGCGATTCGCGGCGCGCGACATGGCGGTGGGCTTCCTCGCCTTGGCCTCGGTGTTCTTCTATGCCTGGTGGAGCCCGATCTACATCCTCCTCATCCTGGCCGAAGTGGTGTTCAGCTTCATCGTCGGCCGCCAGTTGGAACGGACCGATCTTAGCAACCGCGCACGGCGCCTGATCCTGACCGCCGCCATCGCGGTCATCCTGGTGGTGCTGGGCTCTTTCAAATACGTCAATTTCTTCCTGGGCATTGTCAACGACACGGCCGGCACGGATTGGAGTCTCGGCCTCATTATCCTGCCGCTCGGCATTTCGTTTCACACGTTCCAGCAGATCGCCTATCTGGTGGATGCCTATCGGCGCTCGGCGAAGCATTACCGGCTCATTGATTTCTGCCTGTTCGTGACCTTCTTCCCGCAGCTGGTGGCCGGGCCGATCGTGCATCACAACGAGGCCATTCCGCAGATCCGCCGGCCAGGCTTCCTCAAGCCCCGCGCCATCAACATCCTGGTGGGCGTCTCGCTGTTCGGCCTCGGCCTCTTCAAGAAGACGGTGATCGCCGACACGCTGGCGCAGATCGCCAACCCTGCCTTTGCCGCGGCGCATGCCGGCGCCGACCTCACCCTGGTCGAGGCCTGGATGGGGGCGCTCGCCTACAGCCTGCAGCTTTACTTTGATTTCTCGGGCTATTCCGACATGGCGATCGGCCTTGCGCGCATGTTCAACATCCGCTTCCCGGCCAATTTCCACTCGCCCTACAAGGCGGTCAACATCGCCGATTTCTGGCGCCGCTGGCACATGACCCTGTCTCGTTTCCTGCGCGACTATCTCTACATCCCGCTGGGCGGCAATCGCCACGGCACAGCGCGGCAGTTGGCCAACCTGCTGCTCACCATGCTGCTGGGCGGGTTGTGGCATTGGGCCGGCTGGACCTTCATCATCTGGGGTGCGCTCCACGGCGTGTTCCTGGTGGTTCAGCGCCTGTGGTCCGGTTTTGCCAAGGGCCGCGGATTCACGCTGCCGCGGCCGGTGGGCTGGTTCATCACCATGATCGTCGTGATGATCGCCTGGGTCTATTTCAAGGCGGTCGACGTCGCCACGGCGCATAGCGTGCTGGGCTCGCTGGTGGGTGCCAGCGGCTTCGGCCTGAAGACGCCGAACCTGCCCGATCTGCCGCTGGATGGCTGGCCGGTGATCCTGATCGCCGGCCTCATCGCGACGCTGGCGCCCAACAGCACCGAGATCTTCCGCCGCTACGCGCCGACGCTGAAGCTGGTGACGCTGACGCGGCGCCGTCTCGGGCGCTATGAGCGGTATCTGGAATGGCGCCCGGTGACGGGCTGGGCGCTGGCGGCGGGCCTCGTCGCGACGGCCGGCGCCGTTGCCATCCTCGGCTGGCAATCCGAATTCCTCTATTTCCAGTTCTGAGCCATGAAAAGCCCGGTCCATTCGCTACGCTATGCCCTGCTGTTCGCCCTGCCCCTGGCGATCGCCGCGGGCCTCCTCGGCGTCTCGTATCTCACGCTCGATCGTGCCGGCGAGACGATCGATCCGATCACCGCGGCCAGCATCCAGCAATCGCAGGACATTCGCTACAGTTCGGGCCTGTTCTATCGGCCGCGCCCCTACAAGATCGAGCGGGCGAGGCTGGCTGAGGCCGAGATCGTGCTGCTGGGTTCATCGCGCGCGATGCAGTTCATGGCCGATCCATGGCGCAGCAAGGCGTTCAATGCCGGCGGCGCCATGCGCGATCTTGAATCCGGCGAGATCTTCGTCGACGCAGTACTCGAACGCTATCGTCCCAGGCAGATGATCATCGCGCTGGACTGGTGGTGGCTGAGCGCGACAAGGCGGCCGGACGCGCCGACCGACGCCTCACCGGAGACGCCCCTCACGCTCCATGAACTGACGCAGCCAGCGGTATGGCTGTGGGACGGGACATTGACGCCGGGGGATCTTTCGACCCTGATGTTTTCGCCCGGCGAGTTGCCGCCCGGCATCGGCCTGCCGGCCCTTTTCAGCGACGCCGGCTGGGATCCCTTCGGTCACTATGATTACGGCGTCAGCCTCACCGAACAGGCCGGCGGCAGCGATATCGGATTTGCCGAAACGCTGAATGACATGGCGCGGCAGTCCAAGCGCAACGACCGCGCGCCGTGGAATGATTTCTCGGAAGCCAGCTGGCATCGGCTGGAAACGCTCATCCACAAGCTGCAGGACCATGAGGTCGAAGTCATCGTCGTGCTGCCGCCGGTGGCCGGCCCGGTCCATGACTGGGTAGCGGAACAGCCGGAACCCAACATCGTCAACGAAGTGCGGCGGCGCCTCGCAACGCTGCCGGTGCTGACCTTCGATTTCCATGATCCGGCCATCCTCGGCACCGATCCGTGCGAATTCGTCGACGGCATCCATGGCGGTGAAGTCACCTATCTGCGGGTGATCCACGCCATCGCCGCCGATCCCAGCAGCCATCTCGACGGCGCCGTGGACCGGGACCTGATCAAGCAGTTGATCGACGCCAACAAGGGCCACGCTACCGTGGCGCGGCAAGGCCGTGCGCCCGAGGCTGATTTCAACAGCCTCGGCTGCAAGAAATAATCAGCGGCCGCTCTTCAAGAGATCGCGGATCTCGCCCAGCAGCTTCTCGCTCTCCGAGGGACCTGGGGCGGGTGCCGCCTCTTCCGCCTTCTTGAAGCGGTTGATCTGCTTCACCAGCAGGAAGATGGCGAAGGCCACGATCAGGAAGTTGATGCAGGCATTGAGGAACAGGCCGTAATTGATCGTGACCACACCGGCATCGGTCGCTGCCTTGAGCGTGTCGTAATGCTCGGTGCTGAGCGCGATGAAGAAGTCGGAGAAATCGATCCCGCCCATGATGAAGCCGATGGGCGGCATGATGATGTCCTTGACCAGGGAATTGACGATGCCGGTGAAGGCCGCGCCGATGATGATACCGACGGCTAGATCCACCACATTGCCGCGCACGGCAAAATCCCGGAATTCCTTGAACATGGCTATCCCCTTCATCGTCATGTCGATTTCGGCAGGTTAGGTCAGCCCAGGACCGACCGCAAGGCGTTGACCACCCGAGTCACATCCGCATCCGTCATGTCGGGATAAAGCGGGATCGAGAGCTGGCGGGCGTAATAGGAATCCGCACCCTGGAGATCCTGCTTGCCGTAGAGGTCGCGGTAATAGGGCTGCTGGTGGACCGGCAGGTAGTGCACCATGGTGCCGACACCCAGCGCCTTCAACTCGGCCATGACCTGCGCCCGCGACTTCCCGATGCCGGCAAAATCGATCAGCACGGCATAAAGGTGCAAGGCGGCGTTGTCGCCGGGCTGCGCCGGCACGATCCTGAGCTTCGGCGCGAGGTCTGGCAGCAGCTTGTCGTAGAGAGCGGTGAGTTCGCGGCGGCGCTCGATGAAACGCCCCAGCTTGGCGAGCTGGCTTTCGCCGAGCGCGCAGGCGAAATCGGTGATGCGGTAGTTCCAGCCCAGCGCCTGCATTTCGTAATACCAGGGGTTCGGCTGGCCATCAGGGCCGAAGCCCAGATCGCGGTGCCGGAAGTCCGCCGCATCGCGCACCATGCCGTGACTGCGATAGAGCTGCATGATCTTGTAATGCTTCGGGTCGTTGGTGGTGGTGACACCACCCTCGCCTGTCGTCATCGTCTTGACCGGATGAAGCGAGAAGCAGGCGAGTTCGGAGAGCGCGCAGGCGCCGACCCTGGCTGTGCTGCTGTTGCCCGATTGATGGATCCCGCCCAGCGCATGGCAGGCATCCTCGATCACCTTGATGCCGCGCGCCTCGGTGATGGCGCGGATGGCGGTGAGGTCGGCGCAATGGCCGTTGAGATGCACCGGCAGGACCGCCTTCACCCTGGCTGAGCCAGCTTTCGCCAGCGCCGCTTCCAAGGTCGCCGCGGTCAATCGCCCGGTATCGGCATCGACATCGGCGAAGATCACATCGGCGCCGCAATAACGCGCCGCATTGGCCGTGGCGAGGAACGTCAGTGTCGGCACGATCACCGCATCGCCCTTCTGCAGGCCCAGCGCGATGCAGGCGAGATGGAGCGCCGCCGTGCCGCTGTTGCTGGCGATGGCATAGCGCGCGCCGACTGTGTCGGCGAAGGCCTGCTCGAAGCGACCGACGCCGGGACCGGTGGTCAGGTAATCGGCCTGCAGTGCCTTGGCGACACTGGCGATATCGTCCTGGTCGATGCTTTGGCGGCCGTAGGGCAGAAAGGAATTGTTGCTCATGATCTCTTCGACGCGGCTGACATGGAAGAAGACCTATAGCGGGCCATGCCGGGCCACGCCAGTCGGGAGGCGTATCGAGACATAAGGTATTAACTATTCTTCCCTAGAGTCGGCGCGACCGAGGCTTGCTATAGTTATCCACAATAGCTGAGTCGCCGCCGCCTGAACCGCTGGTACAGGCATCTACCAAGTGAGGCAGGGAGTATCCCCGCAGATGAGCGAGTTGGACGGCACGGACTCCCAGGACGGCGAGGGTCAGCCGAAGGTTTTCATCTATCGCATCCAGCAGCGCAAAGGCCTGCCGACGCTTCACGGCGAGATCCTGGCGGAGAATGAGGCCGATGCCGAGCGGCAGTTGCGCCTGAAACTGCTCGCCCCCACGTTGCCGCCGCATGTGAACCTGGTCGAGAAGGCCGAGGTCGATGCCGCCGAACGTGCGGCAAAATCGCGCAATCTGCGGATGCTGCTCGATATCCTCCGGTCGCATCACGACTGGCTGCGCGGCGCCGGCGGTGAACGGGCGGATTTCACCGGGCGCAACCTCTCCGGGCTCAAATTGCCGCGGCTCGATCTCTCGATGGCCAATCTCGCCGGTTGCGACTTTTCCGGCGCCGACCTCTCGGAAAGCAAGCTGCAGGGCGCCAATCTGGCTGGTTGCAATCTCGCCGGTGCCAATTTCGAGGATGCCGACCTCGGGGGGGCCGATCTCTCCGACGCGAATCTCAAGGGGTCGAATCTGTCCGGCGCCAATCTGGATGGCGCCGACCTGTGGCGCGCCAATCTGATGGGGGTCGAGGTGGCGCCGGAGGTGCTCCACCGAGCCCTTTCCTGCCGACACCCCGGCAGCAACCAGCCGCTCGAGTAGTATTTATTATTTGAAATCAATTAGATAAATCTGCCGAACGCAGTTCTTGCGGTAATCGGCCTTGGCTGGGTATCACTGCGCCACTTGGCGCCCCATGGCGCGAACGAGTCGAGTACGGTCTGGAGTCCCATGAGCGATCTTTTCGAAGGCACGCCCAAGAAGGGCGGCGACTATTCCGCCAAGGATATCGAGGTTCTGGAGGGTCTTGAGCCTGTCCGCCGCCGTCCCGGCATGTATATCGGCGGAACCGACGAGCGCGCTCTCCACCACCTGGTCGCCGAAGTGCTCGACAATTCGATGGACGAAGCCGTGGCGGGACATGCCAGCCGCATCGAAGTCGAACTGGGCGCTGATGGCTATGTGACGGTGCGCGACAATGGCCGCGGCATCCCGATCGACCCGCACCCGAAGTTCAAGGACAAGTCGGCGCTCGAGGTTATTCTCACCACGCTCCATTCCGGCGGCAAGTTCAGCGGCAAGGTCTACCAGACCTCCGGCGGCCTGCACGGCGTCGGCAGTTCGGTGGTGAATGCGCTCAGCGACGACCTCGTGGTCGAGGTGGCCAAGGACAAGCAGCTCTGGGTGCAGCATTACAAGCGCGGCAAGCCGGTCACCAAGCTGAAGAACGAGGGCAACGTCAATCGTCGCGGCACCTCGATCCGCTTCCATCCGGATCCCGAGATCTTCGGGCTGCAGCTCCATTTCAAGCCGAGCCGGCTTTATCGCATGTGCCGCTCGAAAGCCTATCTCTATCGCGGCGTCGAGATCCGCTGGTCGTGCGACCCGGCCTTGATCCATGACGGCGACGAGACACCGGCCCAGGCCACGCTGCATTTCCCGGGCGGCCTCCTCGACTATCTCGCCATGACCTTGGGAACGCGCAAGACCATCACCGCGGCGCCTTATGCGGGTCAGGCCGACTTTCCCGACGAACAGGGCCGCGTCGAATGGGCCATTGCCTGGCCGGTCGATGAAGACGGCTTCATGAACTCCTATTGCAACACGGTGCCGACGCCGGAAGGCGGCACCCATGAGAGCGGCTTGCGCACCGGCCTTACCCGTTCGTTGAAGGCCTATGGCGATCTCGTCGGCAACCGCAAGATCGGCCTCGTCACTTCGGACGATATCTGCGGCAATGCCGCGATGCTGCTCTCCGTCTTCATCCGCGATCCGCAGTTCCAGGGCCAGACCAAGGAACGTCTCTCCAGCCCCGAGGCAGCGCGCCTGGTCGACAATATGATCAAGGATCATTTCGATCACTGGCTGTCGAACGATCCGGGCCGCGCCAAGGACCTCCTCGACCGCGTCATCGAAAAGGCGGAAGAGCGGCTCAGGAAAAAGCAGGACAAGGAACTGTCGCGCAAGACGGCAACGCGCAAGCTGCGCCTGCCCGGCAAGCTCACCGACTGCACCAAGGATGCGATGGCCGGGACCGAGATCTTCCTGGTGGAAGGCGACAGCGCCGGCGGCTCCGCCAAGCAGGCGCGCAACCGTGAGACCCAGGCCGTGCTGCCGTTGCGGGGCAAGATCCTCAATGTGGCGTCGGCCACCAGCGACAAGCTCGCGGGCAATCAGGAACTGATCGATCTCATCCAGGCGCTGGGCTGCGGCAGCCGCGACAAATACAGCGAAGAGCGCCTGCGCTACGAGAAGGTCGTCATCATGACCGACGCCGATGTCGACGGCGCGCACATTGCCTCGCTGCTGATGACCTTCTTCTATCGCGAGATGCCGCAGCTGATCGAAAACGGCCATCTGTTCCTGGCGCAGCCACCGCTCTATCGGCTGGCGCAAGGTGGCAAGGTCGCTTATGCGCGCGACGATGTGCATAAGGAAGCGCTGCTGAAGGGCGAATTCTCGGGTCGCGGCAAGGTCGAGATCAGCCGCTTCAAAGGCCTTGGCGAAATGCCGGCGGCACAGCTCAAGGAAACGACGATGGATCCGCGCCACCGCTCGCTCCTCAAGGTGCGCATCCCGCACAAATATAACGAGGAAGAGCGCGAGGAAGCGCGCGAGACCGCCGATCTGGTCGAACGGCTGATGGGCCGGAAGCCGGAGATGCGCTTCCAGTTCATCCAGGAAAACGCCCGCTTCGCGCAGAATCTGGATATCTGAGCCCCGATCACACGGCGCTCTCATTGCTGTGTGAGCAGCCACCGAACCAGAGCAACCTCCCGGCCGACTGATGTGTGACGGCTGATGCTGTTGCGCAGCCTCCCGCAACCCTATCCTTCGGTGACGGCTGCGGGGACGTGTGTGGACACACCGTATCGTGTGGCCTAGGTTAGGAAATCTTGAGACGGATCATGAAGATGATGTGCTTGCGCGAACTCTCTTGGGGGGTGCTCGCCCTTTTTGCGTCAGCCAGCCTTGCCTGGGCTGACCCCGTTGCACAGGTGGTGAAGCTGTCCGGCAACGTCGAAGTCGCGCGCGGCAGCGCGATTGCGCCTCTGGTGCTGGGCGCGGCGCTCGAACCTGGCGACCGCTTGAAGACCGATGCCAGCAGCCGGGTGCGGCTGCAATTGATCGACGGCTCGATCATCAATCTTGGTTCGCAATCGGAATTGTCGATCGAGGACGTTGTTTCCGGCGGCCCGGGCACGGATCGCCAAGTGGGAATCGACCTGTGGCTTGGCGCCTTGCGGGCATTCGCCGCCCCGGCGACGCCAAAATCCCGCTTTGAGATCCGCACGCCCCGGGCGATCACGGCCGTGCGCGGCACCGAATGGGGCATCCTCGCCAACGCCGTGCAAAGTGACGTCCTGGTCCTCTCTGGCCGCGTCGGCGTGCGCAAGAACGAGGTTTCGGGCATCAGCGCCACGACGCTCACCCGCACGCTGGGCGTCACGGTGACCGACCAGGGGCTTGGCCAGATCACCCGCTGGACCGAACCCCAGGTGGCAGCCCTCATGGCCGCCACGGACGTCCCTGGCCCGGAGCGGGCGTTTGACCTCGGTACTGCCCCGGCGCTGAACCTCAGCCCGGTGGAGACGCCGGTGACGCCAGGCGGTGATCAGGGGAAGGCCACACCCAGGAAGGATAATTGCCCCGACCCCGATACGTTTTCATGCACGCGCCGGGACCGGGACCGCGATCAGACACATGACCACGACAACGGCAATGATCATGAGCATGACAGTGACAGTGACGGCGGCAGCTTCTGAGCAAACCGCGGGTCGGGCAGGCCGATAGGCAAGCCAGCGGCGCAGCGCAGTTTCAGAATTCAATGATAAACGAGGATCGATCTGGGCCGCAGGCTGGCCAGTCAAATATCGAGATTGACGATCGCCAAGTCCATTTCGCGCGGCGCATAGAGCGTGGTGCCGTTGCTGAAGGCAAAGAAGGCATGCCCGGAAACATCTTCGCCCGTGGCCGTCACCAGGGTCTCGACCACGCCGGCATCGATCACCGGTTCGTCGGTCATGATGCGGATGGAAAGATCGAGGCCATCGCCTTCGATGACGATGGCGCCGCCGCTATCGGGCAGCAGATCAGCCAAAGAAAGACTGATGGCGTCGCCGTTGCCGGCTTCGCCATCAGCATTGGGTACAAACGGTTGCAAAGTCTCAGGAGCGTCAATCATCACATTCTCGCTATAGCGAAGGCCAAGCCGCCCAGCCCCTAAAAAGGACTGCATTCGCCTCAACTGTTGTTTCCACCTTCCTTATCGCATTTCCGCGCCTGGAAATGAACTGGCGAATCTTGCCTGCGGATACACAAAGGTGTGCGAAAGAGCTTTTCCCGCATATTTGATCGAAATATATGCGACTTCCCGCCGCAGAGGCATGCTCACAAACGCCTGTCTGGCTTGGGATTTAGCCCATTTTCGACCTGGCTTGACGCAGCGCCGCCGATCCCGAAAAAGCGCATCAAATGCAGAGAATCCGCGCCGGGTGGCGCGGATTCTCGGTTAACGGATCCGGCCCGACCCGGGCCTTGGTCAGTTGATCTTGCCGAGCGGGATGAACTGCGTTTCGCCGGAATGATCGTCGACGCCGTCATTGTCGGTGATGACGAAGGCATTGCCCGCCACGTCGACGGCAAAGCTCTCAACCTTGTCGAGCACATAGCCGCCGGGCGCCGAGAGGTCCGGCAGCAGATCGCGCAGCACGCGCTTCGTCACCACCGGCACCTCGGCGGCGTCGAGGGGCACCGGCGTGACACCTGCCAGCGAGACGAAGGTGAGCTGCTTGACGGTGGCGTCGCGGCCGACCTGGTTGTCGCGCTCGGTCAGGATGAGGCCGTCCTTGGCGGCGGTGATTTCCGAAAGCCCGGTCCAGCCCTTCCCCGCCTTGTCGAGCGGATAGTGCAGCTGGCCCCAGCTCTGATCCGCCGGCTTGTAGGCGAGCAGCTTCACCAGCCCCTTGGGGTCGTTCTTCCATTCCCGCTGCACGGCCAGCCAGACGATCTCGTCATCGCCGGTGCCGGTGACGGCGACGCCTTCGAAGCCGAAGCGCACGGCCTGTGCCGCGAGATCCTTCGGCAGGGCGATCTGCTGTTCGATGACGCCCGCTGCCGACACCTTCAGCAGATGGTTCTCGGTCGGGTCCTTCTCGCGTTCCGGATTGCCTTCCGAGGCCAGCCAGTAGCCGCCATCCGTCGCCATCGCGATGCCCTCGAGATCGAGCAGCTTCGCCGGCGCCCCGTCCTTGGTGACGGTGAGCGCGCCGGTGATGGTGGCGGGCATGGCGGTTGCGTCCACGGTCATGATGCGCGCTTCGGCGAGCGCGCTGTCGCTCACGACATGGAGGATGCCCGGCAGTTTCGGATCGGCCGCCGCACCGGAAAGCGCCGTCCAGCCGAGCGGCAATCCGTCATCGCCATTGGCGGAGACGATGGTGGGATAGGCGGCGGGGGCGGCGCTCCGCTCATAGATCGTCACAACAGCTCCGATGAGGCCGTCGGCGCGGAGATCGTTCTCGGCCGCGGTGACAAACAGATTGCGCGCCGGCAAGGCGAGCAGCCCTTCCGGCCCGATGCCACCCGGCAGCGCCTGGAGATAGGTCGGCTCCTTGCCGGCACCCGCATCCTGGAAGACGCCCACCAGCGAGCCGCGCTCCGAGGCCACGAAGAGGATCCTGTCGGCGCCGAAGGTCGCGACTTCCGCACCTTCCGGTTCGTTGCCCTTCTTGTTGCGCTTGTCGGGATAGTGGCCAAGACGCACGGTCAGATATTCGAACGACGTGCCGCTGTCGAAATCGACGCTGCCATCCTTGTTGAAGATGGTGAAGCCGCGGCTGCCGCCTTTCCAATCGCCTTCATTGGCGGTGACGAAGCGGTCGTCATCGACCCATTGCACGGTATCTGGTTCGCGCGCGACGCCGTCCATCGATCCGGTGAGAGAGATCACCTTGTCCTTCTCGGTGTCGATGTTCTTGAGATCAACCGTGCCGGCGGTGAAATGCGCGGTCACCTTGGCAGCCGCCAGATCGACGATCGCGATATGGTTGTTCTCCTGCAGCGTCACCACGGCTTCGTTGCGGCTATTGATGTCGACATATTCCGGTTCCGGATCTTCCGGCGCCACCGCGGCGAGGCCGGTGAGGTCGACCACTTTCTTCGACGCGCAATCAAGCGCCCCATCGGCGAGGGAGAAGATGGTGAGATTGCCGCCCGGCAATTGCGGAAGGACGCCTTCGTTTACCTCCTCGTCGCGTTCGTTCTCGATGACCACGGCGAGGAATTTCCTGTCGGGGCTCAGCACCAGTGAATCCGGCTGGCCGCCGAGATCGCAGGTGGCACTCACGGCCTTGGTCGCAAGATCGACGATGGCGACATGGCCAGCAGGCTTGTCATTCGAGGGCGAGGTCACCACACCGACCAACGCCGTGCCGCCGATGACCACGGCCGAAGTGGGCTCGCCGCCGAGCGCCACGGTGCCGGCGGGTTTGGGCGCCTTCGCGTCGGCGATGTCGATGAGGCCGATGCGTTCGCCGGGGCTGTCGGTGTAGACAAGGGTCATGCCGTCTTCGGTGGCGGCGATGATCTCGGACACGGTCTCCTTGGCGGGATCGGCATCCGCCGGCAGATTGTCGACGACATGGAAGGTCGCGATCCGGTTGAAGCTGTCGGCCAGGGCCGGTGTCAGCGCGGTCGATGCAAAGAGTGCCGCAAGCAAAGTCGTCCCGGCGACGCGTGTCATGGTTTCAGCCCCCATCCTGGATTTCGCGGAAAACTGAGGGGTAGCGCCGAATCATGACCTCGGGATTGCGGCCATGTGACGGATTGGTGACGGAGCGCAACGCGCCAATCCACGCCGCTCTTGTCACGACCGCCTACCTGCACCAGTCTGATCTTTCGCAAGAAGACAATCCGCTGGATTTCGCCGCATGGCAACGCTGATCATCCATGGCACGGTGCCGGTCAAGATTCCCTTCACCGTGAAATGGTGGTGGGATTCCTGGCATGAAGCAGGCTTCCTGGATGCGATGGCCAAGGCCATGCATCAGGCCAGCGGCACGTCGCAGGACGATATCTGGAAGGTGAAGGGTGTGCCCGTCGCCAGGGTCGCGGCACTGGAGGCCCAGGGACCCAGCGGCTGGCAGGCGGCGCTCGATCCCGCCGCCTGGGAGAAGCTGATCGATCCGCGTCGCTATCTCGATGCCGAGCAGCCGATGATTCATCAGGGCTGCTTCATGTGGTCGGGCTCGGACATGGACAGCGAGCGGCAACGCTCCGGCCGCGCCCTGGCGCACTATCTCAACCGGATCCACCGGCTGGCGCCCGATGAGCCGATCCGCCTCGTCGCCCACAGCCATGGCTGCAATGTAGTGAAGGTCGCCAGCAGCAGCGACATCCTCGATCCCGCCATCTTCATTGAGCGCGCGGCCTTCCTCGCCTGCCCCCATTGCACGATCGAACGCGGCGGCCGCACGCTTTATCCCTATCGCCTCGATCCAGCGCGGTTCGGCGCCATTCTCAACGCCTATAGCGCGCGCGACACCGTGCAGGAGAAACTGGCGCAGGATCTGCCGGGGCCACCGGAGGGGTCGGACATGGTGATGGGCATTTTCCGCGCCCATCGCCAGGAGCAGGACCCGGCCGCCAAGGGCAAATATATCGATCTCGCATTGGTCACCGAGGACAAGGGCATCAAGGCGCACAGCGCGATGCACGGCCGGCAGATGGGCGCCTTGCTCGGCGGCTGGCTGACCTATGATCCGGATGATTTCAAGGCACGCTACGAGGCGGCGAATGCGGCTTATGGCGCCTTCACCATCCCGGCCGGCGATTTCGGGGAGTAGCGAGGGCGCTGCGGTGCATGATTGGCCGGAAATGAGATGTGATCAGTGAGGCCGCGCGGCGTGCGTGGGCATTGGCTGAAATCGGTGTCTGACCCCGATTACCCGCATCAATGTAAGCGCCGGAGCAATAATCCCTCACTGAAGCGGCCGGATAATCTGGTTGCGCCGGAGTAAAAGTCCGGCAGCAGATAGCCTTTTGCCTGATTGGCGGAAGGCGGAGGGATGAAGGGCGTGGAGTTATATGGACGGGTTCGCCATG
>NZ_CAMDRA010000073.1 GCF_945906275.1 Dongia mobilis
ACATGATGGATATGGCCCGGCGCCACCACCTCGGCCGCCGGATAGACGACGCAGCCGATGACGCGCTGGGGCCCAACCAGTTGCCAGAGCTTGTCCTGCGGGTCGACCGAAGGCAGGCGCGCATCCCTGAGCGGTCCCTCGGCGCGATAGAAATACCACCAGGGCACGCCATTGACGGCCATCACGACGCCGGTATCGGCCCTCAGCAACGGCGCCAGCTTGTCGGCGATGCCGGGAACCGCGTTGGCCTTCAGCGCCACGATGACGAAATCCTGCGGGCCGGCCTCGCGCGCGTCCTCAGTGGCTTTGGGGTGCACGGTGAAGTCGCCGGAATGGCCGGTGAGATGCAGGCCCTTTTCCTTCAGAGCCGCGAGATGGGGCCCGCGCGCGATGAGCGTCACCTCCTGCCCCGTGCGGGAGAGATGCGCGCCGATCAGGCCGCCGATGGCGCCCGCGCCATAGACCGCGACCTTCATGAGGCGAGGCCCAGTTTCTGCGCGAGACCGATGCGCTGCAGCTTGCCAGTGGCACCCTTGGGAATCTCGGCAAGGAAGAGGATCTTCTTCGGCACCTTGAAGTCGGCCAAGCGCGCGGCGGCGAAGTCGCGCAGGTCCTTCTCGGTGGCGCTCTGGCCTTCCTTGAGGACCACGGCGGCGCCCACTTCCTCACCCAGCTTCTCATGCGGGATGCCGAAGGTGACGATCTGCGCCACGGCCGGGTGATCCATCAGAATCTCGTCGACCTCGCGCGGAGATATCTTCTCGCCACCGCGGTTGATGATTTCCTTGAGGCGGCCGGTGAGACGCAGATAGCCTTCCTCATCCATCGTGCCCTGGTCGCTGGTGCGAAACCAGCCGTCGCGGAATCCTTCTTCATTGGCCTTCGGGTTGTTGGCATAGCCCGGCGTCACATTGGCGCCCTTGATGACAATCTCGCCCACCTCGCCAGCCGGCAGCAGCTTGCCGTCCGTCCCCATGATGGCGACTTCCGGACCGGCGGCTATCCCGACCGAGCCAGGCTTGCGCGGCCGGGGCGGCAGCGGGTTGCTGGCCATCTGATGCGCGGCCTCGGTCATGCCGTAGGCTTCGACGACGGGGCAACCGAAGGTCTCTTCAAGCTGCTTCATCACCTGCGGCGGCAGGCTCGCGGACGAAGAGCGGATGAACCGCAGTTTGCGCCGCGCCAGCACATCGGCATTGCGGTCGGCGCGCGCCAGCACGGTCTGGTGCATGGTGGGAACGGCCGTGTACCAGGTGGCCTTAGCCTCATCGAGCTGGGCGAAGAATTTCAGCGCGTTGAAGCCCGGCGGCACATGCACCGAGGCGCCGGCCGCGAAGGAAGAGAGCAAGGCCGCGATAAGCCCGTGGATGTGGAAAAGCGGCATCACCACGAGCGAGCGGTCCGCCGGCGTCAGCGACAAAGTATGCACGATGTTGCGGGCGGAGGTCGCGAGGTTACGATGGGTGAGCGGCACGATCTTGGGTCGCGAGGTGGTGCCCGAGGTGTGCAGCACCAGGGCAACATCGTCCGGTTTCGCGGTGGGCGCGCCATGATCGGCAAAGGGAATGGAGAGGGTCAAGGCGCCGGCCGGGCCGTCCAGATCCGGCGTTACGTCGATGATGCGGATGCTGCGCCTGGCCGCCACCTCGCGCGCCGGCGAGTCGGGGCCACCCAGAATCAGAAGCGCTTTGGCATTGAGATCGCCGAGGTAGAAGTCGAATTCATCACCGCGATAAGCGGCGTTCAAGGGTGCTGCCACGGCGAAGCTCGCCACCGCCACGAACAGCGCCGCCATCTCGGGACCGTTGGGAGCGACGATGGCGACGGCATCCTGCTGACCGATGCCGATGTCGCGCAAGCCGCCGCCGATACGGTTCACGAGCGCCGTGAGCTCGCCGCGCGTCATGGTTCGGCGCTCCGGCGCGCCGATGGCGTCGGCTGCGGCGGGACCGCTTTGCAGCAAGGCCGGCAATGTCGCCAGATCGGTCATGGTCATGGATCCTTTTAGAGTCCGAGATCGGTCACGTTGCACGCTACCCTGCCCGCTCCGGCCGGGGCGGCGCAAGTGGCTTCGAGATGGGAGATATCCGTCTGGCGCGCGCGCACCAGGTCAACCTGCCCCAGCGTGCCGCGCCAATCTGTGAGGCGGCCACAAACGATGTTCTCGATCATCATCTGGCGCTCATTGTCGTCGCGGTTGACATAGAGCGCCCGGTCTTTGATGGATTGCCGCAGCGCGATGTTGAATGTCGTGCCGGGCGCCAGAAGCCCCATGTCGCGTTCGACCCAGTGGCCGTAAATGATCTTGCAGCTGAGCGGCTCGGTGCCGCTATTGGTCAATTGCACGATGGCACGCCGGCTTTCCGGCGGCGCTGCGCACGCGGCAAGGACAAGGGTCAGCAACAGGGCGGGGTACTTCATGATCACATCCGGGCAGGCTTCAGAACCGGCTTCCCCAATAGCAGATCGCCGGCCCGTTCGGCGATGGCAATGATGGCGGCATTGACCGGGCCGGTGGTGATGCTGGGCAGGATCGAAGCATCACACACATAAAGCCCATCGAGGCCGCGGACCTTCAGGTCGAGGCCGACCACGACGTCCGCCCCCTCGCCCATGCGGCAGGTGCCGACCGGATGATGATGGGTGAAGGCCGCCTGTTCCAGGAAGCGGACGCGGTCGACGTGGGCGGGTCCCGGCAGGATTTCCCGCGCGCGCCACTCATCCATCGCCTTGGCCCCGCCGATCTCTTGCGCCATGGCGAGGGCATCGAGATAGACCGCACGGTCATAGGGGTCGGCGAGATAGTTGGGATCGAGTAAGGGTGCGGCGCGCGGGTCGCTGCTGGCAAGCCGCAGGCTGCCGCGGCTTCTGGGATGGGTGAAGCCGAACATCAGCGTATAGGCGCTCCCCAGGGGCGGGGCCGTGAAGCATTCCGTGAC
Source organism: Dongia mobilis (assembly GCF_945906275.1). Taxonomy (GTDB): domain Bacteria; phylum Pseudomonadota; class Alphaproteobacteria; order Dongiales; family Dongiaceae; genus Dongia; species Dongia mobilis_A. The sequence goes on from NZ_CAMDRA010000073.1 coordinate 2,940, forward strand.
CACCGGGGCCGTGACGCAGGCCAGTACCAGTTCCGGCACGGCGGAGCTGCTGCCGGGCCGCGGCAGATACATCAGCGCTTCGGAATTCTGATATTTCGACGGCGGCACCGGGCGCTTCGCTTCATAGACATTACCGCCGGACAGAAGATGATCGTGCAGATTCCTACCCACGCCGGGGAGATCATGGCGCGGCGGAATGCCGATGCTGATCAGCTCATCGGAGGGGCCAATGCCGGAGCGCAGCAGCAGTGTCGGCGACCCGATGGCACCGGCTGCCAGAATGACGCCGGCTTCGGCCCGGATTTCGCGCGGTCCGGTCGGCCCTTCGACCAGGGCGCCGATGCAGCGCGATCCGGCAACGATGAGGCTGAGGATCTGGGTATTGGCGAGCAGCGAAAAATTGGCGCGCCCCTCGGTCAGCGGCAGATAGGCATCGGCGATCGTCTGCCGCCTGCCGTCCTTGATGGTGAGGGTGTTGAGCGTGGGTCCGGCCATGCCGGGTGCGTTGTGATCGGCGATGTGGGCAAAACCGCATTCGGCGCCGGCGGCGAGATAGGCAAGCGTCACCGGACTGGCATCCAATGGCCGGATGAGATGGAGCGGTCCCTGCTCCGACCGTTCGAAATAGGGAAGCAGGTCGGCGTGGGACCAGCCCGGGCACTGCCAATTGTCGAAATCCGCCGGCGCCCCGCGCACATGGGCCATGGCGTTGATCGCCGTCGAGCCGCCGATGACCTTGCCGCGCGGCCAATCATGGATGCGGTTCGCGGTATGGACTTGCGGCACAGTGCGATAGGCTCAATCGACCTCGCTCCCCTGCAGCAAGGGCCATTTGCCGGGCTCATGGATCATGGGATTGCGCGGTGCGCCGCCGGCTTCGACCAGTCCCACCTTGACGGTCGGATCGGCGCTGAGGCGGGCTGCCAAAACCGCCCCCGCCGTCCCCGCACCAATTATCAGATAGTCGAACCAATCGGTCGATACGGGGGACATTTTTTGCCGGACCAATCCATCATTGCGATGGATATTGTTTTCACTTTTCCGGGCCGGAGTCTAGAATGTCATGAACCAAAAACACCATGCCGAACCAAAAGGGGAGCTTCCACATCATGGCCGCCGCTGAACTTAAGGAACCAGTCGTCACCCTCTCGGCGGGCCCGGTCGCCGCCTACCCGCGCGTCCTGCGCGCCATGTCGCGGCCGATTCCCTATGATTATGACCCGTATTTCCAACATTTCTACGAGGGCGTCACCAAGAAGGCGGCCAAGGCACTGAAGGTGAAGGACCCGGCGCTAATCCTCCATGTCGAACCGGCAGCGGCGATCGAGGCGGCGGCGGCATCGCTCATCGGGCCCAATGACACGGTCCTCAACCTTGCCTCGGGCGTTTACGGCAAGGGGTTCGGATATTGGTCTGCCCGCTACCACAAGGACATGGTGGAGATCGAGGTGCCATTCAACGAGGCGATCGATCCGGCGAGTGTGGCGGCAGCGTTCAAGCAGCGCCCTGACATCAAGGTGGTGTCACTGGTCCATCACGACACGCCGTCTGGCACGATCAATCCGGCGCGCGAGATCGGCAAGATCGTGCGCGACCATGGCGCGCTGCTGCTGGTGGATGCGGTCTCTTCCTTCGGCGGCATGGATATCCACCCCGCTGATTGCGAGGCCGATATCTTCATCACCGGGCCGGGCAAATGCTTAGGGGGCGCCCCCGGGATCAGCGTCATCGCCGTGAGCGACCGCGCCTGGGCGCATATGGAGGCGAACCCCAAGGCGCCGCGGGCCTCGATCCTTTCCTCTCGCGACTGGAAGGATGCCTGGCGCCACGACAAGTCCTTCCCCTTCACGCCCTCGGTCGCCGAGGTGAACGGCTTTGATGCGGTCCTCGACCAGTATCTGGACGAAGGGCCTGAGAAAGTCTGGAAGCGCCATGCCCTGACCGCACGCGCCACCCGCGCCGGCGTGCTGGCCATGGGCCTGCAACTCTGGGCCAAGACAGAGAGCATCGCCTCCCCCACCACCACCGCCGTGCGCATACCGGAAGGTGTCACGGATTCCGCCATCATCGACGCCGCCCGCCAGATCTTCGGCGTGGTCTTCTCGACGGGGCGCAACGACACAATGGGCAAGCTGCTGCGGATCGGCCATATGGGCCTGGTGGCGGAGCCGGTCTATGCGGTGGTTGCCATCACGGCATTGGGTGGCGCGCTCCGCAAACTGGGCCGGAAAGTCGATGTCAGCGCCGGTATCAACGCGGCGCTGCAGGTCATCGAAGCGGCATAAACAAGCAACCACATAACAGGGAGACGAGAATGCACAGGTTTGAGGGCCGCGTGGCGGTCGTTTCGGGCGCGGCACAGGGCATGGGCAAGGCCGTGGCTTTGCGGCTGGGGCGCGAAGGCGCCACCGTCATCGCCGCCGACATCAACGGTGCCGGCGCCAAGAAGACAGCTGCCGAGATCGGTGGCAAGTCGATCGGTGTCGCCTGCGATATCGGCGATCCCACCTCGGTCACGGCGCTTTTCGCCGAAGTCGCCAAATTCGGCAAGCTCGATGTGCAGATCAACGCCGCCGCCATCGTGCCATTCGTGAAGTGGGATGATCTCACGTTCGAGGAATGGCGCCGCGTGCAGCGGGTGAACCTGGATGGTCTCTATCTCATGTGCAAAGCCGGATCGGACATGATGCGCAAGGCCAATTACGGCCGCATCGTCAATTTCTGTTCCAATTCGATCTTCGCCGGCACGCCGAACATGGCGCATTACGTCGCCTCAAAGGGCGGTGTGCTGACCTTCACCCGGGCTCTTGCGACCGAGCTCGGCGCCTACAAGATCACGGCCAATTCGGTGACGCCTGGCCTCGTCGACTCAGAGAGCGTTCAGCAAAGTCCGCACAAGGAGGCTTTCGGCTTCGTCGAAATGCTGCAGGCGATCAAGGGTCACGGCAAGCCGGACGACGTGGTGCCGGCGGTGGCATTCCTGGCGTCGGATGAGGCGCATTGGATCACCGGCCAGGCGCTCAACGTCGATGCCGGCATGGTAAGGTGGTAGGCACTATTTTCGTCATCCTCCGCGAAAGCGGAGGATGACGATCTTCCAAGGATCACGCGTAGTAGTTCGCACCAGTATGGTAGTTCTTGAAACTGTCGGGATCGTGTGAATAGAACAGCTCGGCGTCGTATTTGGCGGCGAGGTCCTTCAACCGCTGCATCGATTTGAGGCTCGCCACCGTATCCAGGTGGAAGCTGGAGATGCACATCATGTCCATGTTCTTCTGGCTGTAGCAGGCATCCGCTGTGAACAGCATCGGGCGACGGCCCTTCAGTTCCACCATCAGGCTGTAATGGCCCGCGGTGTGACCCGGCGTTTCGAACAGCCATAATCCCTTGGCCAGTTCCTGGTCGCCCTTCAGTGTCTGGAATTTCGGCGTGTACATGTCCAGTACCGGATCGGGCGGCAGGGTCTTGCCGGCGGCCTTGGCAATGTCCGGCGCGAAGGAGAGATCGGAATAGCCGAGATGCTCGAACGGCTGGTGATGCGAGCAGGCGTCGAGCTCGGCGCCGTGGCAAATGGTGCAGGCCTTGGTGAAGTACTTGTTCCCGCCGCAATGATCAAAATGATAGTGGGAGTTGATGACGTAATTGATGTCCTCGGGCTTCAGGCCGAGCTTGGCGAGTTGGCCCGGCAGGGTCTGCCCCGCATCCTGGATCGGCTTTTCGAAGGGCAGCACCCGCATCACATGGTCGAAATCATAGCCGGTGTCGAAGATATAGCGGCCGTCGGGATGATCGATCAGCACGGAATAGCAGGGAAAGCGCAGTTCGCCACCCGGCCCGCGATTACAGAAAGCATGAAAGCCGTCGATGACCAAGGTGCCGCCGTCGAGCAGATGGACCTTCGTGTCGGACATGGTTCAACCCTCCCGTTGATTGGAATTCTTGTCTTTTATCGATCACCGCGCACATAGGGCAGGCCGAGTGCCGGCGGCAGCACCGAATGGCGCGCGAAGATCACCAGCACCAGCATCACCATGGCAAAGGGCAGCATATGCACGACATCGGTCGGCACATTGACCCCAGCCACCTGAAGGGCCGTGGTCATGGCGAGGCTGACACCGAACAGGACGGCACCAAGCAGCACCCAGACCGGATTCCCGCGCGCCAGCATGGCAAGCACGATGCCGATAAAGCCGGCGCCATGGGTCATGAAGGGCACGAACAGGCCGGCGCCGACATTGGCAAGATAGGCGCCGCCAAGGCCGGCCAGGAATCCGGTCGAAAGAACCGCCGCCGAGCGCGTCGCGACCACACTGATGCCGGCGGCGTCAAGGGCCGCGGGCTTGGCGCCGGCCGCTTCGAGATTGAGGCCGACATAGCTGGCGCGGAACAGCCAGGCGAGAAAGACGACCAGGCCAACCGCGAGATAGACGATGATGTTGTGGCTGAACAGCGCCGGGCCGACCACGGGGATGCTGGCAAGGCCGGGGATTTCCAGGACCGGCGCCTTGTCGAGGCGCGGATAGGTCTTGCTGAATTGGAAGAAGTGCAGCAAGGCCGTGAGGCCCTCGGCACCGATGGTGAGCGCGATGCCGATGACGATCTGGTTGAGGCCTTGGCGAATGCAGAGCAAGACGACCACGCTCGCCACCACCATGCCGCCCAAGCCGCCGGCGAGGAAGCCCATCCAGAACGAGCCGGAATAATAGGCGGCGACAAAGCCGGTATAGGCCCCGAACAGCATCATGCCCTCAATGCCGATATTGAGGACGCCGGCCTTTTCCGAGATCTGTTCACCGAGGCCGGCAAGGAGCAGCGGTACACCAGCGGTAACGGCGCCGAACAGCAGCGAGATGAGGAACGGTTGGGTGAGGAGTTCGCTCATCTCACACCCCTGCCCGCTTGCGGCGGAGATGGTCGAGATATTCGACCAGCGCCAGGAACACCAGCAGCAGGCCGACCAGCATGAGGACAAAATCCTGCGGCACGCCAATGCGGCGCGAGGCACTTTCCCCGCCGATCATCAGCACGGAGAAGAAGAGCGCAAAGCCGATGACGGCGATGCCGTTGAAGCGGGCGAGGAAGACGAGCGGCACCACCAGCAATCCATAGGCCGGATTCCAATCCGCCCGCACCGTGCCCCAAACACCGAGGATCTCGACCGAACCGGCAAGACCGATCAGGCCTGCGCTCAGCGCAAAGGTGGCTACCGTGAGCCAGCCCACTTTCAGACCCGCATGCACCGCCGCCGCCGGATTGGCGCCGACGATCTGCAGGCGCAGGCCAAAGGCGGTGCGCGTCATCATCAGATGCACCAGGATCACGACCGCGAGGGCGATGAGAATGCCGCTATGGACGTTGGTGCCGAAGATGCGCGGCAGCCGGTCGACCACTTCGAGCGAGCGGGTCTGCGGGACGGTTGTGGCGGGATCGCGGAAGAACAGCTTCACCAGGACATTGGCAAAGGAGGTGCCGAGGAAGCTCATCATCAGGGAGGTGATGATCTCGTTGATGCCGTAGCGCGCCTTGAGCAGTGCCGGTATGAGCGACCAGGCGGCTGCCACGGCAATCGAGGTGACCATGCAGATGATAAGTGTCAGGCCGCGCGGCAGCGTGTCGATCAGGGCCGGCGCCAGCGCGGCCGTCACAACCGCCGCCAGGAGATATTGCCCGTCGCCGCCCAAATTCCAGATACCTGCGCGGAAAGCGACGATGAGCCCGGCCGCGATCAGCAGCAATGGCGCCATGCGCGTCATGGTTTCCTGCAGGCCACCCCAGCTCAGCAGCCCGCGCTGTACGACATAGCCATAATAGGTGAACGGATTCTTGCCGAGGATCAGCAGGATGGCGCCGCCGACGGCTAACGCCAGCAGGATCGGTACGGCGACCCGGGCGACGGCGGCGATGTGCTCGCGCGTCCTGTCCGGGGTGAGCGGCAGAGCGTCGACGCTCATGACCCAGTCCCCGCAGCCAGAGTCTGACCGGTCATCAGCTTGCCGATCTCCAATTCGACCTCCGGGCCGTTCTCGACGATGCCGACCAGGCGCCCCTGATACATGACACCGATCCGGTCGCTCACTTCGAGCAGTTCATCAAGATCGGTCGAGATCACGATGGTGCCGAGGCCATGCCGGGCGCTCTCCACGATCCGCTCATGGGCGAGACGCGTGTTCTGCAAATCGAGGCCGTAGGTCGGCTTGTTGAAGATGACAACACCGGCATCATTGGCAAGCTCGCGCGCGAGCAGCACCTTCTGAATGTTGCCACCTGACAATTTGCCGATCGGCGTCTTCTCCGACGGGGTGCGGATGTCATGATGCTCGATCTTTTCCCGTGCATGATCGTGGATGCGGGTCCAATCCGTCATGCCGCGACGCCAGAAGGGTTCGTTGCCGATCTCCTTCAGGAGCAGGTTGGTGGCGACCGAGAAAGTGCCGACAGTGCCCTCGCCCAACCGCTCGTCGGTGACATAGCGGATGCCGGCCCGGCGGCGCGCCGGCACGCCAGCCGCCGTAATGTCGTGGCCATCGAGCATGATCGTGCCGCTGGCCGCCTTGCGCTGGCCGGCCAGGGTCTCGGCGAGATGCTTCTGGCCATTTCCGTCGATGCCGGCGATGCCCAGCACCTCGCCCGGCCAGAGGTCGAAACTCACATCGTGGAGTGGGCAGGCGCCACGCTCGGCGGCCGTGGAAAGCTGTGTGGCGCGAAGGCGCGGCGCTCCACTGCGATCAACCAGACGACGCGCGCGGCGGCCCTCGGCACGGCCCAGCAGCAACTCGGCGTCGGCGGCATCGGTCGGCATCGTCGCCCCGAACATCATGGCAATGACCCGGTCGGTGACCTGCTGCTCCGTCATCTGTTGGCGTTCATCCGGCAGGATCGCGCCGACGACGCGACCCAGTCGCAGCACGGAGATCCGGTCGCCGAGTTCATAGGCCTCGGCCAGCTTGTGGGTGATGAGGATGAGGGCGACGCCCTTGGCGCGCAGCCGACGCATGACGTCGCCAAGGTCACGGACACCCTGCGGGGTCAACATCGAGGTGGGCTCGTCGAGAATCAGGATTTTTTCGCCGCGCCACAGCGCGCGCATGATCTCGACCTGCTGCTGTTCGCCCAGCGACAGCTTACCGACCAGCGCATCGGGGTCGAGCTTGACACCAAGAAGGTCCGAGAGCTCGCGGAAACGAGCAAGCGCTGCCGAGCGCGCGAGTTTCTGCCACCAGGAACCACCCAGCATCAGATTTTCGATGACGGTAAGGCTTGGCACCAGCAGCACATGCTGGAACACGGTGCCGATGCCGTGATCGAGGCTCTCGCGCGGGGAGCCCAGGCGCACCCGCACGCCGTCGATCAGGATGTCCCCGGAATCGGGCTGCTGCATGCCGGCGAGGATGCCGATCAGGGTTGACTTGCCGGCGCCGTTTTCGCCCAGCAGCACGTGGATTTCGCCGGCATTGAAGTCCAGGGAAATGTCGTCATTGGCAACGACGCCCGGGAAGCGCTTGCAGATATTGCGGACGGTGGCGACGGGGGCAGGCTTGCTGCCTGCCCCCGAGCCAACCGCGTTAGGCGTGGTTTCGATCCTGGTCATCTCGCCACTTTGCAATGGGCTTGGTAGCGAGTCCATCTTCATGGGCCGATGCGACTGGCTTATTGGGCCGGCGCGTCGGTGACAGAGCTCATCATCGCACGGACCTTTTCGGCTTCCCAGACCGGCTCGATCTTCAAGGAACCATCCACGATCTGCTTGCGCGTGTCGCTGACCGAGGCCCAGACATCGTCCGGAATATGCTTGGTCTTGAGAAGCTGGACCGAATCATCGGCCAGCTGGATCGAATAGGCCTTGGTACCAAACTTGTCGGCCTTCATGTCTTCGACCATCGCGGTGAAGACCGGGACCAGGTTCCAGACCACCGAGGAGAGCAGGTGACCCTTGTCGATCGATGTCTTGTCGCCGATGACATCGATGAACCAGACATTGCCGCCACCGGTCGATTTGGTCGTCTCGACCGCCTGCAGCATGCCGAAGGTAGCACCGTCGCCCTGGCCGAAGATGACATCGGCACCGGCGCCGATGACCGATTCAGTAACACGACGACCGCCGGCCGCATCCGAATAAGCGGCCGGGCCGATGACGGCATAAAGAATCTTCACCGCCGGATCGGTTGCCTTGACGCCCTGGGCAAAGGCGGCCGATTGCGAGTTCCATGACGGCGGTTCGCCCGACACGACGATGCCGACCGACTTGGTGGTCGAGGATTTGGCAGCGAGCACGCCGGCGAGATAGGCGCCTTCATGGCCGCTCAAGGTGTAGTCGGCGACTTCGCCGGCCTTGATCGCGTCGGGCTTGTCGACGATGGCGACGGCGACACCCTTTTCGGCACCGATTTCCGGGGCCGCGGTGTTGTAGCCGCTGGCATGGGCGATCATCAGGCTGGCGCCGTCATCGGAAAGTTCGCGCAAGGTCGGATGCACGTCGCCATAGCCGAGGCCGGTCGCGGGCATGAACTCGATGCCCATCTTCTCGGCAACCGCTTTCGCGGCATCGAATCCCTGCTGGTTCCAGCCGAAATCAGTGGTGTCTTCCGGCGTCAGGATGGCCAGTTTCTTCACATCCTTGGCTTCCGCCGGTGCGCCGGCCAGGGCCGCCACACCACACAAGGTCAACGCGAGCATCGACACCTGCGCCAGTTTAATCCATTTGGTCTTGGTCATTTGTCCTCTCCTGTTTTCTCAACATCCGGCGTTCCCAGCACGACATGTTGTTCATGATAGAGATGTGATCCCGTTTCTTGTTCTTGAACTCTCAGATCTCCAGTGCCTTGCGCACGGCGACCAACCGCTTGGCGCGCTGCTGCTGGAGGGCTGCAATCTTTTCCGGCGTGTAGCTGAAGACGCCACCACCGGTCTTGATGCCGAGCTTGCCCGCGGCGGTGCGCTCGGTCACGAAGGGGCTCAGCGTATCCCGGTTGCACAGCTCCTTGTTGAGGTAGGAGCCGACCGCCTGGTAGATGTCGAGGCCGGCCACGTCCAACAAGGCCATCGGTCCGATGACCGACAGCTTGTAGCCAATGCCCCAGGAGACACAGGTATCCAGACCCTCGGCGTCGATCACACCCTGGTCGACGAGGTCAACACATTCGCGCAACAAGGCATAGAGCACGCGGTTTTCGACGAAGCCCAGCACGTCTTTCTGCACCACGACCGGCAGGAGCCCCAGCCCCTTGATGGTCTCGACCATCCAGTCGCAGGTAGCCTTCGAGGTTTTCTCGCCGGCGATCACCTCGATCATCGGGATGACATGGGGCGGGTTCGACCAATGCATGCCGACCACGCGCTCGGGCGCCGAGACATTGACCTGCAGCTTGGTGATCGGAATGCCCGAGGTGTTGCTGGCGATGATGCAGGTCTTGTCGACCAGCGCATCAATCTCCTTGAAGGCCTGCGCCTTGATCTCGAACTTCTCCGGCACGGTCTCGATCACCAGCGTGGCGCCGGCGACGCATTCCTGCAGGCTGTTCGCGATGGTGACGGTCGCACCATTGCTGCGGTCCGGCGTGCCGAGATTGGTGAGCACGGTATTGGCCAGCGTCAGGCCGGCACCGGCCTTCTTGCGCTGATCCTCGGAGAGGTCGAACGCCGTCACCTGCATGCCCGCCCGCAACAGGGTCTGGGCAATGCCCGGTCCCATCGTCCCCAACCCAACAATCGCTGCCTTGGTCATGATCCCTCCTGTTTGATCCTATGCCTGTCCCTGGAGCCGCAGCTTGTGCGCCGCGTGCCCTGCTTTGTTCACATACCAACTGCCTTCCTGAAGGCGGCGCGTTCGGTCAACTTTTTGCGCCAGGCCTTGAGGGCCGCGAGTTCCGGCAGATCGACCGGGAAATCCAGGCAGCGATGCACAACTGGCCCCAGCGCTATGTCGGCGAGGCTGAATTTGTCGCCGGCCGCCCAGGCCTTGCCTTTCAGGGCACCATCGAGAATCTCGAGTTGCGCCTTGAGGTCCTTTGAATCCGCGTCCCAGCTCGGCGCCCGTTCGCCCGGGGCCTTCTTGGCCTCCTTGAAGATGCCGAGGTAGGACGGATTGAGCGCCGCCAGCATCCAATCCATCCAGCGTTCGACCTCCGAGCGCTGCGCCGGATCTGCCGGGTAGAGCTCGGTATTCTTCTGCTTGTTGCAAAGATAGCGCAGGACCGTGTTGGATTCCCAAATCACGACCTTGTCATCGAGCAGGGTCGGCACCTTGCCATTGGGATTGAGGCCGAGATAGGCGGCGTCAGCCGTGTTGTTGAACTGGCGACCGTAATCCTCGCGGGTATAGGGCAGGCCCAGTTCCTCCAGCAGAAAGATCACCTTCTGCACGTTGCCCGACGTATTGCGGCCCAGAAGTCTCAACATGCTGCCTGTCTCCCCATTGTCGGCGCTGTCATGCGCGCCTGTTTGTCTCGATACACCGGCTCAGCTCACTGGCTCAGCTTTTGGGCTTGTAGGCGATGGCGTCCATCTCGATCTTGCACTCAATGACGGCGCGGGCCTCGACCGTTGTGCGGGCGAGGACACCCTCCGGGAAGTATTCGGCAAAGATTTTGTTGTAGCGACCGAAATTGCGCGCATCCTCGAGAAAGATCGTCATCTTGACGATATCCGACAGCTCGACCCCTTCCAGCGCCAGAATGCGACGGACAGATTCAATCGTCCAGCGGGTTTCCTCTTCAATCGTCCCGTCGCACATGTTTCCGTTCTCATCCTTGGGGACTTGTCCCGATACAAAGATGAAATCGCCGGCGCGCACGGCCGGATGGAATGGCAGGTTGGGATTTTTCTTACCGATCGGTTTGATTTTGTCGCTCATGCAATCCCCTAGAACACACTGGTCTCGATAATGTCGACGCCGCGCTGGCGGTCGATGAGATAGATGAGGCCGCGATCATCCATGGTGACGTCATTGGAGGAGGCGAGATCGAAACCCTGCGGGGCGTCCGTTTCGTAGAAGCCGACCTCGACCGGCTTGAAGGGATCGGCGAAATCGATGAGCCGCATGCCCTGAGCAAACCAGGCAAAGGGAATGATCGTGCCGCTGAAGCGTTCCGACGGCTGGTGGCAGCCCATCATCGGCGGCTGCGGCGACCCGTTCTTGTCGAGACCTTCGACCTGGAAGGTCGAGATCGGGATCGGGCAATGTTCGTTGGTGATGTCATAGACCCAGGTGAAAGCGGGGGCCGCTGGCCACAGCTTCGCCACATCCTCATCCGCCACGATCATGATGTCGCGGCCTTTGAGCTTCTGCTTCATTTTGAGGCAGGTATGGGTGGGATGCGGAAAGGTCGGCGAGGTGTTGACGGCCGAGATGAGCTTGGGCCGGGCCATGTCCTCGATATCGAGGATGAAGAATCCGTGATGCCAATAGCTGACATACATCCGGTTGCCGACACGCAACGGATTATGGCAACGGGGTGGCGTCCAATTATCCCAGTGGTATTCCTCGCCGCCAGCCTGCCATTGCCCCGGAATCCACCAGCGCCCCACCTCTTCTGGCTTCGCCGGGTCCTTGAGGTCGAGGATCATGGCGATATTGCCGATATAGCCCTCGGCGGTCGGCGAGATATAGGCGTAGCGGCAGTCAAAATCGTACCGATGCACGCCCTTGCCATAGGTGCGCCACTTGCTGATGAGCTTGGGCTCTGCGGGCTTCGAGACGTCATAGATGCCGAGGCCGCCGCCGAACTCGGCAGCACCTTCCATCCCCTGGCGCTCGTGATTGACCACCATGATGTCGTTGGCGACCCGCACCTTGTGCGAATGCCAGCCCGTCGGCATTTCGATCCGCGCCAATTGCTTCGGCTTCGTGGGATCCGCCACGTCGACGATGGTGGTGCCGGTCGGCTGGCGCATATGGCCGATATAGAGAATCCGGTTCTCGACCCAGACTTGGCCACCGCCCGGGCAATCGATATGACCGATCAGCTTGGTGTTCCTGCTCTTCGCCATCGCGCTGGGAATTCCCGTTCAGGCCAGACGGACGATTTCGCCGGTCTTGGTCTTGCCGTGTTTCTGATAGAGGGCGAGCGCCTTCAAGGTCGGCTCGTCGCTGGCGACAAAGAGGATCGCCGGATCCTTGTCCGACGTGTTGACATGCTCGCACCATTCGCCGCCCGGCACTGCCATCGTATCGAAGGGCGCCCAGTCGATGCGCTTGCCACCCACGATGCTGTAGCCGCTTCCCTCGAAAGGCGAGACGGTGAGGCTGGCATTCTGCTTCAGCGGCAGCGTCTTCTCGCCGGGCCGGAGCATCTGCATGAAGAAGGTCATGGTCCTGAAGATCGACTGCCCGTTGGTCGGATCGACATATTCGATCATCAACGCTTCATGGGCGTCACCATCCCAGTTCTTCGCCCGCTCCAGCGCTTCGCGCATCATGTCCCAGCGATAGACATACATGGGCGAGGCAAAGCCGGTGCCGCGATTATGCGAAACGAAGCGCGGCTTCAGCCCGCCGCTGCCATAGATGGTCTGCGAGTAGTTCTCAGGGAAGCGCTCCGATTGCATGACGCGGCGGACGCGCTTGCCCTCCTCCTCTTCGGTGTAATCGTGCTCGAAATACATGGCACACAGCGTCTCGACCAGAGGCAGGTCGAGCACGCTGAGATTGATCGCGTTCTCGCTGCCGCGGTTGCCGTGATTATGCCAGGTGTCGTGCGGCGTCAGGACCAGATCGCCGGGTCCGAAGGTGATGTTCTCGCCCTCGACGCCGGTGAAGTTCTGGTGACCGCTCAGCCCCAAGCGAATGGCATTGGGCGAATGACGGTGCGGCGGCATGATCTCGTTGGGATCGTTGAGGCGATAGGCCACGTAGAGGGTCGAAACGACCGCACGCTTGGGGGCCAGGCCCGGATTGACCAGGACCAGCGAGCGGCGCTCGGAACTCTCGGTAGTGATGAGTTCGGCGGAACGGTAGAGCAGCGGCTCGATATCTTGCTTGTAGGTCCAACTGAACGGAATGGCCTGGCGCGTATCGCGGATGCGGGTGTCTTCGTCGTTCTTGACGCTGCGATCGACCACCCAATAGGGCGCCATGTTGTGGCTGGCGACATCCGCATGCAGCTTGTCGAGCGCTGCCTGAAGATTGGACCCATCGAGCTTCTGTGCCGAACTCATCCGCCCCTCCCTGATCGCGGCGGCAGGTCCATCCTGGGACCAATTTCCGACGGCGACCAATAAATTGGTTCGTTTTGCCTCAACAACTAGGATTTAGCGTAACCATTCTGACCGAATGTCGTCAACAGCGATCCAATCCTGAGACCAATTCTCCTGCACCATGCTCGGCCGATCGCTGATCTCGGGCCGAACCACTTCGTGATACGCTCGCAATCCTGGCGTCTCGATTCTTTACTTTCTCGCAAATGCAGCGCATGATGCGGCCAGTTGTCGGGTTAGCGCCAGATCGAACCAAGTTTGAACCATGGTTCCACCGCACCTCCGGACCATAGCATCCAACGGATAGATTTCATGCTGCAGAATGCGGACCAAACACTCAACAAGCTGCGCCGTCTGATCAGCGATGGGGCCATTGGTGCGGACGGTCGCATGCCGCCGGAGCGCCATCTCGCCGACGAACTGGGTGTCGGCCGGCGTTCCCTGCGGCGCGCCCTCGACATCCTGGAACAGGAAGGTCGCATCACACGCGAGCAGGGCCGCGGCACCTTCGTGCACGCCAACAGCAACCGGGAAGCAGTCGCAGCAACGCCGGCCCGCAGCAATGGTCATGGCAACGGCCATCACGGCCATGCCAACGGCGCCGATGCCGGCATCGGCGCCGCCTTCGCCGCCATTCCCTTCGAC
>NZ_CAMDRA010000074.1 GCF_945906275.1 Dongia mobilis
CGCATGACATGCCATGCATTGTCGGAAGATGATTTCTCCTTTTTTCGCGTCTTGCGCACTTGCCGCTGCCGGGAGGGCAAGGAACGCCATCGCGCCGATGACGACCTTCTTGATGTCGACCTTCATTGATTCTTCTCAGATTGGGAAATGAGCGGGGCGGCGGTATCGCCGCCCCGCTGGACCGGGAGGATGAGGCTCAGTCGAGGCGATATTCACGCGACTTGAAACTCAATGACTTCGTCACTTCGGGTGCCGACGCGATCTTGCGGATATCGCCCCAGCTCTGCTTGTAGTTCGGGATGACGAGTTCGTTGACGCCATCATTGACAACGTTGCCTTGCACACCAGTCGGGAAGGCAAAGAGCATGAAGGTTTCGCCCTGCCGCGCCGTGGGCGTCGGATAGACCATGGCCTGGGTCGATCCGGCATCGTTGAACACCTCGACGAGGTCGCCAGCGCCAAGGCCGAGGGACGCCATGTCGTCCAGGTTCATCTCGATGAACGGGTACGGCGATGAGTCCATGACAAAGTCATTGGCCTGATCCAGGAAGGCGTTCTGCCAGACGAGGTTGGAACGACCGTTATTGATCAGGAACTTGAACTTGGCCTTTTCCTCTTCCTTCCCCGGTGCCTGCAGGCCGCGCCACGGTGCATCCATGAAGCGCGCCCTGCCGTCATCGGTCGAAAACTTGCCCTCAGTGTAGAGGCGCTTCGTGCCGACAATCTTGCCGTCCTTGACACCTGTGGCCGGCTCCTGAAAGCCGTTCGTGCCCATGGAACGCAATGCGTCGTAGGTCACAAACTCGCCGCCGCCGGCATTCTTCTGGTAGCCGTCGAGGAAGGCATCTTCCTCGGTCTTCCAGTCGAAGCCCTTGAACTGGTCGGCATAGGCGGTGTCACCCATATCACGGAGAACTCGTTCCATGTGCTGCGCCAGGCCCGCGGCGATCAGGCAATCGGGCTTGGCATTGCCGGGCGGGTCCATGTAGCGCTCGGTCAGGCGCATGCGCCGCTCCCCGTTCATCGAGGTGAGGTTCATTTCCCCCGCCTCTGCCGCCGGCAGCCAGACATGGCTGGCCTGGCCGATCTGCGACGGGATGATGTCGACATCGACCGAGAACAGGCCACCTTCCTTGATCGCCGCGAGAATGGCTTTGACCATTCCGTCCCGATCGCCATAGGGAACGCTGTTCATCGCATCTTTCACGATGTCGGTGCGCTTCTTGTAGACACGCTTGAATTCGTGAGCGTTGAGGGTGGTCTTGTAGTGGTCGCAGGCCCAGACGTGATGAACGCCGCCTTTCCCCTCGATAAGCAGCTTGTCGACATAGGCGGCGGGCCGGCCGACATGGGCATCGCTGGGTCGGACATAGCCTTCCTGATGGCCGCCAAGACGCACGACACCACCACCGGGGCGACCGATATAGCCCGTCGCCAGCGCTATATTCACCAGGGCGCCATTGGTGCGGTAATTGTCATTGCCCCAGATCAGGCCCTTCTCATAGCCGATCATGACGCGCCGACGCTTTCCACCATCCTTAGGCTTGCCGATCCATTCGGCCGCCTTGGCGATATCCTCGGCCTTGAGGCCGGTTACCTTGGCCGCATCTTCCAGCGAGACCTTGCAGCCTTCGACGGCACCGGAGAAGTTCGTGAGGTGACCGGGCTTGCCATCGGCTTCGCCGCGCGCCGGATAGAGATCCGGGCGCTTGGTACCTTCGGCAACCGTGCTTTTCTCGATGAATTCCTTGTCAATCCAGCCCTGCTCCACGATGTGGGTGAAGATCGCGTTGAACAGGATGAGGTCCGTGCCGGAATTGAGCGCCAGGTGCAGCACGCGCTCCTTGCCGGCTTCCATTTCGCAGGCGTTGACCGTGACCGTGCGGCGCGGATCGATGATCACGATGCGCCCCTGCTCGTGAGACTCATCAGGAAGCTGCGCCTTCTTCTTGTCGAGGGAAGTCCTCCGCAGATTCGGAATCCAGTGATTGAGGAAATAGTTGGTCTGCGTCTCCAATGGATTCGTCCCAACGGCGACAATCGTGTCGGCAAGTTCGGCATCTTCGTAGCAGTTGTTGAGTTCGCCGACGCCCATGTCGCGAGTCCCGTGGACTTCCGAATTGTAGGCCGGGCGATTATGGATGCGGACATTCTTGATCTTCATCGCCCCGAAATAGAGCTTGCCCGTGCCCCAGGTGTTTTCATAGCCGCCCGCCGAGCCGCCATGGTCGAACATGGAGACGAAGAGGCCGTCTTCGCCCTGTTCCTTGATCACCGCCGCCGTAACGCGCGCGACGAGATCATAGGCATCCTCCCAAGAGGTTGGCTGCATGGAACCGTATCGCCATACCATCGGGTCGGTGAGGCGCTGCGCCTGGGTATTGCGTGTTTCGCTGAAGCGGGATTCACCCATGCGGGCGCCGCGTACGGAGCCCAGTCCCGAATTCACTTCGCAATCGTGATCCGGCTTGATGACGATATGAACGTCTTTGCCGTCTTGCTTGACGATGTTGTACATCGATGGCGAATACCAGGCAGTCGTCTCCGCAGCCTGCTGCTGCGACAGGTCGACCCCAAAGGCATTGGCCTTGGGATCAGCACCGCCCTGCTTGTTGGCCGGCCAAGTATAGGCGTGGTAGCCACAACCGACGATGCAATAGTGGCACGTCACATTGTGTTTCCGGGCGTCAGCCGGGATGATCGGCAGGCGATCGATTTGACGTTTGTAAGCCATGGTCCGTTCTCCCTTAAAGCACGTTGCTGAGGCGGCCGTAGAGCAACTCGTCTACGCCTTCGGCATAGATGTCGCCCTTGTCGTCGACGCGCAGCGTGTATTGAGGCAGATTCTGCGTTGATTGACCCCAGACCTGGAGACCGCCGGCTTCCGCATCGAAGCGGGAATAGTGGCCGGGACAGTTGAATGTGCTGTCCGCGGCGCTGTAGGAGAGCGGAAAACCCTTGTGAGGGCAGAGCGTCGCGAAGCCGACGATGTCGCCATCCGGGCCGGCGCCCCCGGGGACGGCCTTGCCGAGCTTGAGCACTACACCTGGCGCATCCGCATCCGGGTACGCGATATCGAATGGCTCGTTGACGTTGAGGTCCTTGATGTTGGCCAGCTTGTTGACCGGATAGTCCACGCGCGCCAGTGGCGCCTTGGCTTGGCTCGGTGCTGCCGTCACCACCGTTGCGACGCCTGCCGCTGCAGCAATGCCGGTGCCGCGCAGAAACTGACGCCGACCGATGTCGACGAGCTTTTCACATCTTTTTGCCATTGGCCGTCTCCCCAGAGTTTTGAATTCTTGTTGCCCAGGGGAGAGCAGAAGGCATGCCACGGTGCAGCGCGGAAATCATGCGCGTTTCATTGGGCTTTTAGATGTTGCGAAGCAGCACAGTCCGGAATTCCGGACTGTTCCGGATTTGACGTCCGATGTTCCGGATTACCTGACCAAAGTGCTCAGTGATCCAGTTTCAGGCGGCGCATCTTGTCGAAGAGCGTGGAGCGGGACACGCCAAGGAGCTTTGCAGCGTCTTCGATCCGCCCGTCGGTCTTTTCCAGGGCCGAGCGGATGTGCTGGCGTTCAACCTGTTCTCGCATGCTGGCGAGTGGTAGAAAGGAAGCTGGTCCGATGCTCTCCGGATGCAGGTCCGGAAAGAGAAGATCCTGACCGATCCAGGCACCATCGGCGAGCGCCACGGCGCGCTCGACCCGATTGCGCAGTTCGCGGACATTGCCAGGCCAATCATGGAGCAGCGCGGCCTCGTCAACATCGGCCTGGAATCCGGCGATATGTCGCCCGAAACTCGCCGAGAATTGCTGTCGGAACAGCTCCAGGAGCGGCGCTATGTCTTCGCGCCGCTCGCGCAGCGGCGGGATATGGACTTCGATGACCCGAATGCGGAAGAGCAGGTCCGGGCGGAACTTGCCGACCTTCGCCGCTGTAACCAGATCGACATTGCTGGCGCAGACGATGCGCGCATCACATTTCAGCTCTGCCTCGCCACCAACCCGTTGAAATCGGCGCGTCTCTATCAGCCGCAGCAGCTTTGCCTGAAGGGGCAGCGGCAGTTCGCCGATTTCGTCAAGGAACAGGATGCCGCCGGCCGCGCGCTCGACATAGCCGGGATGTCTCGCCGTCGCACCCGTGAAGGCGCCTCGTTCGTGGCCGAAAAGCTCGCTTTCCAGCAAGTCGGCTGGAATTGCCGCGCAATTCACCGCCATAAACGGATGCTTGTGACGGTTGGATTCTGCGTGCAGGAATCTGGCTGCGACTTCCTTTCCAGCACCGCTCTCTCCGGTGAGCAGAACGGTGGCGTCGATATCGGCAATGCGTTGCAACGTCTCCTCCACCCGCGCCATGGCGGGTGAGTAGCCGAGCACATGCTGCGGCGTACCGGGGCGCTTCAGAAGGTCTGTAACCTTGGCGAGGAAGTCCGGCATGGCGAAAGGCTTGGCCACATAGTCGGCCGCACCGGCGCGCATCAGGCGGACCGCCTGCTCTACCTGGGCAAATCCCGTGATGAACAGGATTGGCAGGCCGGCATTGTTCAGCATCAGCTTGTTGAACAGGGATTCACCATTCATGTCCGGCAGGCGGATATCACAGACCAGCAGGTCCGGCGATTTCGACTTCAACCCGGTCAGGGCTGCCTGACCGGATCGCCACCAGGCGACATCGTATCCCTCAAGGTCCAATCTATGGGCGATCGACTCGCCCATGATCGGATCGTCTTCAACCAGCCCGATCCGCGCGCGCTGCGGCACCGACATCGTATTCCTCCCGCTCTTCACCTAGCGGTGCGACCAATCGGATTGTCGCACCTTGGCTGGGGCCCGATTGCAGGCTCATTGTTGCATTCAGTCTGGCAGCAAGCCTCGATGTCGTCCAGAGGCCCAGACCTTGTCCGAGCGGCGCCCCGGCGCCAGCTGCCCCAGCAGCGACGGCCTGGTAGGCCAGTTCCGGTAAACCCGGCCCTTCATCCGCGACCGAGATATCAAGGGTTGAGGAGGTGGCTGTGGCCCTGAAAGTAATCATGCTCCGCTCCGGCGACGCAGCACAGGCGTTGAGCAGGAGATTCAAGACAATCTGCCGAACGGCCGAGGCGTCGACTTCAACATCCTCAGCAAGCTCATTCTGCCAGTCGAGATTGAGTTGTTTGGCGCCAGTCTCATGCTGGATCAGGAAGGGGAGATCCTCGAGGTCGGCCCGCGTGAGCCGCTTCGGGCCAGGCGCCGACTTATAGGTGACAAGAGCCGCCCGCACGACGTTCTGAATGCCCGCGAGGCCACGCCGCAGCAGATCGATTGTCCGGCGGCGCACGCTTTCCCTGTCGCCATGGACCTCCAGCGTGTCGACCGCATTCATGAGGCCGCCAAGGGGATTGTTCACTTCATGGGCCATGCCGGATGCCAAGCGTCCGAGCATCGCCAGCTTTTCCTGGTTCGCAAGTTCAGCGGCCAAGGCCTCCCGTTCAGCCTGGCCACGGATCATGGCATTGAAGCGACGATATAAATCGCCATACTCCGGCGCCGCATGGCGGATCTGATCTTCGTCGATCAATTCAGGTCGACCGGATCCCGCCGCCGTTAGATGCTGCTGAATGAGCGAGAGTGGCCGCACCATGCGACGCACCAGGAGATAACCAGCGAGCCCCAGGACGGCCGTGAGGCCGCCATTCACCAGAATCAGGGTCCAAAGCACCTCACGCCGCACAGCCAGAATGTCGCTGATATCGATCTCGGCGAGAACGGTGCCGATCTGGAAACTCTCTTGCTCGATCCGGCGCACCAGCCAGGCCCGGCCCTTCTCTTCGTCCAGGACAAGATTGCCTTCCTGCCCAAGCAGGCCAGCCAGATGGGGCGGCAAAGGGGATGTCACCGGAAACCGCTCCGGCTCCGAGGCGGCCAGCACCTGACCATTGGGTTGCAACACAACGACAAAGAGGGCGTTGACGGCACCATACTGGCGACGCGCCCGATCCAGGCTATCGAAGGTTTCCCAGACATCCTGACGCTGTAGTCCTGGCGTCACCGCCGTCGAGACACCATCCATGAAGGCGGAGGTGATACTGCGAAGCGAGGCTTCCTGCTCGCGTGCCAGGCGCGACAAGACGACCTGGGAGATGGCAATCGCAACGATGACCGTCAATCCGGCCACCAGCATCGGCACCTTCAGCGCCAGTGGCCAATTGGACGTCATGCGCCACAGCCCGGCCATCACCCACCTTTGAGCTGGACGAGCGCATAATTGGCTGCGATCCCGGAGAATGTCGACTCCGGCTCGACGGCAAATCCATCAAGCTGGAGCATGGTCAGGATCTTGACGCCATGCGG
The DNA here is from genome assembly GCF_945906275.1 of Dongia mobilis. Lineage (GTDB taxonomy): Bacteria > Pseudomonadota > Alphaproteobacteria > Dongiales > Dongiaceae > Dongia > Dongia mobilis_A. Next base: position 6,332 of record NZ_CAMDRA010000074.1, read on the forward strand.
ATTGCCCGCAATCGACACCAGCGCATCAGTCAAGCGACCAATTTCCTCACTGTCATGTCGACTGCGCAGGCAGGCGATCGGCGGGAAGCCCAGCAACTCGGAGTGACGCAACACTTTCGTTCTGGAGACCAGATCCGGCTCGCGGACACTCATGACATCCCAGACGTAGCCGTCAACGCTCCCGCTATGAGCAAGTCCCGATGCCACCGCGCGAATGACATTGCGGTGACCGTATGTGAAGAAGGTCTTGGCAAAGAACTTTGCAGGGCTCTGATTGTGCTCTGCGAGCAGAGCTGCCGTAACGAGATAGCCGGAATTGGAGTCCGGATCGGAAAAGGCGTGGATATCGCCTTTCAGTTCCTCCCAACCCGCGATCGCGCGGTCCGCCGGGACAATGATGTAGGATTGATAGAGCGGCTGCTGGCGATAGAGCGGGACGGCAACGAGCGCGAGCTTGTCTGCGTGTTGGACGAAAGGAAATCCACAGATCCAGGCGGCATCCAGTTCGCCGGACAGCAGAAGAGCCGTGATTTCCTGATAGGTACGGCGCTTCACCAGGGTCACCGGCAGCCCCATGGCGTCGGACAAATAGCTTTGGAGCTCGTTCAGCAGTTCGATGTCGGAATCGAGAAAGACCGGCGTCAGGCCAAAACTGAACGCGGATTGTCCAGCCGCGCGGCCGGTGAACGGACTGAATGCGGCAAGGACGGCCCCGCCGATCGTCGCGATGAGGGTCCGGCGGTTCATATCCATAACGCTCGGCCGCGGATCATCCCCACGCTTCACGACAACCGACCGGTGCGGCAGCATTCGCTCCGAGCATTCGTTTGGCACAGATCTGGCCTCCCAGCCGGGTCCATTGCGACGACGACCATCGTCACGAGACTTTCAATGGCGCTGCCTTGACAAGCAGTCTTCACTTCAATAATTATCGAAATATGAAATCAAAGCAAGCGATAACCGCCCTCTCCGCCCTCGCCCAGGAAACGCGCCTTGGTGTGTTCCGGCATCTGATGCAGTCTCTCCCCGCTGGCGTACCGGCAGGGGATCTCGCAGAACAATTCGGCGTGCCGGCCAGCACCATGTCCAACCACCTCGCTATTCTGACGCGCGCCGGCTTGACGCGATCAGAGCGCGAAGGCCGCACGGTCTATTACGCAGCCGAGCTCGACGGCATCAAAGGCCTCCTCGAATTCCTGGTCAAGGATTGCTGCAATGGCAAATCCTCGGCCTGCAACAAACTGCTTGAAGCTGCACTCGCCCCCTGCTGCCCTTGACCCCGCCCAGCGACCAGGAAACCTCATCGTGAACTTGTTCGAACGCTACCTGACCATCTGGGTTGCCTTGTGTATTTTCATCGGAATCGCCTTGGGACATTTCTTTCCCGCCTTCTTTCAGGCCATCGGTGCAGCCGAGATTTCAAAGGTGAACATCCCGGTGGCCGTTCTCATCTGGCTGATGATCATCCCGATGCTGATCAAGGTCGACTTCGCCGCCCTGGGCCGTGTGCGCGAGCATTGGCGTGGCATCGGCGTCACCCTCTTCATCAATTGGGCGGTGAAACCCTTCTCAATGGCGGCGCTTGGCTGGCTGTTCATCGGCTGGCTATTCCGTCCCTATCTCCCGGCCGACCAGATCGACAGCTATATCGCGGGGCTCGTCCTGCTGGCGGCGGCACCCTGCACCGCCATGGTCTTCGTCTGGAGCAATCTCTCCAACGGCGAGCCAAACTTTACCTTGAGCCAGGTAGCGCTCAACGACACGATCATGATCTTTGCCTTTGCGCCGATCGTGGGACTGCTCCTTGGCCTGTCGGCGATCTCGGTGCCGTGGGATACGCTCTTCCTGTCGGTGGCGCTCTATATCGTCATCCCGGTGGCGATCGCCCAGATCTTGCGCCGCAGCCTTCTTGGTTCCGGCGGGCAATCATCGCTCCGGCGCATGCTGGGTATCCTCCAGCCGCTCTCCCTGATTGCCCTGCTGGCGACCCTGGTTCTGTTGTTCGGCTTCCAGGGCGAGCAGATTATCGCCCAGCCAGCGATCATCGCGCTGCTTGCCGTGCCGATCCTGATCCAGGTCTATTTCAATTCAGGCCTCGCCTATCTGCTCAATCGCTGGAGCGGCGAGGCACATTGCGTGGCAGCCCCCTCCGCCCTGATCGGCGCCAGCAACTTCTTCGAACTCGCTGTCGCTGCTGCCATCAGCCTGTTCGGATTCCACTCCGGCGCTGCCCTGGCAACGGTAGTCGGCGTACTGATCGAAGTCCCTGTCATGTTGTCTGTCGTCAGGATCGTGAACGCCAGCAAGGGCTGGTATGAACATGGCGTGGCGGTTCGCAGGAATGGACCGGTGAATTGAAAGATCGGTCACGACCAGTCCTCCAAGCACATTGGACGCGCTGCAGCGCGCGCTGCCATCAGCGATTCAATCCCTGGCATCAAAGTCCGCTGTCTTGATAGCTGCCTCCCCATCCGGCACCGCCATCATGACTGGAATTTTCCAACGATCCGTGGCCTAGAATCCCGGGGGACACGTCGCTGCCACACCTATCTGACAATCAATGGCCGCCGAGTGAAATGGTTCACTCTACGGCCGCGTCGTCACATATTAGCTATGATGGCAGAAACATGACGGAGAAGGACAGATGCCCGCTTATTGTATCGTCTACGAACATATCGACGACCCGGCGCAGTTCGAGATCTATCGGTCGCAGGTCATGCCGACGATCAATGCCTTTGGGGGCAAATTCCTCGTCCGCGGCGGCAAATTCACCGCCTTGGAAGGCGACATGCCGTTCGAACGAATTGCCATGCTGGAGTTTCCCAGCCGCCAGGTGGCCGAGGATTGGTACAACTCGCCGGAATACCAGCGCATTCTGCCCTATCGTCTCAAATCAACGCGCTGCCAGTTCATTGTTGTCGATGGGCTGGACTGATGCGGAACCCGACGCCTGGCGCTTGAGCAGCAGGGCCACCAGTAAAGCGGCGAACCACAGGGTGGCCGTGGCGGCGAAGGAGACGGCGCTGAAGCCGGCGACCGTATAGACGGTGCCGAATATGGCACCGCCGAGACCCACTGCGACATAGGTGATGAACGAGAAGAGCCCCATCGCGGTGCTGCGCGCCGCCGGCGGCGCAGTGCTGATAAAGGAGACCAGCACGTTCATGCAGACATGGTTGGCGAGGCCCCAGACGAAGGGGAACAGGAACACCGACCAGATCGTCAGCATGGCAAATGGCAGGATGACGTAATTGAGGCCGACCGCGAACAGCGCCAGCGCCATGACCCGGACCGGACCCAGCCGGTCCAGCCAGGAATTGCACAGGATGGCAGCGCCGAAGCCAACACCATAGGAACAGGCGACCACGCCGCCCAGCCAGGCGCCGGCCTGATGAAGGTTGCGCACGTGATCGCCGATGAAAGTATAGGTCTGATAGAAGCCGATCATGTAGGCGAAGGTCGCCAGCAGGCAGAGCTTCATCCCTGGTACGTCAAACACCCGCATATAGGAAATGCGCTCCGACGCGATCGTGCCGCTGCCGCGCGGGACGAGGCCGACAACCGCCACCATCAGCATGCTGACCGCGGAAATGAGGCCGAATGTGCTGCGCCAATCGAGGAGGTCGGCCAGGAAGGCAGCGAGCGGAATGCCGCCGACCATGGCAACGGACCAGCCGAAGATCACCTTGCCGATGGCGCGGGACCGCATCTCTGGCGGCGACAGTTCGGCGGCAAGGCCATAGGTCGCCGGCAGGATGATCCCGGCCGAGAGCCCGGTCACGAACTGCCCTGCCACCAGGACACGCCAATCCCAGGCGAGGCCGCAAAGTACCAGGCCGAGCGCCATCACGGCAAAAGCGAGCTGGATCGCCAGTGCCTTGCGCCATTGACCGAGCCGGGGGGCTGCCAACAACGCGGCCAGAGCGACGCCCACGCCATAGGCCCCGGTTGCAAAGCCGATTTCCCGCGGCGAAGCCCGCAAGGCAGCGGCAATATCCGGCAGCAGGGGCGAGAGCATCAGCGCCTGGATGCCGACCGCGGCGATGCCGCACATCAGGATCAACAGGCTGCCGCTGGCGGGCTTGGCCGATCTATTCAGGCTTGTGCTGGACATTTGACTAACCCTGTTTTTACAGTTTTCCATCACCCCATACTGTGTTAAATAAATGTTCGCAATGGGCAAATTTTTTGCCATAATTCCATTCGAAAAGCTGACCGCATGGACGCCACCGACCGAAAATTGTTAGGCCTGCTCGCCGACGACGCCACCATCGCCTATCGCGACCTGGGCGAGAAGCTGGGACTCTCCGCCCCGTCGGTCTTCGAGCGGGTCAAGAAATTGAAGGCGCAGGGCATCATCAAACAGACCACCATAGCCATCGACGGCGAGGCGATCGGCCGGCCGCTTATGGCCTTCGTCCATGTGATGACCGAGGGTTGGGGCAAGACGCCGGAAATGATGGCCCTCGAGGCCGACCCAAGGGTCGAAGAAATCCATGCCGTGGCCGGCGACACCTGCATGATCCTGAAGGTCCGTTGCGAAGGCACCCGTGGCTTGGAGCAATTGCTGAAGGCCATCTATGACATTCCCGGAGTGAAGGAGACGCGCTCCTATATCGCGCTCAACACCTATCTTGAACGAAATGTGCGGGTGGAACTGGCCGCTGGCTGAACAGTTCCCGATCAGTACATCCGACCCTTGCCACTTGGGCCTTTGTACTCCTGGATCGAGTTGCCGCCATCGACCACCAGCATCTGCCCCGTGACATAGGATGCTTCCCGGCTGGCAAGAAACGCCGCCACGGCCGCAACCTCGTCGGGCCGCCCGGGACGTTTCGCGGGCGTATGTTTGCCGGCGACAATTTCGGATTTTGAGGACGAACCTGTCTCGATCCAGCCGGGCGCCACGGCATTCACCGTGATGCCCTTGTCGGCGACCTCGATCGCCAACGCCCGCGTGAGGCCAACCATGGCGGCCTTGGCGGCGGAGTAGCCAGCGCTGCGCGGGTTGGTCACCAGCGGCCCGGTGACCGAGGCGATGTTGACGATGCGGCCATATTTCCGCCGCAGCATCTGCGGCAGCACGGCGCGGCTGACATGAAAGCAGGTGTTGAGGTTGATATCCATGGCCCGCAGCCAGTCTTCGGCGGCGATCTCATGAAACAACCGCGCACGTTCGTGCTTGCCGGTCTGGATCATGCCGGCATTGTTGACGAGGATGTCGATCCTGCCGAGCCCGGCATTCACATCCTTCACCAGTTGCGCGACCGCATCGGCATCAGTGAGGTCGGCGACGAGCGCCAGATGCTGGCCCACCTCGCCCATATCCTTCAATCTGGATTTGATGCGATTGGTGGTGGACGTTATCGCGACCCGCGCTCCTGCCGCCGCCAGGACCTTGGCAATGGCGAAGCCGATCCCATCGGGGCTGCCTGCCCCGGTTACCAGGGCCACCTGGCCGGTCAATATCGTCATTCCCGTTTCCCCTGCTCGCCGCGCCACGCGACACTAGCGCGGCACCTTTTCAATTGACAGTCTGGCGCACCGGTCCTACCAAACGACTGATCGGCGGGCGCTCATCGGCACTTGGCCAATGTCAGGAACTGTCACATGAACCGAGCACAATCCACCACCGCGGAGCCTCCCAGTACTCGCTCAGATTGCGCGGTACGGACCATCACGGACCCGGGCTCATCCGCAAGCACAGGCGCTCGCTAGGCACCCACGCCTGATCTTGCCGATGCCTTCGGGTCAAACGTCATCATTCGTTTACCCTCGGAGGCCGGCATGATCACCGCCTATGTTCATCAGCAGGATATCCTCACCAAGATTGTCGTGAGCGGGCTCGCGACGCGCCCCGTCGTGGCCGATCTAACCGCGGCCGAGATACTGCCGAGCCGCCTCCAGGATGCAGCCGACCACGCTGCCGAGACAATGCCCCGCAACGCCGTCTGGGTCGACCTCCTGGAGCCGACACCAACCGAAATCCAGGCGATCGAAACCGCCTTTGCTGTTGAAGTGCCGACGCGCGAAGAGATGCACGAGATCGAGGCCAGTAGCCGGCTCTATAGCGAAGAGGGCGGCCTGGTGATGACGGTCCCGGTCCTGCACAAGGCCGCAACCGAGCACCCCGAGAGCGGCGCCGTCACCTTCATCCTGACCCCAACCGTCCTCATCACCATGCGCTTCGTCGACCCCCTCCCCTTCGCGGTTTATGCGCGGCGCGCACTGCGACATCCCAATATCGCCACCGGCGCGCAGCCGATCCTGCTTGGCCTGCTAGAAGGCATCGCCGACCGCCTCGCCGATATCCTGGAACTGGCGGCAGCCGACATGGAGCAGGTCTCACGCGATATCTTTTCCAAGCAGACCAACACCACGGGCTTGGGGTCGCGCAGCAAGGGGCGCAACGTGCAAAAGAGCAGCAGCCTCCAGGACGTGTTGCGACGCATTGGCCGCAACGGCGATCTTGCCACCAAGGCACGCGACAGCCTGCTGGGCTTGAGCCGCGTCGTGCTGTTTCTCAACGCGCAGAACAATCTGAAGAAGGATGCCAAGACGCGCATCAAGACGCTGTCCCGCGACATCGCCTCGATCGCCGATCACGCAACTTTCCTCGCCGGCAAGATCAACTTCCTGCTTGATGCCACATAGGGTCTGATCAACATCGAGCAGAATGCCATAATCAAGATATTTACCGTGGCGGCGGTAGCCTTCCTGCCACCGACGCTGATCGCCAGTATCTACGGCATGAATTTCGAGCATATGCCGGAACTGTCCTGGGATTATGGCTATCTCGTAGCCATTGGCCTGATGGCGCTTTCGGCCGTTCTGCCCTTCTGGTATTTCCGCAAACGCGGCTGGTTGTGAGCCCGGCCGCCTTCGGGCTGGCCTGACAGCCCGTTACGCCTCAAGGACTTAGGTCCGCCTCTTGCTAAGCCCCCGGGCTAGTCGCTATCAATGGCGCCTCTTTGGCCCGTTACAGGCGCAGCAGAAGGACAGAGTGCACGCATCATGGAATTATCGGAAGCCGGCTTGCCGAAGGCGCAAGTCGAGGCGATGACAAAGCGAGAAACCGACCGCTACATCCAATCCAACCCGATTTCGCAGCAGCTGGGCGAGGCCGCCCGCGCCAACTGGATCAAGGGTGTACCGCATCATTGGATGCTGGATTGGTCGACTCCTTTCCCTCTCTTTGTCGCCGATGCCAAGGGTGCCACACTCACCGACGCCGACGGCCACACGTATGATGATTTCTGCCTCGGCGACACCGGGTCGATGTTCGGTCATTCGCCGGAGCCGGTTGCCAAGGCCATTGCCGCGCAGGCATCCCACGGCCTTACCTACATGTTGCCGACGGAAGACATCATTGCCGTGGGCAAGCTGCTTGAGCAGATGTTCGGCCTGCCGCAATGGCAGGTGACGACCACAGCCACGGACGCCAACCGTTTCGTCATCCGCTGGTGCCGCGCCATCACCAAGCGTACCAAGGTACTGGTCTTTCACGGCGCCTATCACGGCGCGGTCGACGACACCTTCGTGCGCCTGAAGAATGGCAAACCCATTCATCGGCTAGGCCTCATCGGCCAGGTCTACGATCTCACCACGCATACCAAGGTGGTCGAGTTCAACGATGTGCCGGCATTGGAAGCGGCCCTTAAGGACCGCGACGTCGCCTGCGTCATCACCGAACCGGCGCTCACCAATATCGGCATGGTTCTGCCGCAACCTGGGTTCCTCGACGCATTGCAGGATCTCTGCCGCAAGACCGAAACCCTGCTGGTAATCGACGAGACACATACGATTTCGACCGGTTATGGCGGCTATACGCGCACGCATAAACTGAAGCCGGACTTCCTCACGCTGGGCAAGCCGGTGGCCGGTGGCCTGCCGACGGCTGTCTTCGGTTGCACGGCCGAGATCGCCGCCCGCATGCGCGTCGCTGAACAGGAAGCTGGCTCCGGCTATAGCGGCATGGGGACGACATTGTCGGCCAACGCCCTGCAGTTCAAGGCCATGCGCGCCAATCTCGAACATGTCATGACGCCAGCGGCCTATGACCACATGCTGCCTCTGTCCGAGAAACTTGCCCGTGGCATCGAAGGCGAGATCCGAAAGCGCAGCATCCCCTGGCATGTCTCCAATGTCGGTGCGCGCGCCGAGTTCGTGTGCGCGCCAGAGCGGCCGCGCAATGGGACCGAAGCGCAGGCCGCCATGCATGGTCCGGTGGAACTCGCCGTCCACCTTTATCTGCTCAACCGAGGTCTTTTGATCGCACCCTTCCACAACATGACGCTGGTCAGTCCTGTGACGACGCCGGCGCAGGTGGATCGGCTGGTCGCGACAATCGGCCAGTGTCTTGACGAATTGGCTGCCTGATCTGGCGCCGTCTACATTTTTGGGAGTTTTTATGAGCACGACTGTCAGCAATATCGCCGAATGTGATGCCTTCCTCGCTGCCCATCCGGACGTGAAGTTCGTCCAGATATTCTTCACGAACCAATCCGGCGTGCCGCGCGGCAAGAATCTGCTGCGCCAGGACATCCGCCCGATCTTCGAATATGCCCGCTTCCTGCCCGGCACCATGCTGGCGCTCGACATCACCGGCGAGGATGTCGAGGAATCCGGCCTGGTCTGGGCCGATGGCGACGCCGATCGGCTGGGCAAGCCGGCGCCGGGCGGCCTCACCCTGGCGCCCTGGCTGGGTGATGATTTCGCGCAGATGATGCTGTCGGTCTATGAGCTTGATGGCACCCCCTGTGATGTCGACCCGCGCCATGTGCTGAAATCCGTCATCGACCGGTTCAAGGAATTCAACCTGACGCCGGTCGTCGCCTGCGAGATGGAATTCTACCCGATTGACCGGCAACGCCGCGCCGACGGCACGCTGCAGCCGCCGATTTCCGCCGTCACCGGCAACCGCTCGTGGGACATCCAGGCCTATGGCCTGCGAGAACTCGACGATTTCGAGCCCTTCTTCCGTGACATCTATGCCATGGGCGAAAAGATCGGCCTGCCGCTCGAATCCGCCATTTCGGAATACGCGCCCGGCCAGCTGGAGCTGGGCCTGCGTCACCGGGCCGACGCGCTCCAGGCCTGCGACGAGGCGGTGAAATACAAGCGCCTGGTTAAGGGCGTCGCCGTCCGCCATGGTTTCGAGGCCACCTTCATGGCAAAGCCGCACAGCGACATCGCAGGGTCCGGCATGCACCTTCATGTCAGTCTCGCCAACCCGGACGGCAGCAATGCCTTCGGCAGCGACGACCCGGCCGGGACGCCGCTCCTGCGCCAGGCTGTCGCCGGTATGCAGGCGCTGCTCAACGACTCGATGGCGATCTTCGCCCCCAACGCCAATTCCTATCGCCGATTCCGGGCCAACTCCTACGCACCGGTCGCCCCCACCTGGGGTATCAATAATAGAACGGTGAGCTTCCGCGTGCCGGCCGGTCCGGCCAAATCGCGCCATATCGAGCACCGGATCTGCGGCGCCGATGCCAACCCCTATCTCGCCGTCGCAGCGATGCTGGCGGCGTTGCATTGGGGCCTCAAGCAGAAGCTCGACCCGGGTGCGCCGATTGAAGGCAATGGCTATGCCAAGGCCCAGGAAATGGGCCTAACTATCCCCACCAACTGGCAGGCGGCCATCGATCTCTTCACCCGCTCGGCACGGATGAAGGAGTATCTCGGCGAGCGTTTCCACCACGTCTTCAGCGCGGTGAAACAAGCCGAATATGACCGCTTTAATGCCCGGGTGACCGAGCTCGACTACGCGTGGTATTTGCGCAACGCATGAGGAGCGGCAAATAAGGTCACAGACTTGGTGCCACACGATCTTGTTCGGGTCTGGTTCAGATGCTACGTTCCCGCCCGAATCAAGGTCATAGCCGCCAAGATCCCGGTCAGTCCCCCAGATAACGCCGGGGGCCGAATAGGCCAGCGGCCGGCCTGTTAACGATCGCTGTAAGACGAGCGCTATTAATGGGCCTTTTCAGTTCAAAAAAAGACAATCGGGTAACGGTCGGCGCCCGGTATAGGTCAGCCGATACAAACCTGATCACCTGGGAAGTGGCGTCGATCTTCAATGGCATCGACGGCACGCCCTATGCTCACATTTTCTGCGTTCAGGACCAGTCGCGCCGCAAGACGGTGGCGCAAAGCTCTCTGGAATCGGGCGTTCAGTATGTCCGCCTGCCAAACCGGCCAGCCTGAGCCATCGTAAGATGGCCAAGCAACCACTCCAGGTCAGCGACCGCCTTTACAGCTACATCCTCGAATTCGGCTTTCGTGACGATCCGCTGCTGCAGGAACTGCGCGCGGAGACGGACAAATTGCCCGCCAGCATCATGCAGATCTCGCC
>NZ_CAMDRA010000075.1 GCF_945906275.1 Dongia mobilis
CCGTTCTTCTCCAACTATCGCCCGCAGTTCTACTTCCGCACGACGGACGTGACGGGCACGGTGGAGTTGCCGGAAGGCACCGAAATGGTGATGCCCGGCGACAACATCTCGATGGTGGTCAACCTGATCGCCCCGATCGCCATGGATGAAGGTCTGCGCTTCGCCATCCGCGAAGGCGGTCGCACCGTCGGCGCCGGCGTCGTCGCCAAGATCGTCGAGTAAGGCTGAAAGGCCAAAGGATCCAGAAGATGGAAAGCCAGAATATCCGCATCCGCCTGAAGGCGTTCGATCATCGTGTGCTCGACCAGTCGACCAACGAGATCGTCAGCACGGCGAAGCGCACGGGCGCCCAGGTACGCGGACCGATTCCGCTGCCGACTCGCATCGAACGCTTCACCGTTAACCGTTCGCCGCACGTCGACAAGAAGAGCCGCGAACAGTTCGAGATCCGCACCCATAAGCGGCTGCTCGATATCGTTGATCCGACCCCGCAGACGGTGGACGCGCTGATGAAGCTCGACCTCGCCGCCGGCGTGGACGTCGAGATCAAGTTGAAGAATTAAGAGGAGGGGCACCTATGCGAACCGGCCTCATCGCCCAGAAGCTGGGCATGACCCGCGTCTTCGCCGAAGATGGCGCGCACGTGCCCGTGACCTTGTTGAAGGTCGCTGGTTGTCAAGTCATCGCGGTTCGGACCGAAGAGCAGAACGGCTATAACGCCGTGCAGCTCGGTCTCGACAAAGCGAAAGTGAAGAACGTCTCGAAGGCCCAGCGCGGCCATTTCGCCAAGGCGAAGGTCGAGCCGAAGAAAAAGATCGCGGAATTCCGCGTCGACAAGGATGCGCTGCTCGAAGTCGGCGCCGAACTGTCGGCCGATCATTTCGTGACCGGTCAGTTCGTCGACGTCACCGGCACCACCATCGGCAAGGGTTTTGCCGGCGGTATGAAGCGCTGGAACTTCGGTGGTCTGCGTGCGACCCACGGCGTCTCGGTCTCGCACCGCAGCCTTGGTTCGACCGGTCAGCGTCAGGATCCGGGCCGCACCTTCAAAGGCAAAAAGATGGCCGGCCATCTGGGTGACGAGCGTGTCACCACGCAGAACCTGAAGGTCGTCGGCACCGATCCGGCACTCGGCATCGTCATGGTGAAGGGCGCCGTTCCGGGCCACGAGGGCTCCTATGTCCTCATCAAGGACGCCGTGAAGCGCGCTTTGCCGAAGGATGCGCCGTTCCCGGCGGCCCTCAAGGCAAAAGCCGAAGCGGCTGAGTGAGCGAGGAAATCATGAAGCTCAAAGTCATCGACATCAACAACAAGCCGCAAGGCGAGATCGAGTTGGACGACGCCACGTTCAACGACATCTTTGCTCGCCCTGTGCGCAAGGACATCCTCGCCCGTGTGGTCAATTGGCAGCTCGCCAAGCGCCGCTCAGGCAATCACAAGACCAAGGAAATCGGCGACATTTCCGGTACCACCAAGAAGCCCTATGCCCAGAAGGGCACGGGTCGCGCCCGCCAGGGCTCGCTGCGCTCGCCGCAGTTCCGCGGTGGTGCGACGATTTTCGGCCCGGTCGTTCGTAGCCACGAGCATGACCTGCCGAAGAAGTTTCGCGCCCTCGGCCTGAAGACGGCACTGTCGTCCAAGGTCAAGGAAGGCAAGCTCATCGTCCTCGACGGTGTCGGCACCGATGCCAAGACCAAGGACGTGGTGAAGAAGTTCGAAGCCCTCGGCTGGAAGTCGGTCCTTCTCATCGAAGGTCCGGAAGTCACCGAAGGTTTCGCCCGCGCCGCGCGCAACATTCCCAACGTGGATGTGCTGCCGCAGCAGGGTGCCAACGTTTACGACATCCTGCGCCGTGACACCTTGGTTCTTACCAAGGACGCCGTGCAGCATCTGGTGGAGCGCTTGAAATGAGCCGCGCACGAAAGATGGTTACCCCGAAGGTGAAGCTCTCCGAAGCAGCGATGCTGGAGATGATTCTCCGTCCCCATGTGACTGAAAAGTCGACCATGGGTTCGGAACATAATCAGGTCACCTTCAAGGTGCCGCTCGACGCCAGCAAGCCGGAGATCAAGGCTGCGGTCGAAGGCGTCTTCAAGGTGAAGGTCGATGCCGTCAACACGATTCGTGTCGAAGGCAAGACCAAGCTGTGGCGCGGCCGTTCGGGCAAGCGTCCGGATTTCAAGAAAGCGATCGTGACCCTCGCCGAGGGCCACAAGATCGATGTGACGACGGGGATCTAAGCCATGGCTTTGAAGACATTCAAGCCGACTTCCGCGGGTCGCCGCCAGCTGGTCCTCGTGGACCGCAGCGAGCTCCACAAGGGTGATCCGGTCAAGGCGTTGACCGAAGGCCTGAAGAAGTCCGGTGGGCGCAACAATCGCGGTCGCATCACCGCCTTCCGCACCGGTGGTGGCCATAAGCGCCGCTATCGTCTGATCGACTTCCAGCGTCGCAAGTTCGACGTCGTGGGGACGATCGAGCGTTTGGAATATGATCCGAACCGTACCGCTTTCATCGCCTTGGTGAAGTATGCCGATGGCGAGCTGGCCTACATCATCGCGCCGCAGCGCCTGAAGGCCGGCGACCAGGTCGTCTCCGGCGACAAGGTCGACGTGAAGCCGGGCAACGCCATGCCGCTGCGCTCGATCCCGGTCGGCACGATCATCCACAATGTCGAGCTGAAGCCCGGCAAGGGTGGGCAGATGGCCCGCTCCGCCGGCACCTTCCTGCAGCTCGTGGGTCGTGACCAGGGCAATGCGCTCCTGCGCATGCCCTCTGGCGAAGTCCGTATGGTCAAGTCCGAGTGCATGGCCACGATCGGTGCGGTCTCCAACCCGGACCAGCAGAACACCTCGATCGGCAAGGCCGGTCGGGCACGTCATCTCGGCTACCGCCCGACCACGCGCGGTATCGTGATGAACCCGGTCGACCATCCGCACGGCGGTCGTACCAATGGTGGCCGTGCCTGGGTGACACCCTGGGGCAAGCCGACCAAAGGCAAGAAGACCCGTCATAACAAGAAGACGGATGGCCAGATCCTGCGCCGCCGTCACGCAGCGAAGAAATAAGGAGGGCGACAACAATGGCTCGCTCCGTATGGAAAGGTCCGTTCATCGATGGTTATCTGCTGAAGAAGGCAGAGACGTCGCGTGCTTCGGGCCGCAACGAGGTGATCAAGACCTGGTCGCGTCGCTCCACCATCCTGCCGCAGTTTGTCGGCCTCACCTTTGGCGTCTATAACGGCCAGAAGTTCCTGCCGGTTCTCGTCACCGAGAACATGATCGGCCACAAGTTCGGCGAGTTCTCGCCGAGCCGGACCTTCCACGGTCATGCCGCCGACAAGAAGGCGAAGAGGGCCTAACGATGAGCAAGCAGAAGAGAGCCCGCGTCCTGAAGGACACCGAGGCGAAAGCCGTGGCGTCCGTCGTGCAGACGACGCCGCGCAAGCTCAACCTCGTGGCACAGATGATCCGCGGCCTCGACGCGCAGCCGGCCTTGGCGGCCCTCACCTTCTCCAAGAAGCGTGCGGCCCAGGACGTGCGCAAGGTGCTGCAGGCGGCGATCGCCAACGCCGAAAACAACCACTCGCTCGACGTCGACCGCTTGTTCGTCGCCGAGGCCTATGTCGGCAACAGCTTCCGCCTCAAGCGTTTCCATGCCCGCGCCCGCGGTCGTGGCGTGAAGGTCGTGAAGCTCTGGAGCAACCTGACGGTCGTCGTGCGTGAGCGCGTCGAAGCCGAGGAGGCAAAGTAATGGGTCAGAAAGTCAACCCGATCGGGCTGCGCGTCGGTATCAACCGCACCTGGGATTCGCGCTGGTTCGCCGACAAGGACTATGCCCAGCTCCTCCATGAGGATCTGCGCATTAAGAAGTTCCTGACCGAGCGGCTCAACCAGGCTGGTGTCGCCCGCGTCGTCATCGAACGTCCGGCCAAGAAGGCCCGCGTCACCATTCACACGGCTCGTCCGGGTGTGGTGATCGGCAAGAAGGGCGCCGACATCGAGAAGCTGCGCGGCGAACTGTCGAAGATGACGGGCTCGGAAGTGAGCCTCAACATCATCGAAATCCGCAAGCCGGAAATCGACGCCAAGCTGATTGCCGACAACATCGCGCAGCAGCTCGAGCGCCGTGTCGCCTTCCGCCGCGCCATGAAGCGTGCCGTGCAGTCGGCAATGCGTCTGGGTGCCTTGGGCATTCGTATCAACTGCTCCGGCCGTCTGGGCGGTGCTGAGATCGCGCGCCTGGAATGGTACCGCGAAGGTCGCGTGCCGCTCCATACGCTGCGCGCCGAGATCGATTTCGGTGAAGGTACGGCGAAGACCACCTATGGCACCTGCGGTGTCAAGGTTTGGGTTTTCAAGGGCGAGATCATGGGCCACGACCCGATGGCCATGGACAAGCGGTCCATGGAACATCAGGCGCCGGCTCGCTAAGGCCCGGGCCTTAGAGAGCGATAGGGAATAGGACGATGCTTTCTCCTAAGCGGACAAAATTTCGTAAGGCCCATAAGGGCCGCATCAAGGGCGACGCCAAGGGCGGCTACACCCTCGATTTCGGCGCTTTCGGCATGAAGGCGATGGAACCGGGCCGTATCACGGCACGCCAGATCGAAGCGGCCCGCCGCGCCATCACGCGTCACATGAAGCGTGTCGGCAAGGTGTGGATCCGGGTTTTCCCGGACGTGCCGGTCAGCCGGAAGCCCGCCGAAGTGCGCATGGGCTCGGGCAAGGGTACGCCGGAATTCTGGATGTGCCGGGTGAAGCCGGGTCGCATCATGTTCGAGATCGACGGCGTGAACCGGAACCTGGCGGAAGAGGCGTTCACCCTCGCCGCCGCGAAGTTGCCGATCAAGACGCGCCTCGTCGGCCGTCTCGGCGAAGAATAAGAAACGAGGAACCCGATCATGAAGGCAAAAGACGTTAGCCTGAAGACCGAGGACCAGCTCAAGGCTGACCTCGTTAGCTTGAAGAAAGAGGCCTTCAACCTGCGCTTTCAGCGCGCGTCGGGGCATCTAGAAAACACCGCGCGCGTGCGCGTCGTTCGGCGTGACATCGCCCGCATTGAGACTTCGCTGCGCCAGAAGGCGCAGTCGAAGGCCTCGGCCTAAGCGGGAAGCAGGAGAGAGAGAATGCCCAAGCGCGTTCTGCAAGGCACCGTGGTCAGTGACAAGACCGACAAGACCATCACCGTATTGGTCGAGCGTCGCGTCATGCACCCGGTCTACAAGAAGATCATCCGTCGTTCGAAGCGCTATGCTGCGCACGACGCTGAAAACAAGTGCAAGGTCGGCGACGTGGTGTTCATCCGCGAATGCCGTCCCTTGTCGAAGACCAAGCATTGGGAAGTGGTCGACGCTGCCACCGCCCAGGCTTAACTGTTAACTAGCGTAATTGTAACGAGAGGATCTGAACCATGATCCAGATGCAGACGAACCTGGATGTCGCCGACAACTCAGGCGCGCGCAGGGTGCAGTGCATCAAGGTGCTGGGTGGCTCGAAGCGCCGCACAGCCGAAGTGGGCGACGTCATCGTCGTGTCCATCAAGGAAGCCATTCCGCGCGGCAAGGTGAAGAAGGGCGATGTCCATCGCGCCGTCATCGTGCGCACCGCCAAGGAAATCCGCCGCGCCGATGGCAGCGCTATTCGCTTCGACCGCAACGCTGCGGTGTTGATCAACAAGCAGGGTGAGCCCATCGGCACCCGCATCTTCGGCCCGGTGACTCGCGAGCTCCGTGGCAAGAAGTTCATGAAGATCATCTCGCTCGCTCCCGAAGTGTTGTGAGCGCGAGAGGCAAGGTGCTGAAAATGGCAACAAAGCTTAAAGTAAAAAAGGGCGACAAGGTGGTTGTGATCACCGGTCGCGACAAGGGCAAGACCGGCGAGATCATCGAGGTCCAGCCCGCCAACAACCGCGTCAAGGTGCGCGGCGTGAACATGGCCAAGCATCATCAGAAGCAGTCCATGCAGACGCCGGGCGGGATCATCGAGAAGGAGGCGACCATTCACGTCTCCAACATCGCCCACATCGACCCGAAGACGCAGAAGCCGACGCGTATCGGCTACCGGATCGACGGCGACGCGAAAGTTCGCGTTTCCCGCCGTTCCGGCGAAAAGATTGATTGAGGGAGCGAGGACAGATGCGTACCCGCTTGCACGAGCATTTCGAAACAGTCGTTCGTCCGGCCCTGATGAAGGAGTTCTCCTACGAGAACCTCCACCAGTGCCCGAAGATCGAGAAGATCGTCATCAACATGGGCGTTGGCGAAGCCGCCGCCGACAGCAAGAAGATCAACGTCGCCGTTGACGAGCTCACCGCCATTGCCGGCCAGAAGCCGGTGGTGACCAAGGCCCGCAAGTCGATCGCGGTCTACAAGCTGCGCGAAGGCATGTCGATCGGCACCAAGGTGACCCTGCGTCGCGCCAAGATGTATGAATTCTTGGATCGCCTGATCACCATCGCCCTGCCGCGCGTCCGCGATTTCCGTGGCGTGAGCGGCACCAGCTTCGACGGTCGTGGCAACTACGCCCTCGGCCTGAAGGAGCAGCTGGTGTTCCCCGAGATCGACTACGACAAGGTCGATGCGGTGCGTGGCATGGACATCATTATCGTCACAACCGCCAAGACCGATGCTGAGGCCAAGGCGTTGCTGAAGGGCTTTCAAATGCCCTTCATCAATTAAGCCGGGCCGGAGGAAAAGACATGGCTAAGACTAGCTCAGTTCAGAAGAACAAGAAGCGCGAGAAGTTGACGAAGCAGTTCGCTGCGCGTCGTGCGCGCTTGAAGGCTGCTGCCAACAATGAAGCGTTGCCGATGGAAGAGCGCTTTGCGGCGCGCCTGAAGCTCGCCGAACTGCCGCGCAACTCGTCGAAGGTCCGCATCCGCAATCGCTGCGAACTCTCCGGCCGCCCGCGCGCGACCTATCGCAAATTCAAGCTGTCGCGCATTGCGTTGCGCGAGCTCGCTTCGACCGGCCAGATTCCTGGCATGGTCAAGGCAAGCTGGTAAGGAGCAAGAGATGAACGATCCCTTGGGAGATCTCCTGACGCGCATCCGCAACGGCCAAAAGGCCCGGATGTCGGCAGTCACCAGTCCTTCGTCACGTCTTCGCGCCAATGTGCTCGAAGTCCTGAAGCGCGAAGGTTATATCCGCAATTTCAGCGTCGATGGCACCAAGCCTGGCGGCGAGATCACGGTCGAGCTCAAGTATCACGAGGGTCAACCCGTGATTCAGGAGATCGCCCGCGTGTCGAAACCCGGTCGTCGGGTCTACTCGAAGATCTCCGATCTGCCGCGCTACTATAACGGCCTCGGCATTTCCATCTTATCGACGCCCCGTGGCGTCCTCTCGGACAGCGAAGCGCGTACCCAAAACGTGGGTGGCGAAGTGCTGTGCCGCGTGTTCTAAGCGAGAGGAACTGAAATCATGTCTCGCGTAGGTAAAAACCCCGTTCCGCTGCCGCAAGGCGTCAGTGTCGACCTCGCCGGCGGCCTGGCCACGGTGAAGGGCAAGCTCGGCTCGTTGAAGCTGCCGATCTCGTCCCATGTCGAGGTGAAGGTGGAAGGCGACAAGGTGTGGGTGAAGCCCATCACCGAAACGAAGCAGGCTCGCATGAGCTGGGGCGCGACCCGCGCCAATCTCAAGAACATGGTCGAAGGCGTTTCCAAAGGCTTCACCAAGGTTCTCGAGATCAACGGCACCGGTTACCGTGCTGCCGTCCAGGGCAAGAACCTGCAACTCAATCTCGGCTACAGCCACGACGTGAGCTATCCGATTCCGGAAGGCATCACGGTGAAATGCGATAAGCCGACGTCGATCTCGATTACCGGGTTCGACAAGCAGACGGTTGGTCAAGTAGCCGCGGAGATCCGCAGCTATCGTGCTCCCGAGCCCTACAAGGGCAAGGGTATCAAGTACTCGACCGAGACCATCCTGCGTAAGGAAGGCAAGAAGAAGTAAGGGCTGGACATGTCGAAAGCGAAAGAACTTTTCGAGCGCCGCAGAGCGCGCGTCCGGACCTCGCTCCGGAAGAAGTCGATCGGGCGCCCGCGTTTGTCGGTGTACCGTTCGGGCCTGCACATCTATGTTCAGATCATCGATGACGTGAACGGCAATACGCTTGCCGCCGCGTCGACGGTGGACAAGGAACTCAAGGGCAAGCTCAAGACCGGCGCCAACATCGATGCCGCCAAGGCCGTGGGGAAACTCATTGCCGAACGCGCTGTGTCGAAGGGCATCAAGGAAGTCGTCTTTGATCGCGGCGGTTACATTTACCACGGTCGGGTCAAGGCCCTGGCCGACGCTGCCCGCGAAGGCGGGCTGGCGTTCTAAGGAAGGGACCTCAACACTATGGCCAAACCAGCAAAGAGCGAGCGCCGCGACCGCGAGCGCCGCGACCGGGAGACCGAAGTCGAGCTCATCGAAAAGCTCGTCGGCATCAACCGCGTTGCAAAGGTGGTGAAGGGTGGCAAGCGCTTCGGCTTTGCCGCGATCGTTGTCGTCGGTGACGGCAAGGGCCGCGTCGGCCATGGCGCCGGCAAGGCACGCGAAGTGCCGGAAGCCATCCGCAAGGCGACCGAACATGCCAAGCGCGGCATGATCCGGGTGGCACTGCGCGAAGGCCGCACGCTGCACCATGACGTGACGGGCCACTACGGTGCCGGCCGCGTCGTTTTGCGCGCTGCCGATGCCGGTACCGGCATCATCGCCGGCGGTCCGGTCCGTGCCATCTTCGAAGCCTTGGGCGTCAATGACGTCGTGGCGAAGTCGGTCGGTACGTCCAACCCGCACAACATGATCCGCGCCGCTTTCGATGCGCTCAATCATTGCTCTTCGCCCCGTTCCGTGGCTGCCCGCCGCGGCAAGAAGGCGAGCGACGTGATTGGCCGCAAGGACGCCGCCGCCGAAGCGCGCGAATAAGCGCTTCGGGCAAGGGAGTTTAGAACATGGCTGACAAGGTCAAAGTCACCCAGATCGGGAGCAGCATCGGCCGTCCGGCCGGTCAGCGCGGTACGCTGAAGGCCCTCGGTCTCGACAAGATGAACCGCACGCGCGAAGTCGACGATACACCGTCGGTCCGCGGCATGCTGCGCAAGGTCCAGCACCTGCTGCTGATCGAACCGGCGAAGTAAGGAACAGTTCCATGAAGCTGCATGAGCTTTCAGACAATCCGGGCGCCCGCAAGAAGCGCATCCGTGTCGGCCGCGGTATCGGTTCGACCAAGGGCAAGACCTCGGGCAAGGGTGGCAAGGGCCAGACCGCGCGCTCGGGCGTCTCGATCAACGGTTTCGAAGGTGGCCAGATGCCGCTCTATCGGCGTCTGCCGAAGCGCGGCTTCAACAACATCTTCCGCCTCGACTTTGCTGTGGTGAACCTCGGTTCGTTGCAGGATGCCATTGACGCCAAGCGCCTCGATGCCACCAAGCCGGTCAATGGCAAGGTGCTGAAGGCTGCCGGCCTCATCGGCCGGGTCCGCGACGGTGTCCGTCTGCTGGCCAAGGGCGAATTGAAGACCAAGCTCAACATCACGGTCGTCGGCGCCTCCAAGGCGGCGATCGAAGCGGTCGAGAAGGCGGGCGGCACGGTTGTTGTCAAGGCCCCCAAGAAGCCCAAGGTCGAAGGCGCCGCAGCTTAAGTTACGGCACCGCAAAAATATCAGGCCCCCGATGCAATGCGGGGGCCTGATCACTAAACACCTGCTCTAACACCGCACCGACGCGATAGCGTCAATATTGCACCGACGCGCCGAAGGGTAACTGATGGCCTCCGCTGCTGAACAACTTGCCGCCAATATCAATTTCGGCGCTTTCGCCAAGGCAGAAGAGCTCAAGGCGCGCATCTGGTTCACCCTGGGTGCGCTGATCGTTGCCCGTGTCGGCGCCTATATTCCGCTGCCCGGCATCGATTCCAGCGCCTTTGCGGCGATCTTCTCGCAGCATTCGGGCGGCGTGCTGGGCATGGTCGACATGTTCGCCGGCGGTGCGATCAGCCGCATGACCGTGTTTGCGCTCGGCATCATGCCGTACATCTCCGCGTCGATCATCATGCAACTCCTGACCAGCGTTTCGCCCACGCTCGAGGCGTGGAAGAAGGAAGGCGAGTCAGGCCGCAAGAAGATCAACCAATTCACCCGCTACGGCACTGTGGTTCTCGCCGTGGTGCAATCCTTCGGCATGGCCAAGGGCCTGCAAAGCATGGCCGGTCCGTCCGGCGGCGCGGTCATCGATCCTGGTCCCATGTTCATTTTCGTGACCGTGGTGACGCTCACCGGCGGCACCTTGTTCCTGATGTGGCTGGGTGAGCAGATCACCGCGCGCGGCATCGGCAACGGCATTTCGCTTATCATCTTTGCCGGCATTGTTTCGCGCCTGCCGACGTCGCTCGGCCAGTTGCTGGAGCAGCTCTGGGCCGGGTCGATCTCGGGCCTGACCGTGCTTCTCTTTGCCGTCGTCGCGGTGGCTGCCATTACCGGCATCGTGTTCTTCGAGCGCGCCCAGCGGCGCCTCATCGTGCAATATCCCAAGCGACAGGTCGGCAACCGCATGTTCGGCGGCGAATCCTCGCACCTGCCGATGAAGCTCAATGCGTCCGGCGTCATTCCGCCGATCTTCGCCTCCTCGATCCTGCTGCTGCCGCTGACCGTCGCCGGCTTCTATGGCACCGGCGCCGACACGCCGACCTGGCTGCAGGACGCGATGACCTATTTCGGCCATGGCCGACCGCTCTACATCGTTTCCTACATTGCCCTCATCGTGTTCTTCGCCTTCTTCTATACCGCCATCGTCTTCAATCCCGACGACACCGCGGAGAATCTGAAGAAGCATGGTGGTTTCCTGCCGGGCATTCGCCCAGGCAAGAACACGGCCGAGTATTTCGATTATGTGCTGACGCGGCTGACCGTGGTGGGTGCTGCCTATCTCGCCGTCATCTGCGCGCTGCCGGAAGTCCTTATCGCCAACTATGCCATGCCGTTCTATTTCGGCGGCACCAGCCTCCTCATCGTCGTCTCGGTGACGATGGACACGGTGGCGCAGATCCATTCGCATCTGCTGGCGCATCAATATGAAGGCCTGCTGAAGAAATCGAAGCTCAAAGGGCGGCGCGGATGAAACTGATCCTGCTGGGGCCGCCGGGGGCGGGCAAGGGTACTCAAGCCAAGCGTCTGTTCGATCGACACCATCTGGTGCAACTCTCGACCGGAGACATGCTCCGCGCTGAAGTTGCGTCGGGGTCGGCGCTGGGTGTGCAGGCCAAGCAGGTCATGGATGCCGGCCAGTTGATGCCCGACAACATCGTCATCAGCATGATTGAAGCCCGCATCGAGAAGCCGGATTGCAAGGACGGCTTCGTCCTCGATGGTTTCCCGCGCACCGAAGGCCAGGCCACGGCACTCGATTCGATGCTGGCCAAGCACAATGCCAAGATCGACGGCGTCATTGAACTTGCGGTGGATGAGGCAGCTTTGGTCGAGCGCATCTCCGGCCGCTATGCCTGCTCCAAATGCGGCGCCGGCTATCATGATACTTTCCAGAAACCGAAAGTCGCCGGCGTGTGCGATTCCTGCGGGGGGACCGACTTCACCCGCCGCAAGGACGACAATGCCGAAACGGTCAAGGCCAGGCTGGTCGCCTATCGCCAGCAGACCGCCCCGATTCTGCCCTATTACAAGGGCAAGGGGCTGCTGCATCAGGTGGACGGCATGGCTGAACTAGATGAAGTCACCGAACAGATCGAGCAAGTGTTAACAAAAATCAAAGTCTAATGCTTTGATTTAACTCGGAAATCTGGAATCGCTCGAAAGGCGGACCAGAGGTTGACGGGCGGGCATTTCGCCATATAATGCGCGCCTTCTCGACACCCCCGGCGAACCCAGGGTTTTCGGGCGTTTCGACTTGCGTTTATCGCATGATTTAAGGAGAGCCGACGTGGCGCGTATTGCAGGCGTGAACATTCCGACGCAAAAGCGGGTGATCATCGCGTTGACCTATATCACTGGCATTGGTCCGAAGAAGGCCAGCGAGATCTGCACGAAGGTCGGCATTCCGGCCGAACGTCGTGTGCATCAGCTGACCGACGCCGAAGTCGGCAAGATCCGTGAAACCATCGACCAGGATTACATGGTCGAGGGCGATTTGCGCCGCCAGGTTGCCATCAACATTAAGCGTCTGATGGATCTCGGCTGCTATCGTGGCCTGCGTCATCGCAAGGGCCTGCCGGTTCATGGTCAGCGTACCCATACCAACGCCCGCACCCGCAAGGGCAAGGCCGTTGCCATCGCCGGCAAGAAGCAGGCGACGAAGTAATTTTGATTTGCCGCGGCCGCCCATCGGCCGCTGCATCTTGTTCAAGGAACGGACGAAAAAATGGCGAAAGCAGCAGCCGCACCCGGCGCCCGCGTACGTAAGCGCGAACGCAAGAACATCACGTCGGGCATCGCCCATGTGAATGCGAGCTTCAACAACACCATGATCACGATCACCGATGATCAGGGCAACACCGTCGCCTGGGCTTCGTCCGGCGCCTCCGGTTTCAAGGGTTCGCGCAAATCGACCCCCTACGCCGCCCAGGTTGCTGCCGACTCGGCTTCCAAGAAGGCGATGGAACATGGCGTGAAGACGCTTGAAGTCGAAGTGAAGGGCCCGGGTTCGGGTCGTGAAAGCGCGCTGCGTGCCTTGCAGGCCGCCGGCTTCACCATCACCTCGATCCGCGACGTGACGCCGATCCCGCACAATGGCTGCCGCCCGCCGAAGCGTCGCCGCGTCTGACCGGAATTCGGTTCCGGCGCGTTTTGCCGGTGCCACTTGCGACGTGCGCGGGAAGCGATGCTTCCCGCCACACGCGTTTTAAGGCCACTTGTTATCGGATTTCCGGACCGCAACGACAGAATGGTTGTCGGCCGGCTATGAAAGGACAGAGATCGTGATTCAGAAAAACTGGACCGAGTTGATTAAGCCGAACAAGAAGTTCGACGGCGGTACCGACGCCAAGCGCGGCGGCACCTTGGTTATGGAACCGCTTGAGCGCGGCTTCGGCCTGACGCTCGGCAACGCGCTGCGTCGCGTGCTGCTCTCCTCGCTGCAGGGTGCTGCGGTGACCGCGATCCATGTCGACGGCGTGCTCCATGAGTTCAGCTCGATCCCCGGCGTCCGCGAAGACGTGACCGACATCGTCCTCAACGTGAAGCAGATCGCGCTCCGTATGGGCGGCGACGGCCCCAAGCGCATGCGCCTGAAGGCCCAGGGCCCCGGCGAAGTGAAGGCCGGCCAGATCGAAGTCGGCCATGACATCGAGGTTCTCAACCCGGATCTGGTGCTGTGCACCCTCGATCAGGGCGCCAACCTCTCCATGGAATTCACCGTCGAATCCGGCAAGGGCTACGTGCCCGCCTCCAACAACCGTCCCGAAGACGCGCCGATCGGTCTCATCCCGGTCGATGCTATCTTCTCGCCGGTGAAGAAGGTCTCCTACAAGATCGACAACAGCCGCGTCGGCCAGGTCACCGATTATGACCGCCTGTCGCTGACGATCGAGACCAACGGCGCCGTGACCCCGGAAGATTCGCTGGCCATTGCCGCGCGCATCCTCCAGGACCAGCTGCAGCTGTTCATCAATTTCGAAGAGCCGACCGCGGCCGTTGCCGAAGTCGCCACCTCCGAACCGCCGTTCAACCGCAACCTGCTGCGCAAGGTCGACGAACTCGAGCTCTCGGTCCGCTCTGCCAATTGCCTGAAGAACGACAACATCGTCTATATCGGCGATCTCGTGCAGAAGACCGAAGCGGAAATGCTGCGCACGCCGAACTTCGGCCGCAAGTCGCTGAACGAAATCAAGGAAGTCCTCGCACAGATGGGTCTCCATCTCGGCATGGAAATCCCGAACTGGCCGCCAGAGAACATCGAAGACCTGGCCCGCCGTCTCGATGAGCCGTATTGATTTTCTAATCGGCAACGATCGGCACTGCTGCCGGTCGTTGCCAGCTTAGGGTCATGGTGACCCGCCCCTGCCGTGCCTGAGACGCGTTCTTGCGCCGGATCTGGGAATGCCATCGGATCTACGACCGCCGCCGAGATACTCGCCGGCATGAGGTCGCAGGCCAGACTGAAGGAGCACGACAATGCGTCATGGTATGAGCGGCCGTAAACTCAACCGCACCAGCAGCCACCGTAAGGCGCTGTTCATGAATCTGTCTCAGGCGCTGATCAAGCACGAGCAGATCACCACCACGCTGCCCAAGGCGAAGGATTTGCGTCCGATCGTCGAAGGCCTGGTGACCAAGGGCAAGAAGGGTGGCCTCGCCAACCGTCGCCTGTTGATCGCCCAGCTGCAGAACGAAGCGCTGGTTGAAAAGCTCATGACGGTCCTGGCCACGCGCTACAAGACCCGTGCCGGCGGTTACACCCGCGTGCTGAAGGCTGGCTTCCGTCATGGCGACATGGCGCCGATGGCCGTGATCGAGTTCGTCGATCGCGATGTCAGCGCCAAGGGCCAGGATTCGGGCCCGAAGCAGAATGCCGGTTCCGAGGACGCCACCGCCTGATAGCGGGGGCTGGTCGGCCACAGGAAATGCGAAGGGCGGCCTTGTCGGCCGCCCTTTTTGCTATCATCTGATCATCAGCGACACCGTCCCACGAAGATATCGGATCTCGCCATGAAGCCCATCCTTGCCCTGCTGCCAGCCCTGTTGCTCGCATTCGCCCCACTACCGGCGCCGGCGCAGGAAACGGTGCCGACGCAGAAGACCCAGATCGACCTCACCTTCGCGCCGCTGGTGAAGGCCGCGGCCCCGGCGGTGGTCAACATCTATACCCGCACGGTTGTGAAGGCGCGGCAGACCTCGCCCTTTTTCGATGATCCGTTTTTCAGCCAGTTTTTCGGTGATCAGTTCAAGTCCGGCCAGCCCAAGGAACGTGTCCAGGGATCGCTCGGCTCGGGTGTCATCGTGCGCACCGACGGTCTTATCGTCACCAACAACCATGTCATCGACGGCGCCGACCAGATCCGCGTCGTGCTCAATGACAAGCGCGAGTTCGAGGCCAAGGTGATTGCCGCGGAGGAGCGGCTCGATCTGGCCCTGCTCAAGGTCGATACCCAGGGCGAGGTACTCCCGGTCCTCACCTTGCGTGATTCCGATGACCTGGAAGTTGGCGATCTGGTGCTGGCCATCGGCAACCCGTTCGGCGTCGGCCAGACCGTGACCTCCGGGATCGTTTCCGGCGTGGCCCGCACCAATACCGGCATCGGCGATTTCGGCTACTTCATCCAGACCGATGCGGCGATCAATCCCGGCAATTCCGGCGGCGCCCTCATCGGCACCGATGGCAAGCTGATCGGTGTTCCGACGGCGATCTTCTCCAAATCCGGGGGCTCGGTCGGCATCGGCTTTGCCATCCCGGCCAACATGGTGGCGGCGGTGATCAAGGCCGAGGGCAATGGCGGCAAACTGGTCCGTCCCTGGATCGGTGCGGCCGGCGAGGCCGTCACGGCGGATATCGCCAAGAGCCTCGGCCTGCCGCGACCCGTGGGCGTTGTCGTGCAGCAGCTCTATGCCGATGGTCCGGCCGAGCAGGCCGGCCTCAAGCCCGGCGATATCATCCTCGGCGTCAATGGGCGCGATGTCGAAGATCCGGAAGGATTGCGCTTTCGCCTGGCCACCCTGCCGGTCGGCGAGAAAGCAATCCTCAATGTTCAGCGCAAGGACGAGACCATTGATCTTTCCGTCAGCCTCATAGCCCCGCCGGACACGCCAGCACCCCATGAAACCCTGCTGAGCGGGCGCCAGCCGCTTGCTGGCGCCCTGGTCGTCGACCTCTCGCCAGCGACCGGAGATGAGCTTAACATCAGTACCTGGAACGGCGTTGCCATCGCCAAGATCAAGCGTGGCAGCATCGCCGACCGGGTTGGCTTCGAAGGCGGCGACATCATTGCCAAGATCAATGATAGCATGGTCGAGTCCGTGGCTGATCTCGTCTCGATCATGGAGACCACCACGGCGCCCTGGGCGATCACGATCAATCGCGGCGGCAAGACCAAGACCTTCGATCTGGATTAGGACGGAACCAGGCAGTGAGCGGTCTCTTCGAATCCCAGGCACCACGACCGCTCGCCGACCGGATGCGCCCGCAGAAGCTCGGCGACATCGTCGGCCAGGATCATCTGATCGGTCCGCAGGGGCCGATCACGCGCATGCTGGCTGCCAGCCAGGTCTCGTCGATGATCCTGTGGGGGCCGCCGGGCTGCGGCAAGACCACGCTCGCCAAACTGCTGGCCGATGGCGTCAGCCTGCATTTCGAACTGCTTTCTGCCGTTTTCTCCGGTGTAGCCGATCTCCGGAAGGTGTTTGAGGCTGCGCGCGAGCGGCGTCGCATGGGGCAGGGCACGCTGCTCTTTATTGACGAGATCCACCGTTTCAACCGCGCCCAGCAGGATGGCTTCCTGCCCTATGTCGAGGACGGCACCATCGTGCTGGTCGGCGCCACGACCGAGAACCCCTCC
>NZ_CAMDRA010000076.1 GCF_945906275.1 Dongia mobilis
TTGCCGGAACCCGACGGGCCGATCAGCGCCACCATCTCACCGCGATGCAAGGTGAGGTCGGCATTGCGGATGACTTCGAGGACACCTTCCGCCTGCGGAAAGCTCTGGCGGATGCCCTTCAGTTCCAGAACGATGTCGCCATTGTTGGCGTGGCCCTTGCTCATTGCTCCATTACTCATAACGGAGGGCCTCCACCGGATCGAGCCGGGCGGCCCGCCAGGCCGGATAGACCGATGCCAGCAGGGTGAGGACCAGGGACATGGTCGAGATCAGCACAACTTCCATCGGATCGACGATCGCCGGCAGCTTGGAGAGGAAATAGATCGTCTCGCTGAAGAGATTGGTGCCGGTGATGTTTTCGAGGCCGCGCCGGATGGTTTCGATGTTGGCCGCGAAGGCGACACCCAGCAGGCAGCCGAATACCGTGCCGACGATACCGATGCTGGCGCCCGACAGCAGGAAGATGCGCAGGATCATGCCCTGCGTCGCACCCATGGTGCGCATGATGGCGATGTTACGTGCCTTGTCCTTCACCATCATGATCTGGCCGCTGATGATGTTGAAGGCGGCCACGACAATGATGAGGGTGAGAATCAGGAACATGACATTGCGTTCGACCTCGACCGCCGTGAAGAAATCTCTGTTGGCTTCCTGCCAGTCGCCGATGTGAAAGCCGGGGCCGATCGCGTCGATGATCTCTCCTTTGGCTTCCGGCAAATCGTTGATGTTCCTGGCCATCACTTCGATATTGGTCGCCCCCTGCCGCACCTTGAAATAGATCTGCGCCATTTCCAGGGTCGAGAAGGCGATGGTGTTGTCATACTGGTACATGCCGACATTGAAGATGCCGACCACCGTGAAGGTCTTCATGCGCGGAATGGCGCCGCCGATGGTGACATTGATATCCGGCGAGATTGCGGTGATCTCGGTGCCGATGCCGGCGCGCAGCGCACGCGCCATGGCCTCGCCGATGATGATGCCATCGCGGTCGCGCAGACCGTCAAGGGTACCTGCGACCATGCTGTCCGCGATCAGCGCCTTCAGCTTGATATCCTCAAGGCGCACGCCGCGCAGTACCGCGCCGACGCCGCCATCGGACCCGGTGAGAAACACCTGGCCTTCGACGATCGGTGTCGCCGAGGCGACGCTGGGCAGGCTGCGCAGCTTGTCGGTCAGCTTGGCATAGTCGGAGATCGACGTGCCGTTGGCGCTGATCGAGAGATGCGCGTTGAAGCCGAGGATGCGGTCCAGCAGTTCGGCCCGGAACCCATTCATCACCGACATCACCACGATCAGCGTGGCGACACCGAGGCCGATGCCCAGCAGCGAGAACAGCGCAATGACCGAGACAAAACCTTCCTGGCGGCGCGCACGCAGATAGCGCATCGCCACCAGGCGCTCGAAGGCCGAGAAGATCATGCGCCGAGCTTCTTCAGCGCCGCATCGGCAGACATGGCTTCGACGGCACCGGTCTTGCGGTTCTTGAACTCGACCTCGCCTTTGACGGCACCGCGCGGCCCGACCACCACCTGCCAGGGCAGGCCGATGAGGTCCATCTCGGCAAACTTCTCGCCGGCACGGGTATCGCGGTCGTCATAGAGGACTTCGACGCCGGCCTTCTGCAGCTTGGCATAGATGTCGTCGGCAAGGCCGGTCGAGGCGGCGTCGCCCGCCTTCAGATTGATGAGGCCGACCTTGAACGGGGCGACACTCTCCGGCCAGATGATGCCCTTATCGTCATGGCTGGCTTCGATGATGCCACCTACCAGGCGCGACACGCCGATTCCATAGGACCCCATATGCACCGAGATGGTCTGGCCGTCCTGGGTCTGCACCTGAGCCTTCAGGGGATCGGAATATTTGGTGCCGAAATAGAAGATGTGGCCGACCTCGATGCCGCGCGCCTCGACCTGCCGGTCCTTCGCGAGCGCACCGAACTTCGCTGCATCATGCTTTTCGTCGGTCGCGGCGTAGTCGGTCGTCCATTGCTGAACGATCGGTTCGAGATCCGCATTGTAGTCGACATCCATGGAGAGCACGTCGCGCTCGATGAAGCTCCGGTCGCAGAACACCTGGCTCTCGCCGGTATCGGCGAGGATGATGAATTCGTGGCTGAGATCACCGCCGATGGGTCCGGTATCTGCCGCCATCGGAATGGCCTGCAGCCCCATGCGCGCGAAGGTGCGCAGATAGGCCACGAACATCTTGTTGTAGGCGCGCTTGGCGCTCGCCTTGTCGATGTCGAAGCTGTAGGCGTCCTTCATCA
Source organism: Dongia mobilis (assembly GCF_945906275.1). Taxonomy (GTDB): domain Bacteria; phylum Pseudomonadota; class Alphaproteobacteria; order Dongiales; family Dongiaceae; genus Dongia; species Dongia mobilis_A. The sequence continues at coordinate 2,267 of NZ_CAMDRA010000076.1, forward strand.
GGAATTCGCGGCCGCGCATGACACCGAAACGGGGGCGCACTTCGTCGCGGAACTTCCACTGGATGTGATAGAGCATCTGCGGCACGTCGCGGTAGCTCTTCGCCGAATTGCGGAAGATCTCGGTGATCAGTTCCTCATTGGTCGGGCCATAGAGCATCTCGCGGTCATGGCGGTCGGTGATGCGCAGCATCTCCTTGCCGTAATCGTCATAGCGGCCGCTTTCACGCCACAGGTCGGCCGACTGGATGGTCGGCATCAGCACTTCCTGGCAGCCGGCCCGGTCCTGCTCCTCCCGGACAATCCGCTCGATGTTCTTCAGCACCTTGAAACCCATAGGCAACCAGGAGTATATTCCTGCGCTGGCTTGGCGAACCATGCCGGCACGGAGCATCAGGCGATGCGAGACGATCTGGGCTTCCGAGGGATTTTCCCGGAGCGTCGGCATGAAGAACTGGCTGGAACGCATGGAGGAGCCTTGCTGAAAAAGGAACTGTGAGTGGGATATCGGGTAGGCGGGGGACTTTAGGCAATGCCCCCCTTCCTGTCCACAGGGGCAACCGACCACCAGCGCCCGTTGGACTATTCCGCCGGCATTTGTTCGCGGCAGAGCTGTTCGAGGGCGGCAGCCTCGGAATCGCCCAGAAGCTGTCCTTCGTAATAGACCTGATCGCCTTTCACCGTCACCACGCCGACCTGCGCCTTGGCATTCCAGAGCACGGAATTGGTCGGGATGTTGAAGCGGTCCTGGATGAGGATCTCGATCGGAATGATGATGGTTTCAGGCGGTTTGATCTGATAGCCGCCACCGATATCCGCCGGTGCCACGGGCCTGCCATGGACGTCGACGCCTGGCTGGTATTCGACCCCGGGGGCCGGCTGGTGCTTCACCAGGCGGTCGCAGTCTGCGCGCGTCACGGCAATGTCGGCGGCTGCTGGAAATGACCCGCCGAAGCAGGTAAGAAAGACCAGCATCGCGTTAATCCTCGCGACTCGGGATATGGATGGGGCGCGGGTGGTGCTGGGACGATGGTTGGGGACGGATAGCATAGCTGCATCCTAGCAGTTCGGTGGCCGGACGGCGAATAACGCTCTGGTGAGGATAACTATTGTACATTTGTCCGCCTGAAAATGGACCGGGAAGCTGGAGATAACGGGATGGTAAATCCCCCTTCGGACGAGCCAGCTACCAATGCCATGATCCGCCTGCGCCAGATCGGTCTGGCGACGGCGGGCCTCGGCGTGATGATCGCCGACTGCCTGCCCATCCTGCGCCCCGATCTCGACCCGCTGCCGGCACCCGTCGCGGTCGCCTGGTTGGCGCTGGCCTTTCCCCTGTTGGTGCCGGCCAGCATCATCGACCGCCTGCCCGCCTTCCACAGCATTGCGCGGCGCGATCTGCTGGTCGGTCCGGCGATCATCCTGGCCCTGGTCCTGTTTCCGGCACTGACCGCCTTGGGCTGGATCGGTATCGGCATTGCCGCCGTCGCCACCGCCATTGCCCTGGTTGACCACATCGTCGCCTGCATCGACCGCTACGGCATCGATCTCCTGTGGCTATGGATCCCCGTCATCCTGCTGGCCGGCATCGCCGTCGCCCATTTCAGGGCACAGCCAGCGATGGGCGCTGCCTTCGGTACCTGGGTCGATGTCTTGAAAGTGCCCGGTGGCGCCAGCGATGCCCGCATCATCCTGCTGGTCGTGGCCCTGCCTTTTCTGGTGGGGTGCCTTGCCATGGCGGGCACACTCATCGGCGGAACCTTGCGCGAGCACAGCACCACCTCGATCGTGGCCCTGCTCATGGCGCTGTTCCTCGCCGTTACCCTGCCCTCGCTCGGCCTCGGTCCGAGTTCCCTTGTCAACGGCACCATGCTGCTGGCCGCAGCTGTGCTTGCCCTTGGCATTGCCCCCCTCTTTGTGCTCGCGGCTGACCCCAGCGCCGAGCCGCCGGTGCCTGAGGCGGTGATCTGGGGCTTCTCTCTCGCGCTCGTGCTGATCCTCTCCGCCCTCGACAGTGCGGTTGGCCTCACCTGGGCGATCGTGTTGCTGGCCTGGATCAACCGCCACTATGGCATCAGGGCACGGTTCTTTCAGGTCATGCTGGCGGCCTCCCTCGTGATCTGGGCGGTGATCGAGTCATTGATGGGCGGCTGGCAGATGATCGCTGAAGCATCGCCCTTCAACATGGCGTTCGTGGCGACACTCTGGACGGAAGGGCGCACATCCCTTCTCGTCGGCAGCCATGTGATCGTGATTTCGACCTTGATGCTGACTGCCATCGGCTTCCAGCGCGGCGCCGTCGAGGTGCGCAAATATGCGATCCTCACCTTGCTGGTCGCCCTCGTGGCGATCGACCTGCTGGTACTGCTGGTCGGTTTCGCCGAGGCACAGGCCCTGCGATTCCTCGCTGCCGCCGGCTGGCTCGCCATGCCGTTCCTGCTCGCCGAAATGCTGGCCCTGCTGCCGGCCGGGCCGATCCTCTATCTGTTCGGCAAGCGGTCCTTCACACGCGGATGACGTGGATCTTGGTGATCGGCTTCTTGTCGTAATTCTTCTGGAACCAGCGGCGGGCGGCAAGGCGCGCCGCTTCCCCGACCTCACCATCATCACCGCGCTTGGTATGGGCGAGTTCGCCCAGCGCGCTTTCGATCGCCTGGGCGATCTTGCCGCTGGTCGCAATGGCCTCGTCGCCATCAAGGAGTCCGTCGAGCGACACCTGCGGCGGCGCCAGCAATGTCCCGCTGCGGCCGCCCACCAGTGACCCCATGATGACGCCGTTAGAGCTCATCCGGTGGCGATGCCGGATCGCCTCGCTGTCGACCGGCACCAGGGCCTTGCCGTCGAGCGCCAGGCGCCCTGCCTGCACGCGGGCGATGATCTCGGCCGGTCCCGGCGCGAGGCGGATAAGCGTACCGTTTTCCGGCGCCAACGCCTCCGGCACCTGGCATTGGCGGGCAAAATCAACATGCTCCTTGATGTGCCGCAACTCGCCATGGACCGGCAGCGCAATGCGCGGGCGTACCATGTGGTACATCTCGGCCAATTCGTCGCGCGCCGGATGCCCGGACACATGCACATCCTCGTCCCGGTCAGTGATGATCTCGACACCCCGCCGGGTCAAATCATTGTGCAGCCGGTTGATCGAGTTCTCATTCCCCGGAATGACCCGCGACGAGAAGATCGCGGCATCGCCGGCTTCCAGCGAGACCTGCGGATGCTCGCCCCGCGCGATCCGTGTCAGTGCCGAGCGCGGCTCGCCCTGGCTGCCGGTACAGATCATCAGGATGTTCTCACGCGGGAAATAGCCGATATCGTGTTCCGTCACGAAGCGCGGCAGGTCGGTGAGATAGCCGTTCTCCTGGGCCGATTCCAGCATCCGCCACAAGGAGCGACCGATAAGCGCGCAATGACGGCCATGCGCCTCCGCCACCCGCGCGATGGTTTCGACACGCGCGAGGTTGCTGGCAAAGCAGCCGACCGCGACGCGGTTCTTGAGTTCGCCCACCACCTCCATGAGCGACGCCCGCACATCGGCTTCCGAGCCCGAGGTGCCGTCGACGAAGACGTTGGTTGAATCGCAGACCATGGCGAGCACACCGCCATCGCCGAGGCGCCGCAGGGCGGCGACGTCGGTGGGTTCCCCCAGCAATGGTTCAGGGTCCAGCTTCCAATCGCCGGTATGCAGCACCGCGCCATGCTTGGTGCGGATCACGACCGCATTGGGCTCGGGGATCGAATGGGTAAGCGTGATCAGTTCGACATTGAAGGGACCGATATCCCGGCTGCCCGACATCGGGATGATGGTGATCGGCGCCTGCTTCTCGAGCCCCACCTCGATCAGCTTCCGCCGCAGCACCGACGCCGTGAACGGCGTTGCATAAAGCGGGCAGCGCAGGCGCGACCACAGATAGGGCACCGCGCCGATATGATCCTCGTGGGCGTGCGTCAGCACGATGCCGACCAGGTCCGAGGCACGCTCGGTGATGAATTGCGGGTTAGGCATGACGACGTCGATGCCCGGCGTGCTGTCATCACCGAACGAGATGCCGAGATCGAGCATCAGCCACTTGCCGTCATGGCCGTAGAGATTGAGGTTCATGCCGATTTCGCCGGACCCGCCCAAAGGCAGGAACAGCAATTCGTCAGGCCCTGGCTTGAAGGGATCGCTCATTGGCTGTTACGGCGATAGATCTCGACCAGCCCACGCATGGTGATGTCAGGATCGAGGTAGGTGATGACTGGCGTCTGCCCGTGGAACAACGGAGCGAGGCCACCGGTCGCCACGACATCGAGCGGGCCGCCGAACTCGTCCGAGATGCGCCGCACCATGCCCTCGACCAGGCCGACATAGCCCCAGAAGATGCCGGACTGCATCGCTTCGGTCGTGCTCTTGCCGATAACGTGGCCGGGCCGCTCGACCACGATACGCGGCAGCATGGCGGTGGCACTGTGCAGGATCTCGACGCTGAGCACGATGCCGGGCGCGATGGCGCCGCCGATATAGTTGCCGTCCTGGTCGACGACGTCGAAGGTCGTCGCCGTGCCGAAATCAACCACGATCAGCGGCTTGCCGTCATAGGTCATGTGGCCGCCCACGGCATTCGCCAGTCGGTCGGCGCCCACCGTCGACATTGGGATATCCATCTTGACCTCGATGCCAAGCTTCACGGTGGGATCGCCCACCACCAGCGGCTTGGTGCCAAGATGACTTTCGCACAGCATGTTGAGATGGAACAGCGATTGCGGCACCACGGTCGCGATGATCGCGGCATCGATCGATTTCAGCGACAGCCCCTTCATGGTCATCAGCTGGTTGAGCCACACGACATACTGGTCGGCGGTGCGGCCGGCCTCGGTCTTGATGCGCCAATCGCCCACGGATTTGGCACCGTCATAGACCGAGAATTTCACATTGGTGTTGTTGGCATTGATCGCGAGCAGCATCAGCTTCTTTCCGGATGTCTGTGGCGCATTCTAGCGTTGTGGCACAAAGATATCACCGGCGGCGATCCGCCGCCTGGAACCGTCGGAGAGCGCCACGATCAGCGTGCCATCGGCCTCGATATCATCAAACCGGCCCGACACTTCTTCCTTCTCCAGGCGCGCCAGCACAGTTTCGCCGAGACCGGCGCAATGTGCCAGCCAATCTGCCCGCAAGGCCGCAAATCCCTGGCTCAGCCAGGTTTCATAGAACGGTTGGAACTCGGCCAGCAGCAGATCAAGGGCCTGGTCCGCTGTCAGGCTGGGGCCGCCGGCCGCCACCAGATCCGTGGTCGGATAGAGGCTTGCCTCCGGATGATGGCGCAGATTGACACCCATGCCCAGCACCAGCCAGTCCACCTTGCCACCCGTGATACCGCCCGATTCAAGCAGGATGCCCGAAATCTTGCGGCCATCGACCAGCACGTCGTTGGGCCATTTGTGTAGCACCGGTACCTTGAGGATCGCGCGCAACAGGCGCCCCAGGGCAATCGCCGCCACGAAGCCCAAAGTCGCCGCGTCGGCCGCCGATTTTTCCGGCCGCAGCAGCAGCGAGACATAAAGATTGCCGGGTTCGGACACCCAGTTGCGGCCGCGGCGGCCGCGCCCCGCGGTCTGCAGCCCAGCGCGCAGCACGAGACCCTCTTCGGCGCCGGCCAGCGCCCGGCGCTTCAGCTCATCATTGGTGCTGTCGATCTCCGCAACGGTCTCGACGCGGAAGATCAGGCTCATTCGGCGAAGAGCACGCTCGCGGCGCTGTCCGAGAGATCAAAGAACGGAGCACCGGCAATGAAGCCGAAGCTGATCACGAACACCGTCCCGATGAGCACGAGGCGCAAAGTCGGCGTCACCCGGTCGAAGGCTTCGGCCGGCTCGTCGAAGAACATCACCTTGATGATGCGGATGTAATAAAAGGCCGACACCACGCTGGCCAGCACACCGATGACCGCGACCACATTGAGACCGGCCTGGATCGCCGCCAGGAACACGAACCATTTACCGAAGAAGCCGGCAAAGGGCGGAATGCCCGCCATCGAGAACATGAAGATCGCGAGTGCTGCGGCAAGGCCCGGCTGGGTGCGGCTGAGACCGGCAAGATCGCTGATCTGCTCGACCGCTTCGCCGCGCCGACGCATGGCAAGGATCACGGCGAAGGCGCCGATCGTCATGACGACATAGATCGACATGTAGATGAGGAGACCGGAGACACCCTCTTGCGTCCCGCTGGCCAGGCCCACCAACGCGTAACCGACATTGCCGATCGACGAATAGGCCATCAGGCGCTTGATGTTCTTCTGGCCGATGGCGGCAACGGCACCGAGGATCATCGAAGCCACGGAAATGAAGATGATGATCTGCTGCCATTGCGCGACCAAATCGCCGAAGGGACCGACCAGGACCCGGGCGAAGAGCGTGATTGCCGCAACCTTGGGGGCCGCTGCGAAGAAGGCGGTGATCGGTGTGGGCGCACCTTCATAGACGTCCGGTGTCCACATGTGGAACGGCACCGCCGAAACCTTGAAGGCAAGGCCGGCGCACAGGAACGCAATGCCGACGATGAGACCCAGCGACGCTTCGCCGCTGAGCGACGCAGCCAGGACCGAGAAGCTGGTCGACCCGGTGAAACCATAGATCAGCGATGAGCCGTAGAGCAGCATGCCGGAGCTCAAGGCGCCGAGAACGAAATATTTGAGGCCGGCCTCGGTCGATTTCACCGTATCGCGCCGGATGGCCGCCACGACATAGAGTGCCAATGATTGCAGTTCCAGGCCGACATAGAGCGAAATGAGATCGTTGGCCGAGATCATCAGCGCCATGCCGAGGCTGGCCAGCAGCATGAGCAGCGGCAACTCGAACCGTGCCATCCCTTCCCGCTCGGCATAGTCCAGCGACATGATGATGGCGAGTGCCGCCGCGCCAAAGGAGAGAACCTTGGCAAAGCGCGCAAAATCGTCGGCCACGAAGAGGCCATGGAAAGCGAGGCCGTCGGCGGAATCGGTGATCGCCAGCACGATCGCCACCACCAGCGACGCGACGCTGGCCCAGGCGACGATACGCGTGTGACGGTCGCCGAGCGACACGCCGATGACCAGCAGCGCCAGGGCTGCGATGGCAAGGAAGATCTCCGGTCGGGCGAGACCCAGATTGAGATCGATGAACGAATTCATGGCGAAACGGTCCCCTGCCTTACTAATTGGGCGTTACTGAGTTGTCGCAGCGGGATCACCCGCGACCGCTTCCATGCGCGGGCCGTAATCCTGGATGAAATCAGTCACCGTCGGCCCGAAGATCGAGGTGAAGCTGATCGGATAGATACCCATCCAGAACACGAGCAGCAGGAGCGGCGCGAAGATCACCTTCTCGCGCAACGAAAGATCGAGCATGGTCTTCAAATCTTCCTTGACCAGCTCGCCGAAGATAATGCGGCGATAGAGCCACAGCATGTAGGCCGCACCGAGGATGACGCCGGTCGCAATCAGCAGCGCGACCCATGTGTTGTCCTTGAACACGCCGACCATCACCAGGAACTCGCCGATGAAGCCGCTGGTGCCCGGCAGACCGACCGAGGCCATGGTGAAGATCATGAACACGACGGCATATTTCGGCATGCGGTGCACGAGGCCGCCATAGCGCGCGATCTCGCGCGTGTGCAGCCGGTCATAGATGACGCCGACGCAGAGGAACAAAGCGCCCGACACGACACCGTGCGAAAGCATCTGGAACAACGCACCTTCGAGACCCTGCTGGGTCATCGAGAAAATGCCGGCGGTGACGAAGCCCATATGCGCCACTGACGAATAGGCGATGAGCTTCTTCATGTCCTCCTGAGCCAGCGCGATGAGCGAGGTGTAGATGACGGCGACCACGCTCATGGCATAGACGAGCGGCGTGAAATAGGCCGAGGCCTCAGGCAGCATCGGGATCGAGAAGCGGAGGAAACCGTAGGCACCCATCTTCAGCAGCACACCGGCCAGGATGACCGAGCCTGCGGTCGGCGCTTCGACATGGGCATCCGGCAACCAGGTATGGACCGGCCACATCGGCACCTTGACCGCAAACGAGGCGAACAGTGCCAGCCACAGCCAGTTCTGGATGGCAGGGTCGAAGCTGTAGCCCATCAGGGTCGGAATGTCGGTCGTCCCGGCGATGGTGTACATGGCGAGGATCGCCAGCAGCATCAGGACCGAGCCGGTCAGCGTATACAGGAAGAACTTGACGGCCGAGTAGACCCGGCGCGGCCCGCCCCAGATGCCGATGATCAGATACATCGGGATGAGGACAGCTTCAAAGAAGATATAGAAGGCCACGAAGTCGAGGGCGCAGAATGTGCCGACCATCATCGTCTCAAGGCCGAGGAAGGCGATCATGTACTCCTTGACGCGCTTTTCGATCGATTCCCAGCTGGCCAGGATGCAGATCGGCGTCAGGAGCGTGGACAGCAGCACAAAGGTCATCGAGATGCCGTCGATGCCCATATGATAGTTGATGTCGAGCAGCGGCAGCCATTCCATCTTCTCGACGAACTGGAAGCCGACCACCGACCGGTCGAACTGGAACCAGATCACCAATGATACGGCGAAGGTGATTAGCGAGGTCCACAGCGCGATATACCGCGCGTTGCGCGCGACCGCCCCCGCGTCACCCTTGAGAATGAGGATGAGCGCCGCCCCCAAAAGCGGCAGGAAGGTCGTCAGGCTGAGGATGGGCATGCTGCCGCTCATCAAATCTCTCACTTACCAAAGGCGAAAATGTACCAGCTGACCATGGCGACGATGCCGATCAGCATGACGAAGGCGTAATGATAGACATAGCCGGACTGCAGCGCGCTCGCGCGCTTGGCGAACCACGAGCCGGTCAGCCAGGCAAAGCCGTCGACCGCACCATCGACGATGGCCCCGTCGCCCTTCTTCCACAGGAAGCGGCCCAATGCTTTCGCCGGGTTGACGAAGATCGCGTCATAAAGTTCGTCGAAATACCATTTGTTGTAGGACATCAGGTAAAGCGGCTTGAGCGCATTGGCGATGGCCGCCGGCAGACCCTTCTGCACGAGGTAGGCATAGGTCGCAAAGAGGATACCGATGAGGCCGGCCGCCAAGGGCAGCAGCTTCACCCAGAGCGGCACGTCATGGGCGTGATGCGGCACCTCGTTGGTGGCGGCGAAATGGATCGCCTGGCCCCAGAAATGCTCCATCTCGCTGCCGACAAAGCTCTCATGCCAGACGAAGCCGGTGAGGATGGCGCCGGCTGCCAGCACAAAGAGCGGGGCCAGCATCACCCAGGGGCTTTCATGGACGTGATGCATCACGTCATGGGAGGCGCGCGGCTTGTTGTGGAAGGTCATGTAAATGAGGCGCCAGGAATAGAACGCCGTCATCACCGCACCGATGATGCCGAGCCAGAAGGCGTACATGCCGACACTGCTATGGGCGGCGAAGGCCGATTCCAGGATGCTGTCCTTCGAATAGAAGCCGGCAAAGCCGAACACGCCCGGAATGCCGACACCGGCGAGCGCGATGTTGCCGATCCACATCAAGGTGTAGGTGGTGGGGATGAGCTTGTAGATGCCGCCCATCTTGCGCATGTCCTGCTCGCCCGACATCGCATGGATGACGGAGCCGGCGCACAGAAACAGCAGCGCCTTGAAGAAGGCGTGGGTGAAGAGGTGGAACATGGCGGCGCCATAGGCGCCGACACCGGCTGCGAAGAACATGTAGCCGAGCTGCGAGCAGGTCGAATAGGCGATGACCCGCTTGATGTCGTTCTGCGTGAGGCCCACGGTCGCGGCGAAGAAGGCGGTTGAGGCACCGACCACCGTCACCACTTCCTTGGCATAGGGCGCGTACTCGAACATCGGCGACAGGCGGCAGACCATGAACACGCCGGCCGTCACCATGGTCGCGGCATGGATGAGGGCCGAGACCGGAGTCGGGCCTTCCATCGCGTCCGGCAGCCAGGTGTGCAGGAACAGCTGCGCCGACTTGCCCATGGCACCCACGAACAGCAGCAGGCAGAGCGCCGTCAGCGTGTCGACCTCATAGCCGATGAAATTGAAGGTGGGCGGCGTCTGGCCGGCAATGATCGTGTCAAACAGCGGCTTGAACTCGACCGTGTTGAAGACCAGGAACACGCCCATGATGCCGAGCGCGAAGCCGAAATCGCCGACCCGGTTGACCAGGAATGCCTTGATGGCGGCGGCATTGGCGGTCGGCCGGTCATACCAGAATCCGATGAGCAGGTAGGAGCTGAGGCCCACCCCTTCCCAGCCGAAGAACATCTGGATGAAATTGTCCGCCGTCACCAGCATCAGCATGCAGAAGGTGAAGAACGACAGATAGGCCATGAAGCGCGGCACCGATTTGTCGTGGTGCATGTAGCCGATCGAATAGACATGGACCATGGCAGAGACGGTCGTCACCACGATCAGCATCACGGCCGACAACTGGTCGATGCGCACGGCCCAGGCGGCGCGGAAGCTGCCGGTCTCGAACCAGGTGAACAGTTCCGTGGTGCGCGTCGCACCACTGCCGGTCACGTCGAAGAAGGTGATCCAGGAAATGACCATCACGGCCAGCATCAGGCCCGAGGTGATCCATTGCGCGGCATGATCGCCGATACGGCGATTGCCGATCCCGGCGATGAGAGCGCCCAGCAGCGGAAGGGCGACGATGGCGACGTCGAGAGTCATGTCAGCCCTTCATCATGTTGACGTCCTCGACGGCGATCGAGCCGCGAGTCCGGAAGAAGACCACAAGGATGGCGAGGCCGATGGCGGCCTCGGCGGCGGCCACGGTCAGGACCAGCATGGCGAAGACCTGCCCCACCATGTCGCCCAGGAAATGCGAGAACGCCACCAGATTGACGTTGACCGAGAGCAGCATCAATTCGACCGACATCAGGATGATGATGACGTTCTTCCGGTTGAGGAAGATGCCGAAAATGCCGATCGTGAACAGGATCGCCGACAGCGTCAGGTAATGCTCGATGCCGATCGCCATCATTTGACACCTCCAGAAGCACCCTGTCCGGTCTTGACCTTGGTGAGTTCGACCGAGCTGCGGTCGCGCAGGACCTGGTCACCGATGCGCTGGCGGCGCACGCCGATGCGTTCGCGGTGGGTGAGCACGATGGCGCCCATCATCGCGACCAGCAGCACCAGCCCCGCCACCTGGAACAGATAGAAATACTGGGTGTACATGATGTTGCCGAGCGCCTCGGTATTGGTGACCTGGTCGATGGCCGGCGTCGGTGCCGACGGTGCCGCGGTCCCAAGACCGGTCCCGGTCATGACGAAGATCAGTTCCGCGGCCAGGATCACACCGACCACGGCGCCCACCGGCAGGTAGCGCACGAACCCCTGGCGCAGTTCCACGAAGTTGATGTCGAGCATCATGACGACGAACAGGAACAGGACGGCCACGGCACCGACATAGACGACGACCAGCATCATCGCCAGGAACTCGGCGCCGATGAGGACGAAGAGTGCCGCGACATTGAAGAATGTCAGAATCAGGAACAGCACCGAATAGACCGGATTGCGGTTGCCGACCACCAGCAGCGCCGATAAGACGGCGACCGCGGCAAAGACATAAAAGGCGATGGTCTCGACGATCATCTAGTTGTTCTCCCCCACCCTATCGCGGGTTATCGATAAGGCGCGTCGGCGGCGATATTGCCGGCAATTTCCGCTTCCCAGCGCTCGCCGTTCCGCAGCAGCTTGTCCTTGTTGTAGAACAGCTCCTCGCGGGTCTCGGTGGCAAACTCGAAATTCGGTCCCTCGACGATCGCATCCACCGGGCAGGCTTCCTGGCAGAAGCCGCAATAGATGCACTTCGTCATGTCGATGTCATAGCGTGTCGTCCGCCGGCTGCCGTCATCGCGCGGCTCGGCCTCAATGGTAATAGCCTGCGCCGGGCAGATTGCTTCGCACAGCTTGCAGGCAATGCAGCGCTCTTCGCCATTGGCATAGCGGCGCAAGGCATGCTCGCCGCGGAAGCGTGGGGATATCGGCCCCTTTTCGTAAGGATAGTTGATCGTCACCTTCTCCTTGAAGAGATAGCTGAAGGTGAGCGCCATACCCGAGACCAGCTCCCAGAGCAGGAACGACTTCGCCGTGCGGATCATAGACATGAAGCGGCTCCTCAGTTGCTGGCCGGCGCGGTGGAATCCACCGCGGGGGCTGACAGGATGTTGCCCTTCTTCGGCAGGCTGTCCGTCGCGAGCAGCACGCCCGCGGTCAGGATCACCATCACCAGAGAAAGCGGCAGGAAGACTTTCCAGCCCAGACGCATGAGCTGGTCATAGCGATAGCGCGGGAAAGTGGCGCGCACCCAGACGAAGCTGAAGGCGATGAAGCTGGCCTTGCCCGCGAACCAGATCCAGCCGGGGATCCAGGTAAAGGGCGCAAAATCGAACGGCGCCTGCCAGCCGCCTAAAAACAGGATCGCCGTCATGGCGCTCATCATCCAGATATTGGCGTATTCGCCGAGGAAGAAGAGCGCGAAGGTGAAGGCGGAATATTCCGAGAAATAGCCGGCGACCAGTTCGGATTCCGCTTCCGGCAGATCGAAGGGCGGGCGGTTGGTTTCGGCCAACCCTGAAATATAGAACACCACGAACATCGGCAGCAGCGGAATGCAGAACCACCAGGTCGCCTGCGCCTTGACGATGTCGTTGAGGTTGAGCGAGCCCACGCACAGCAGCACGGTCACCAGCACGAAGCCGATCGAGACTTCGTAGGACACCATCTGCGCTGCCGATCGCAGCGCACCCAGGAACGGATATTTCGAGTTCGAGGCCCAGCCGGCGAGCACGATGCCATAGACGCCCAGCGACGAGATCGCGAAAAGATAAAGGATGCCGACATTGAGGTCCGCCAGCACCACCCCGTGATCGAACGGAATGACCGCCCAGGAGATGAGCGACAGGATGAAGGTGATCATCGGCGCCACGACGAAGGCGACGCGGTTGGCACCCGACGGGATGATGGTTTCCTTGAACAGCAGCTTCACACCGTCGGCGATCGGCTGCAGCAGGCCGAAGGGGCCGACCACGTTCGGGCCGCGGCGGATCTGCATCGCCGCCATGATCTTGCGCTCTGCCAAAGTGAGATAGGCCACGGCCAGCAGCAACGGCACGATGATGCACAGGATCATCAGCACCGTGAAGATCGTGGTGCCGAGATAGGGACCGAAGGTCGATGTAAAGAACTCAGCCATGGGTTCCCGTCTTTCCGCCCGCAGCCGGCTGCACGAAACGCTCGGTGCATTGCGCCATCGTCGCCGAGGCGCGGCTGATCGGATCGGTCATGTAATAGTTGCTGATGGCGGGACGGAAATGATCGCGTCCCACGTCGCCCTGGCCGCCGAAGCTGGTCCAGGCGGCGGGGTCGATCGCCCCCAGCCGCTGGAAGCGTGGGTAAGCCTGGTAGAGCTTGCGGCGCAATTGCTCCAGCGTGTCAAAGCCGAGCTTCTTGCCGACGGATTCCGACAGCGCGCGCAGGATGCTCCAATCCGCCTTGGCATCGCCCGGCGGGAAGATCGCGAGGCGGCCAAGCTGGGCACGCCCCTCGATGTTCATATAGGTGCCGTCCTTCTCGGTATAGGCGGCACCGGGCAGCACGACATCGGCTCGGTGCGCGCCGCGATCGCCATGATGACCCTGATAGATGACGAAGGCCGAGCCGAGGCGGTTGGTATCGATCTCGTCCGCCGCCAGCAGGTAGACGATCTCGATCTCGCCCTTCTGCGCGCCGTCGAGAATGCCGTTCATATCGCGGCCACCGGCCTGCGGCACGAAGCCAAGTTCCAAACCACCGACACGCGCTGCTGCCGTCTGCAGCACGTTGAAACCATTCCAGCCCTCGCGCACGACATTGCAGCTGTCGGCGAGGTTGCGGGCGAGCCCCAGCACCGCCGCGCCATCGGGTCGGGTGAGGACACCTTGGCCTACGATGATCATCGGCGCCTTGGAGTTCTTCAGCGTCTCGGCAAAGCTGTTGCCGCCCGACGCGATCTGGCTCAGCGTCTCGGCCCCGGCGCCCAGCATCTCGACCGGATAGGTGAGGTCGCCGACGGCACCAACACTCGCGACCTTGAGGCCGCCCTTGAGATGCCGTTTGCGGATACGGGCATTGAGCACCGGCGCTTCCCAGCGCGGATTGGTGCCGACCAGCAGGATCACATCGGCCTTGTCGACGCCGGCGATGGTGCTGTTGAAAAGATAGGAGG
>NZ_CAMDRA010000077.1 GCF_945906275.1 Dongia mobilis
GGCGCCCTCATCCCCACCCTGCCGACGCCGGATCCTATGGACGCCGAATGACCGAGCGCCTCGCCGCTACAAAATTGACGCTTTCCACAGCACGCCTTGCTAGACTTCAGAATCACTTTCGGGACCGAGCACCATCTTCATGACCGCCAGCGACATCCGTGCCTTCTTCGACGGCTATGCCCGCGCCTTCACCGCGCAGGACGCCGTGGCCATCTGCGATCATTACGTCTTTCCGGTGCAGATCCTCTCCGAGGATACCGGCTATGTCTTCCGCACCAAGGAGGAGATGCTGGCCGACATGACCGGCTTCGTCGCCTTCTACGACAAGGTCGATTTCGCCGAGGCGCGCATCGCAAAGTTCGCCTTCCAGCCTTTGTCGCCGACCTTCGGCCAGGCCCATCTCGACTGGGCGCTCATCAACAAGTCGGGTGGTCCGATCATCGACTTCCAAACCACCTACACGCTCCGCCTCGACGGCAAGGGCAGCGCCACGGCCCCCGCCATCATCGGCATCCTCGCCCATTCCGAGGACAGCGCCTGGAAGCAGCGCGGCGTACCGATCGACTGGTGAGCGCGCGCCAGGTCACACGAAGGCGTGATGGGCGGAACGCGTGTGACGCCGATCACTGGCCGAGCGGACTTGTCGGTCCCATTCTTCTCCCCAGAACGCGGAACCCGGGCAACAGCCGACTGGGCTGACGCCTTGAGGGATCCACCTCTCGGGAGAAATGTCATGACCACGATGTTTCGTAAAACCAGTGCCGTTCTTGCCATTGCTGCCCTCGCCAGCTTCACGCCACAGATTGGCTTTGCCGCGGAGAAGCTCGGCCAGCTCGTCATCGAAACCAAGCCAAAGCTCAATGTCGGCCAGTTCGTCGGTAACTGCCAGACGATCGGCGGCACCGTCAGCGACGGCGGGTCGAACGGCGTCGGCGGCCACAGCGTAACCTGCTCCAAGGATAACGGGCTCGACGTTACCTGCGATTTTTCCGCCAATCAGCCGACCAACTGCACCGGCACCGGCCCGCGCCCGCAATAACCTTGCGACACTTCTTCATCGAGCGGCCGGGCGGCAACGTCCGGCCGCAATTCTCTGGGCCGCTATTTTCTGGGCCGTTTTTTTGGCCAGCCGCCATGCTGCTGACAGAATCTGACACTCCCCCCGGCTAGGATGCCCCTCCAGATATGAGGAGGATGCCATGCGCCGCTATTCCTACGAGACTCACAGCCATCTGCCGGCGGAACAGCTTTACCGCGCCTTCAGCGATGTCGCGGCCTGGCCGCAATGGGATGACGGGATTGATGGCGTCGAGCTTGATGGCCCGGCGGAAACCGGCAGCATTTTCGCCCTGAAACCGCGCGGCCGCGATGCCGTGAAGCTGCGCGTCGAAACCATGGTCGAACCCTATCGCTTCGCCGACATGGCCTATCTGCCGCTGGCGCGCCTGCGCACGGAACACAGCTTCATCCCGACCCCGCACGGCACGCTGGTCAGGAGCACGGTCGAGATCCGCGGACCGCTCGCCCGTTTCTGGGACCGGCCGCTGGCGCGGAGCTATGCCGAGGGGGCGGCAAGGCAGACCAGGAGCTTCCTCGCCTTCGCCGCGACCTGGAATCCGCCCATCGCCAACGAGAATTCAGCGCAACGGGAAACGGCCGCGCTGGAGACGCGGCCGCTGCCCAATTATGTCTTCTGCTGAATACGGCTACTCCGCCGCCTTCTCCTGTTTGCGCATAACAGGCTTGGGTGCCCGCAGCGCATTGACCTTGGCGACCGCGTCGAACATGGCCGGGAAGGTCGGGCGGTCGATATAGCGGCCGGCACCCCGCTCGACCTTCAGCTCGCCCTTCTCATAGACGACCTTGCCCTGGGAGATCGTCACCGACGCATTGCCGGTCACCGACATGCCTTCGAAGATGTTGTAATCGACCTTCTGATGATGGGTCTTCACAGAGATGGTGCGCGTGGCCTTCGGGTCCCAGACCACGATATCGGCGTCCGCCCCAACACTGACCGCACCCTTGCGCGGATAGATGTTGAAGATCTGCGCCGCGGCCGTCGAGGTCACCCGCACGAATTCCGATGGCGTCAACCGCCCGGTGCCGACCCCATGATGCCACAGCACCGACATGCGGTCCTCGACACCGCCGGTGCCGTTGGGGATCTTGGTGAAGTCGTTCTTGCCCGCCGCCTTCTGGTCGGCGCAGAAGCAGCAATGGTCGGTCGCGGTCGTGTGGAGATTGCCGGACTGCAAGGCGCGCCACAGGATTTCCTGGTTCTCCTTCGGCCGGAAGGGCGGGCTCATCACATGGGCGGCGGCCACGGCAAAATCCGGGTGGCGATAGACGCTGTCATCGATTAGGAGATGCCCCGCCAGCACCTCGCCATAGACGCGCTGGCCTTCATTGCGGGCGCGCGTGATCGCCTCGACCGCTTCCTTGCAGGAATTGTGGACGATGTAGAGCGGATTGCCGATCACCTGCGCCACACGGATAGCGCGGTTGGCGGCCTCCCCCTCGACCTCGGGCGGCCGCGACATCGGATGGCCTTCCGGCCCGGTGATGCCCTTCTTCAGGACCTCCGCCTGCAAATGATAGACGAGCTCGCCATTCTCGGCATGGACGGTCGGAATGGCGCCCAGCTCCAGGCAGCGCGCAAAGCTCAGCACCAGATTTTCGTCCGGCACCATGATGGCGTTCTTGTAGGCCATGAAATGCTTGAACGAGTTGACGCCCTTCTCGCGCGTCAAGACACCCATTTCCTCGCGGACCTTGTCGGACCACCAGGTGACGGCGACATGGAAGGAATAATCGGCGCAGGACTTCTCGGCCCATTCGCGCCATTGGTCATAGGCGGAGAGAAGCGAGGTCTGCGGTGCCGGGATGACAAAATCGATGATCATGGTGGTGCCGCCGGCCAGTCCCGCCGCGGTGCCGCTGAAGAAATCCTCGGACGCCACGGTGCCCATGAAGGGCAGCTGCATATGCGTGTGGGGATCGATGCCGCCCGGCATCACATACTGACCGCCCGCGTCGACGACCCGCGCGCCCGATGGCACTTCGAGGTTCGCGCCGACGGCCTTTATCTTGCCGCCCTCGCAATAGACATCGGCCCGGGTTTCGCCCTCGGCATTGACGATTGTCCCACCACGAATCAGCAACGACATCGCGCACTCCCTTGGCTTGTCTGACCCCTTCGCGCACTCCGTCCGCGAGCACGTCCCTCGGGGTCCTGGCTCATCTCCCTGCGGCTGAGTATGTCAGCTCGCGCCCGCAGCGACGAGATGGCAGCCGCAGGCTTATTTGATCGATTGGTCAACTATATTAGCGGAAGTGACCGATGCTGTGAAGCGCCCGATAAGAGATCCGAGATATTCAAAGGACTCAGCAAACCGAAATTTACAACCGAGAGAAGAAAGAACAAATTGACAACTTCTCGTGTTTGTGATACGCTTTAAACGTAATAATATGGAGGAAGCCGTGGCGTATCCAGATGAAGCTCGGGGGCAGGGAAGAACCGACGGATTGGTGGCTAAGGGAGGCGGCAATCGCATGGGTCGCCCATTCGAGTTCCGATCCCCAGAACATGAAAAGGAGTGGCTGAAACAAGCCTACCGACAATTCGTTGACCCGATGAAATGGCAAGCCGCGGAGCCCGTAGATCCGAGAATGGACGCGCTACTGAAGGCGATGTCTGAGAAGGCGGGAAGTGCCTATTTCAAGGGGCCGGACGGCCAGTATCGCATCCTTGGCCCTGAGCAGCGCGAGCCGCGAGATGTTGCCGAACATCGTAAGCTCTCTATCGGTCCATGGCTCGATACCTTGCGAACGAAGAAGCAGACAACCTGGTCGGATTTGGCTGACCTTCCAGACGACCATCCACATCCCGGCGAAGCGGAGCAGGTGGCAAAGTGGCTGGGCACCTATGACCCATTGGCAAAGGAGATGCCGCCTGTCCTTCTTGCGAAGAGCCCAGTGCCACGCTTCATTCCCACAGTTATCGACGCCCCACCCGTAGAGATGCTGCCGGCGAACCCACCTGGGGGCGGTGGGCGCCGTGGCGCAGTCGGTGGGGCAAGCGGTCTGCCACCGGCGCCGCGGCAGCCGACGACACAGAGTGAAGCAATAACAAACGCTGCTTCTGCGGGCAGCAATGACATATTGGCGTCGATGATTGGCTCGCCGGGCGATCTGACGATGGTACCGCCCGTCCTCAACTTCGACACGCCGAAGAAACGCCCTTACCCGCCGATGCCGGCAGTACTCGACACAACCAAAGCTGCCCCAGCATTGGCACTTAAGGCGGAGCAGATGCAGAGCATGCCTTGGATGGCCTTGGACGAACGGCTGCGGACTCAGGACACTTACAATCCGCTCACCAATGAGGTTCCGGTTCGACTGCAGCCTTTTCGGTCGCATGCACGCAGCCCTCTGGCAGCGGCCCAAGAGGCGCTCGATATCGTTCATGAAACGCATCTGGCGAAAGGACGCGATTGGAACCAGGAATTACCGCTGCATCCGGAGGTCGCCCATACAGAGTTTGAGAACGCGCTGGAAGCGACCGTCACTGAAGCGACGACGTTGTGGACCGGACGCAAGAACGCCGAACCCACTGCCTTGGAGATCGAGCAAATACGACAATACATTGCGCCGCGTCTGGTCGGTTATTTCCCCGAAGGCATGCGAGAGGAACTGCAAAAGCGGGATACGCCTTCTTCGACCTTGCCCGAAATCAAGAACGGTACACAGCGCATCAGCGAACTCATGAGCGCACTAACCTTCGGCGAGATCAAGGAGATCATCGTCGACGGGCAGAAGATCGAACTTTCCGAAATCGGCATTCAGCCAAAAACTGCTGCTGACGTGAAAAAAAGGCGGCCCGGCTCGCATGGCAGTTTGGCTGTGCAGCGATTCAACTATCTGGTAGGCCAGCAAGTACAGCAGATGCTGCGGGACTGCCCGGAAGTTGACCCCGATACGGTGGAAGTCGTCAATGGACCTGCGACGCCAAAAGCCGATGGGCCGGGGTTTGAGAAGTTCACGGAGAATTCCGTGCAGGATCCACGCCGCACCGGCGTTAAGGGCAGCATGCGCTCCGATATCGCGATCAGGCTAGTTTACAATGGTCAGGATTGCATCTTTCATATCAACTCCGTCGATATGAAAGACCTCTACAATGCTACAGATCGCGAGAATGCAAACTTCAATCGGGGTGTGGAAAATGCTCAAGCCCTAATGAAGAATTATGTGCTGGCCAAGTCAAAATGGGCGGATCGAGTGAGCAACATGACGCTCAGTCAGCGGAACGCACTCGTAATGCTCTCCAAGCCCGAAACAGACGATGAAGCCGAATTCCAGCGCATTCTAAAAGATTTCATGCAAAGACTGGACTGCGCCAGCATAGTTGCCGAATGCGAGAAAGGTGCTGGGTACTTAGATGTTTTGCCCAAACAGGGAATAGATCCCCTATGACCGCCCGGCAAATCTGCCACGTTCGCGGCTTTGATCTCGGTTGCGTCATGTCGCATCTGGATATGCTGCGTGCGCTGGACGGGCTGAAGGAGGCGTATCCGGAATTGCTCTTCTTCGCACCAGCGCATTTTTATGCGGTGCCGGGAAGGCTAGATCCAACCAAGAAGGGTCAAGCAGGTTCACAGCCATCGCGGGATATTACCAAATTCTTTCCCGATGCCGCGAGTTGCTTCACCGCACTCAGAGAAGAGCAGATCACGTTCCAGCGGGCGCCCGCGATCAGGATGGCGATGCGGTCGCCATGGC
The DNA here is from genome assembly GCF_945906275.1 of Dongia mobilis. Classification (GTDB taxonomy): domain Bacteria; phylum Pseudomonadota; class Alphaproteobacteria; order Dongiales; family Dongiaceae; genus Dongia; species Dongia mobilis_A. The sequence goes on from NZ_CAMDRA010000077.1 coordinate 5,779, forward strand.
CGGAAGAGATCGCTTCCGGCGACGCAATGCGGATGCGCGGCGGCAACACCAGCGCTCACGTGACATACGACGACGATGATCCAGCACTGTGGCGCAAGAAGGGCCGGCTCGTCGACATGACCGTGCCGGCCGTCGAGCCACAAACGATCCTCTCGGTCGAAGCCGATGCTAACAGGTGGTTGCGGCAACCCGTGTCGACCACGTCGCATAAGCCTTATCCACCCGAAAGTTTCGGCACCGCACGGGAAATCGATTCACTGTCCCAGTTCGCGGACGTTTTCACCTGGTACAATGTCGACGATCCCGAGACGGCCGCTTTCATGGCGACTTTCAGACGCCTCTTCAACAAGCAGGTAACGACACGCTTTGCCTGGTATGATCCGGCAACGGGTCGGTATCTCGCCCGGTATCGCGGCCGTTACAAACAGCATATCGGCCGCGATCTGCTGGCCTGGCTATGCCATCATCCGGGTGTCTATCGCGACATTTCTTATGTCTATGAGGATATTCCCGGTTTGACGGGACGTCTTGTCGGATTGGGTCCGGCGCCGGATTTCAAGGCGGAGGTGTTTCTGGAGGAAGGACTGCCGATCGACGATATCGACGGGCTGACGGTTGAGGAACGCGACCGGTTGTTGCGGCGGCATGAAAAGAAGATGAAGGGGCGCTGAACGCAAGAGACGCGGCGTAAGCCATCGCTGGCGCCCCAAAAACTTGCACAATTCCGCCATTGCCGCCGCCCGCGCCGCTGTGCAGACTGCGCGCTCTGGCGCCCGGATCTAGGGCGTAACGGGGACGGCGCCGAAAGCGCCCGCCCCACGGGTCAGAGCGTGTATTTTGGCGACATCGGGACATTCGGAGCAGGCCGGCGCGATGGGGCATTCGCCCATTCCCGGCATTCTGTGCCTCTGCGCGGGCGCTTCGATCTTTTCCATGCAGGATGTCGTCATCAAATTGATGAGCAGCGGCTATCCGCTGTCCGAGGTGCTGACCGTGCGCTGCCTCGTGGCCTGCGTGCCGCTGGTGCTCCTCCTCCAGTTCGGCGGCGGTGGCCTGCGCGCGCTGAATTCCCAGCACCTCGGCCTGCTGCTCATCCGCTCCGCCATGCTGCTTGTCTCCTACACCACCTATTACCTCGCCATGGCGAGCCTGCCTTTGGCCGTGGTGGTGGCCCTGTCCTTCGCAGCCCCCTTGTTCATCGTCCTCCTCTCCGGCCCGTTCCTGGGTGAAACCGTGCGGCCCAGCCAGTTCGTAGCCGTCCTCATAGGGTTCCTGGGCGTGCTGGTGATCTGCTTCGGCCCCTATTTTGCCGACGCCGCCCCCGGCGCCGAGGCCGCTGCCCTGTTCGATCCGGCGGCACTCCTGGCGCTGGCGTCGGCGCTCTTCTACGGCGCCTCCGCCCTGCTGGCGCGCAAGCTTGCCGACACCGAGAGCGGCGCCGTCATGGCAAGCTTCCAGAACATCATCTTCCTCTCCGGCGCCAGCCTCATCGCGCTCACCACCAATCTTGGCGCCGATCTTTCGACCGGCATTGCCGATGAAAGCCTCCAATTCCTGCTGCGGCCGTGGGTGATGCCGGATAGGCACGACCTGCTGCTCATCGCCTCCACGGGCCTGGTCGGCGCCGGCGGCTCGTTCCTCCTCACCCAGGCCTATCGCCTGACGCAGGCCAATGTGGTCGCGCCGTTCGAATATGTCTCGATCCTCCTTGCGGCCATGCTCGGCTGGTGGATCTGGGACGAGGTGCCGAGCCTTGCCACCTATGCCGGCATCATCCTCATCATCGGCGCCGGCCTCTATGTGCTGCGCAGCAAGCCGGACGCCATCTGACGCAGCCCGATGCAGGCAACCGGGCGCAGCGTATCGATACAATCCCGCACCAGCCCGACATGGCGCATTCGCCGAGACAGCTTGATCGCCCGGCGCCACCGCTCTATGTTCCAGCGAAATCCTGAACCAACTTCAAGAATATTCAAATGGTCATCGGCGCGATCCTGAAGCGCAAGCTGGCGCTGCTTGGTCTGATTGTCATCGCAATCTTCGCCGCGGCGGCGATCCTGGCGCCATGGCTGGCGCCCTACGATCCCACGGTCTCGCCGGGCGATTTTGCCGCCCCGCCCAGCGCCCAGTTCTGGTTCGGGACCGATCTCCTGGGGCGCGATTTTCTCTCGCGCCTCATCTACGGCGCCCGTGCCACCCTCATCATCGGAATCCTCGCCAACGGCATCGCGGTCCTGATCGGCACCGTCATCGGCGTCACCGCCGGCTATCTGCGGGGCTGGGTCGGGTCGGCGCTCATGCGCTTTACCGACCTCATGATGGCGTTTCCGGCCCTGCTGCTCGCCATTCTGCTCGCCGCCATCTTCGATCCCAGCCTGTGGATCGTCGTTCTGGTCATCGCCATGGTGAGCTGGGTGCAGATCGCCCGCGTGGTCTATGCCGAGACGATCTCCCTCGCCGAGCGGGAATATGTGGTCGCCGTGCGGTCGGTCGGCGCCTCGAGTGCGCGCATCATCCTGCGCCATATCCTGCCGCATCTCGTCCCCACCCTCATCGTCTGGGGCACGCTCGGCATCGCCACCACCTCATTGTTCGAGGCGACCTTGAGCTTTCTCGGCATCGGCGTGCAGCCGCCGACACCCTCCTGGGGCAACATGGTCAACGAGAACCAGACCTATTTCGAGGCAGCACCCTGGCTGGTCTTCATCCCGGGCATCGCCATCGGCCTCCTTGCCCTTTCCTTCAACCTGATCGGCGATGCGCTGCGCGACATTCTCGATCCCACGCTGCGGGGGAGGCATTGATGGCGGGCTATCTGCTGCGGCGCCTGTTCCACGCACTCCTCACGCTGATCGGCATCAGCCTGATTACCTTCATCATTCTGTTCGCGCTGCCCGGCGACCCGGTCAACCGGGTGGCCGGTCGCATGGCCAACGACCAGCAGAAGGCCTTGGTCCGCGAACAGCTCGGCCTCGACCGGCCGCTATGGGAGCAATATGGCCGCTATGTCGGCAAGCTCGCGACCGGCGATCTCGGCCGTTCCTTCATGCAGCGGAGCGAGGTCTCCGAACTCGTCGGGGCCCGCCTGCCCGCCACCCTCTGGCTGATGCTGGCGGCGATCGTCTGCGAACTGGTGATCGGTCTCTCGATCGGCGCCGTCGCGGCCTTCCGGCGCAACACGCTGCTCGACCAGAGCGTCATGGTGGGCGCCTTCGTCTTCGTCTCGGCCCCGCAATTCCTGCTCGGCTATACCCTGCTCTATGTCTTTGCCGTCTGGCTCGGCTGGTTTCCGATCGGCGGCTACGGCAGTCTGAGCCAGATCGTGCTGCCGGCGCTCACCCTGGGCCTGTTGGGCGGTGGCTGGTATGCCCGCATGATGCGCTCTTCCGTCATCGAGGTGCTGCGCCAGGATTTCGTCCGCACCGCGCGTGCCAAGGGCCTGTCGCGCCTGCGCATCGTCTTCGTCCATATCGTGCCCAACGCCATCCTGCCCATCATCGCCATGGTCGGGATCGATATCGGCATCTTCATGAGCGGCATCGTGGTGGTGGAATCGGTGTTCGGCTGGCCCGGCATCGGCCAGCTCACCTGGCAGGCCATCCAACAGCTCGATATCCCCATCATCATGGGCGTGACGCTGGTCTCGGCCTGTGCCATCGTCCTTGGCAATCTGCTGGCGGATCTGGCCGCACCGCTGATCGACCCCAGAATCAGACTTAAATAGGCATCAGGCTTAAATAGGCACAAGACTTAAATAGGTAATCACCCTGGACAGGAGGACTTCGATGAACCGTCTACTGGCATCCGCATCGATCGTGACGCTGCTGGCGCTCGGCGCCTGCGGCGAGGAAAAGAAGGAGGAGGCGCAACAGGCAGCCCCCGCCGCCAGCAACACCACGGCGACCACCGAGGCGGCCCCTGCCGCGACGCCTGCCCCGGCACCCGCCGCCGCTGAGATCAAGCAGGGCGGCAGCATGATCGTCACCTTCAAGGACGATCTGCCCACCCTCGACCCCGCCATCGGCTATGACTGGAAGAACTGGTCGGTGATCAAGAGCGTGTTCGACGGGCTCCTCGACTACAAGCCCGGCACCACCGAGATCGTGCCCGATCTCGCCGAGAGCTTCGAGACCTCCGCCGACGGCCTCACCTACACCTTCAAGCTGCGCCAGGGCGTCAAGTTCCATAACGGCCGCGAGATGAAGGCCGCCGATGTGAAATATTCGCTCGAACGCATGATCAACCCGGCGACGACCAGCCCGGGCGCCGGCTATTACGCCGGCATCAAGGGCTTTGCCGAGTTCCAGGCCGGCACCGCCACGGAAGTCGCCGGCATCACGACACCCGACGATTACACCGTGAAGCTGGAACTGACCGCCCCCGACGCCACCACGCTTCATCTGCTGGCGCTCAACTTCTCCTATGTCGTGCCCAAGGAAGAAGTCGAAAAGTCCGGTCTCGATTTCGGCAAGAAGCCGGTCGGCACCGGCGCCTACAAGGTCACCGAATGGACCTCCGGCCAGAAGATCGTGCTCGACCGCAATGCCGATTACTTCAAGGCCGGCCTGCCGCGCCTCGACAAGATCACCTTCGAGATCGGCCAGGAACCGGTCGTGGCGCTGCTGCGCCTGCAGAAGGGCGAGATCGACATCGCCGGCGACGGCATTCCGCCAGCGAAGTTCGAGGAGATCATGAACGATCCGGCCTCGAAGGACCTGGTCATCACCGCCGACCAGCTCCACACCGGCTATGTCGCCATGAACGTCACCATGAAGCCGTTCGACAATGTGGCCGTGCGCCAGGCCGTCAACATGGCGATCAACAAGGACCGCATCGTCAAGCTGATCAACGACCGCGCGGTTCCGGCCAACCAGCCGCTGCCGCCCGCCATGCCCGGCTACGACACCAGCTACAAGGGCTATGCCTTCGACGTCGAGGGCGCCAAGGCGAAGCTCAAGGAAGCTGGCCCCGAGGCCGGCTTCGAGACCGACCTCTACGTCATGAACACCGACCCGCAGCCCAGAATTGCCCAGGCGATCCAGCAGGATCTTGCAACGATCGGCATCAAGGTCAATCTCAAATCCCAGGACATGGGCACCGTCATCGCCGCCGGCGGCAAGAAGGACGGGGCGCCGATGATCTGGTCGGGCGGCATGGCCTGGATCGCCGACTTCCCCGATCCCTCCAACTTCTACACCGTCATCTTAGGGTGCGGCGGTGCAGTCGAGGGTGGCTGGAACTGGTCCTGGTATTGCAACGAGGCGCTCGACAAGCGCGCCAGGGAAGCCAATGCCATCACCGATCCCGCGAAAGCCGGCGAGCGCGCCATCGCCTGGGGCAAGATCTTCACCGATCTCATGGCGGACGCACCCTGGGCGCCGGTCTTCAACGAGAAGGCCTATGTCGTGCACTCCAAGCGCGTGGCCGGCCCCAACGGCATCTTCGCCGATCCCATCCACATCCCGGTCAATTACGACGAAGTCTACGCGACCGATGTGAAGTAACGACGAGGGGGAGCCGGCAGCCCCGGCTCCTCCTTTTTCTTTCAGGCAACGAGGCAGATCATGAGCGGTTCGCACAGCCACGCGGCACACACCATCCATCGCCACAATCATCATCACGGCTGGGACAATTCCCTGAAGCCCGTGCTGACCGTGGCGCCCGGCACCGTGGTCGAGCTGGAAACGATCGACAGTTCCGGCGGGCAGATCACGCCGTCCTGGACAGTGGCCGACATGGGCAAGCTCGATTTCGCCAAGGTCAATCCGACCACCGGCCCGATCTTCATCGATGGCGCTGAGCCCGGCGATGCGGTCAAGGTGACGTTGCTCTCCTACAAACCCTCCGGCTGGGGCTGGACCGCGAACATCCCGGGCTTCGGGCTCCTCGCCGACCAGTTCAAGGACCCGGCGCTCCATATCTGGAAATACGATGCGGCGAGCCTTGCCCCCGCCATGTTCGGCAGCATCGCGAGCGTGCCGCTGAAACCCTTCGCCGGCACGATCGGCCTCGCCCCCGCCGAAGCCGGCCTTCATTCCGTCGTGCCGCCGCGCCGCATGGGCGGCAACATGGACATCCGCGACATGGCCGCCGGCACCGAGCTGCTGCTGCCGGTCGAGGTCGCGGGTGCGCTCTTCTCACTCGGCGACACCCATGCCGCGCAAGGCGATGGCGAGGTCTGCGGCACCGCCATCGAAAGCCCGATGGACGTCACCGTAAAACTCGACCTGGTGAAGGGCGCCAACATCAAATTCCCGCAATTCCGGACACCGGGCCCGGTCACGCGCCATCTCGATGCCAAGGGCTATGACGTCACCACCGGCATCGGGCCTGATCTCATGGAAGGCGCCAGGGCCGCGGTCTCCGGCATGATCGAGCTCCTCACCAAGCGCCACAAGATCAGCGCGGTCGACGCCTATATGCTGTGCTCGGTCTGCGGCGATCTCCGCATCAGCGAGATTGTCGACATGCCGAACTGGGTCGTCTCCTTCTACTTCCCCCGCATGGTGCTGGATTGATGGTGCTGTTTGCGCACTGTAACTCGGCGTCATCCCCGGGCTTGGCCCGGGGATCCACGAGTTTTCCTGCATCAGGCAAAGACGTGGATGCCCGGGTCAAGCCCGGGCATGACGAAACAACTATTTCGCAGACCGTGCGCTAAAAATGGCTCTCCAAAAACCCATCGGCGACATTCTCCTCGACGTCCGCAACCTCAGCGTCGAGTTCGCCTCGCCCCAGGGCGCCGTCCGCGTCATCGACAAGCTCTCCTTCGATCTCCGCGCCGGCGAAACACTCTGCATCGCCGGCGAATCCGGCTCGGGCAAATCGGTGACGGCGCTCTCGCTCATGGGCCTGCTGCCCAAACCCGGCGGCCGCGTGGCCGAGGGCAGCGCACAGTTTCTCGGCCGCGATCTCCTCAAGCTCGATGAAGCGGCGATGTCGCGCTTGCGCGGCAACGAGATCAGCATGATCTTCCAGGAGCCGATGACCTCGCTCAATCCCGTGCTTTCCATCGGCACGCAATTGACCGAAGGCCTGGTGCGCCATCTCGGCCTCTCCCAGGCCGATGCGCGGGCGCGCGCATTGCAGGCCCTCGATGCCGTGCGCATGTCGGAACCCCAGCGCCGCTTGAAGCAGTACCCCCATGAACTGTCCGGCGGCATGCGCCAGCGCGTCATGATCGCCATGGCCATGGCGGCAAGACCCAAGATCCTCATCGCCGACGAACCGACCACGGCCTTGGACGTCACCATCCAGGCGCAGATCCTGGAACTGATGGCGACCCTCCAGCGCGAGACCGGCACCGCCATCATCATGATCACCCACGACATGGGTGTGGTGGCCGAGATCGCCGACCGCGTCGTCGTCATGCGCAAGGGCGAGGCGGTCGAGCGCGGCACCACGGCGGAGATATTCACCCACCAGCAGCATCCATACACAAGGGCATTGCTGGCCGCGGTCCCGACCTTCAGCCAGGGTGCCGCCGCACCGACAGCGCCCGATCTCACCGCCACAGCGCCGCTCATCACCGTGAAGGACCTTATCGTCCGCTTCGACATCAAGGGCGGCCTGCTGCAGCGTGTGCAGCAGCGTGTCCACGCGGTCGAGAAGGTGAGCTTCGAGCTGATGCCGGGCGAAACCCTGGCGCTGGTCGGCGAATCCGGTTGCGGCAAATCCACCACCGGCAAGGCGCTGATGCATCTCGTGCCCAGCATCGGCGACATCCGCATCGAAGGCGAAGCTGCCCTCGGTCAATCATGGGGCCGCAAATCCGGCGCCGAGCTGAAGGCGATCCGCCGCCGCGTGCAAATGATCTTCCAGGACCCGCTCGCTTCCCTCGATCCGCGCATGTCGGTGGGCGATCTCGTCATCGAACCGCTCATCATCCACAATATCGGCACGCCGCAGCAGCGCCGCGAGCAGGCAGCCGAGCTCTTTCGCCGCGTCGGCCTCACCCCCGACCAGCTCGCGCGCTTCCCCCATGAATTCTCCGGCGGCCAGCGCCAGCGCATCTGCATCGCCCGCGCGCTGGCACTTGGTCCCAAAGCCATCGTCGCCGATGAATGCGTCTCCGCCCTCGACGTCTCGATCCAGGCGCAGATCCTGGAGCTGATGCAGGAACTGCAGGACGAGCTTGGCATCAGCTATCTCTTCATCTCCCACGACATGGCGGTGGTCGAACGCATCAGCCACCGTGTCGCCGTGATGTCGATGGGCCAGATCGTCGAGACCGGCCCAACCCGCGCCGTGCTCGGCAATCCGCAGCATCCCTATACAAGGAAACTGCTGGCCGCCGTGCCGATTCCGGACCCAGCGCGCCGTCACGCCGATGACTGGCAGCGCAACCGCCAGCGCATCGAGGGCGAAGTACCGAGCCCGTTCCAATCCGTCGATTTCACCCCCACCTATGTCACCTACCGCGATCTCGGCGGCGGCCATCTGGTCGCGGCGTAAGGAGAGAGAACACCATGACCGAATTCTGGCGCCTCAGCGCACTCAAGGCCGTCGACCTGCTGAAAAAGGGCGACGTCACACCGCTCGATCTCATCGATGACGCGCTCGCGCGCATCGCGGTCGTGAACCCGGAGGTCAACGCGATCGTGACGCTCTGCGCCGAGCGTGCCCGCGACCACGCCAAGCGCCTGATGGCAAAACCGATCGACCAGCGCGGGCCGCTCTGCGGCCTGCCCTTCGGCGTCAAGGAGTTGAATGACGTCGCCGGTGTGCGCACCACCTATGGCTCGCCGATCTTCGCGGACAATGTGCCGGTGAAATCCGACATCATGGTCGAGAAGCTGGAAGACAATGGCGGCATCGTGCTCGGCATGACCAACACGCCGGAATTCGGCGCCGGCGCCAACACCTTCAACGAGGTGCATGGCGAAACCTATAATCCCTGGAACACGAAGCTGAATGCCGGTGGCTCGTCGGGTGGCGCCGCGGTGGCGCTGGCGACCGGCCAGGTGTGGCTGGCGACCGGTTCCGATCTCGGCGGCTCCTTGCGGACACCCGCTGCCTTCTGCTCGGTGGTGGGATTGCGTCCCTCCCCCGGCCGCGTGCCGTCGGGTCCGGGCGAGTTGCGCTTCGACACGCTCTCGGTCGATGGGCCGATGGCACGCAATGTCACCGACACGGCGCTGATGCTGGATGCGATGGCCGGCTGGCATATCGACATTCCGGTCTCGTTCCCGGCACCCACCGAATCCTTCCTCACCACCACCCGGCGCCGCCTGAAGCCAGCGCGCATCGCCTTCTGCCTCGACCCCGCCGGCCTGCCGATCGAACCGGGAGTGAAGGATGTCTGCCGCAAGGCCCTCGACAAACTGTCCGCAGCCGGCCTCGACGTCGAGGAAGCGACGCCGGATTTCAGCGGCGTCGGCAATGCCTTCCAGACGTTGCGCGCGGCGGATTATGCCGCCACCATGCGCCCGCTGCTCAACCAGCACCGCGACAAATTGAAGGCCGAGGTGATCTGGAATGCCGAGAAGGGCCTGAAGCTCACCGGCGAGGAGATCGGCAAGGCCCATATCCGCCGCTCGCGCCTCTATGCCGACATGGTGAAATTTTTCGAGACCTACGATCTCCTCATCCTGCCGGCAGCACCCATCCTGCCGCGCGACATCAAGGAACGCTGGCCGCGCGAGATCAACGGCGAGCAGCTCGACAATTACGTCGAATGGCTGAAGCTCGCAGCCCTCATCACCATGACGTCATGTCCGGTCCTGTCGCTGCCCAGCGGCTTCTCGCCCGACGGCCGTCCGATGGGCATGCAGCTCGTCGGCAAACCCCGCGGCGAAGGGGCCCTGCTCTCGCACGCTTTGGTCTGCGAAGAGATTCTGGGCGTCCGCGATCTGGTCCCGATCGATCCGCGGGGGTAGGGCGGGGCAGTGCTACTCCCCTTTCGTCATCCTCCGTCGTCGGCGAATGCCGACATTCGTCGGCTGTGGCGGAGGACCCACGAGTTGCTTTCTTTGCGCGGCGTGGAAACTCGTGGGTGGTCCGCCTTCGCGGACCATGACGATTATTAGTTGGCTTCGTCCCGCTATTGTTTGACCCCCTTCATCGCCTTCTCATAAGCCGCCTGCATCTGCGCACTGGCACTCGGGCCTGTCCCCTTCGGCGCCGCGCCGAGATGCCCGACGCGCAATTCGTCCATGAACGCATCCCAGAAAGCCGGGCCGCCCTGCTCGAGGAGATGCGCCCGCACCGAGAGAGTGTGCGTGGCGTCGGTGTGCCGTGCACCCCAGGCGCCCATATGGGCCAGCAGCGGCACCAGCTGGATGGCTTTCTCGGACAGCGAATAGATTGCCTTCTGCTTGTGGCTGGGATCGTCGGCGCGGCTGACGAAGCCGGCCTCCAGCAGCCGCTTCAGCCGGTCAGCCAGAATGTTCGAAGCAATCCCCTCCTCGGATTTCGTGAGCAGTTCGCGGAAATGCCGCCGGTTGCCGAACATCATGTCGCGGATGACCAGCAGGCTCCATTTGTCCCCCAGCGCCTCCAGGGTCAGGTTGATCGGGCATCCGGACCGTTGTTCGCTCAAAAACTGGCTCCTTGCGTAACTGCTTGCAATCTAGGATCGGTAGATGGGGAGTGCAAGGGGGGGCCCATATAGGTTGCCCGTCATCCCCGGGCTTGACC
>NZ_CAMDRA010000078.1 GCF_945906275.1 Dongia mobilis
CGCATTAGTTTGATCTAGTTCACTGCGTCGGCTGCAGGACTTAGCCAACTAAAGCTAGAGGGATCGTTGATGACTCTATCGCCAGATGCTCTCTATTCCCAACTAGGTCGCCTTATGCAGTCAATGTCTGAGCGACTAACCCCCTGCCATCCTTTGCCAGATGAAACGATACACTGGTTGTCACAAGCTTACGCGCTTGTGCATTCAGCCGGCGATATGTTGGACACGGCCGACTTCAGAATTCAAATGCAGAGAATGGGTAGTCGTACTGCAATTGACCAGTACGAAGGTACGCAATCGATTCGACTAATTCTCTTTAGGACAATGGCGACGCTGGAGTTGAAGGTTTCAGGAAGCCTCGCTGGAAAATTCATTCCTGTCGGAAACGAATTTGACGCGTTCGCCTCACTAAGCAAGATTCTAGGTTCAGCGAAGAGGAGCGTTCTGATAGTAGACCCTTACCTCGATGCCAGCGCACTAACGGACTTTGGACTACTCGTGCCTGAAGGCGTCAGCATTCATCTGTTGTGCGGCAAGACCTATGCAGATTCTCTATTCGCGGCATCGAAGAAATGGCAGGCTCAGTACGGTGAACTGCGCCCCATAGAATCTAGAATTGCGCCTCCGAAATCGCTGCATGATAGAGTTATCATTATCGATAGCGCCCAGAGCTGGACGATCACCCAATCTCTAAAAGACCTCGCCAAGAACTCTCCTGCAGAGATAATTCGAGCAGAAGATTCCGATGAGCTAAAAATTGAAGCTTATGAGCAAACTTGGATCTCGGCTAAAGAAAATAATCTGCCCAGCTAAAGTAGGCAACGCCTTCGCTAAGTATCGATCATCCTTCTCAATCCCTACCTGCTCGACTTCGACAGCTTCAGCCGGAAGAACTTCTCGACATTCCGCATTTCCGTGGCGATGTGATCAGCCGTTGCGCCCTCGCCTTCCTGGTACTCCTGGAATTCCTTCTCGACGTCGTCCCAGGTGACGCCGGCCTTCATCAGATCGGCACGCAGGGCCTTGGCGCGCTTGTCGTCCATGGGGTTGCCGGCGAAGGCACCATCGGCGCGGCTGAAGCAGCCGGAAATCTTCTCGATCCAATCCATTATATGTTCCCATCAAAAAATGCAGATCTCGCTCACCGCCATGCGTCGCGGCGCGGGCATCATAGCATCTTGGGGAAGCAGGCCGCCTGGCAATCGCTACCCCACACTCCGCTTCACCGCCCGGCGTTTGCGGTAGGCGGCGAATTGGGTGTCGGCGAGGACACCGATGAGGATTACCGAGCCCATCACGGCGAAGTTGAGGGAGCTGGGGATGCCCAAGAGGTTCACCAGGTTCTGCAGCACCTGGAGCAGGATGGCGCCCAGCACCACGCCGACGACCGAGCCTTCGCCACCGCGCAGTGAAAAGCCGCCCAGCACCGCCGCGGCAATGGCGTAGAGTTCGTAGAAATTGCCGTGGGAGGAGGGCGAGATCGAGCGCGTGTACATGGCAAAGAAGATGGCCGCGATCGCGGTCAGCAACCCGCAGATGACATAGGACGCGACAATCACCTGCTTCGTCGGGATGCCGGAATAGCGCGCCGCCTCCTCGTTCTTGCCGACCGCATAGAGATAGCGCCCGAAGACCGAGCGGTGCAGCACCACCCACATGATGGCGGCCACCACCAGCATGGCGATGAAGGCATGCGGCACGCCGTAGAGGCGCCCCGTCGTCAGCCATTCGAGGGTCGGGAAGCTGACGCCGAAGCCGAAGCCGGCCGTGGCGTCCGCCGTGTAGAAGCGTGCGACACCGCGATAGATCAGCAGGCCACAGAGCGTCACGATGAAGGGCTGCAGGTTCATCCGCGTGATGAGGAGGCCGTGGATGAGCCCGAACAGCATGCCCAGCACCAGCATGAGGAGGAGTGCCGCCGGCCAGGCCAGCTCGTAAGTCACCATGAGGTCGACGAACAGCACGCCGAGCAAGGCGATGATCGAGCCCACAGACAATTCGATGCCGCCGGTGATGATGACAAACGCCTGGCCGATGGCAAAGAGCCCGAACAATCCCACGAGGTTCGCCGTGTTGCCGAGATTGATCGGCGACAGGAACAAGGGATTGATGAGCGCCACCACCGTGCCCACCACCAGGATGAGGATGAGCAGGCCGATATCTTTCTTGATCATGCCGTCGCCATCTCCTGAAAATTCCTGTGGCCGCAGGCCAGTTGCAGCACGTTATGTTCGTTGAAGTTGGCGCGTTCGAGAAAGCCGCTGATGCGCCCTTCATGCATGACGGCGATCCGGTCGCTGACACCGATCACCTCCTCCATGTCGCTGGAGATCATCAGGATGGCGACACCCGCATCGGCCAGGTCGCGCAGCATGCGGTAGATATCGGTCTTGGCGCCGACATCGATGCCGCGCGTCGGCTCGTCGCAGATGAGGAGGCGCGGTTTCATCGAGAGCCATTTCGCCAGCACCACCTTCTGCTGGTTGCCGCCCGAGAGCGACCCCGTCTCGGTCCCGACATTTGGCGCCCGGATATGCAAACGCTGGCGTTGCGCTTCGGCATTGGCCGTGACGCGCCCATCCTGCACCAGCCCGTTGCTGGCATAGGCCAGGAGATCGGGCAGCGAGATGTTCTCCGCAATCGACATCTCAAGCAGCAGGCCTGACCGCTTGCGATCCTCCGGCACCAGGAAGACCCCTAGCGCGATCGCCTCGCGCGGCGTGCGGATCTCGACCTGCGCGCCGTCGAGCAGGATCGTGCCGCCCAGCAGCCTGTCGATGCCGAAGATCGTGCGCGCCAACTCCGTGCGCCCGGCACCGATGAGGCCCGCCAACCCCAATATCTCGCCCCGCCGCACCTGCAGCGAGATGGGATGGTCGGGATAGGTCTCGGTCCGCGCCTCGGCGATCTCCAGCACGTTGGCGCCCGGTGGGCTCGCCGGCGGCAGATAAAGCGATTTCAAGTCGCGCCCGATCATCAGGCGGATCATCTCGCCATGGGTGACATGCGCCTTGTCGAGATGTCCCACGACATGGCCGTCGCGCAGCACGATCACCCGGTCGGCGCATTCGGTGAGTTCGTTGAGGCGGTGGGAGATGAAGATGACGCTCACCCCCTTGGCCTTCAGATCGGCGATGATGCCGAGCAGCCGGTCGGTCTCGCTCAAGGTGAGGCTCGAGGTCGGCTCGTCCATGATGATGAGCCGCGCATCCAGCGACAGCGCCTTGATGATCTCCAGCAATTGCCGCTGCCCGATCGAGAGCTCGGAGACCATCGTCTCCGGCTTGAAGTCGACATCGAGGAGCTCGAAATAGGGCCGCGCCTGCGCATAGAGCGCCTTGCGGTCGATGAGGCGCAGCGGCCCGCCATAAAGCGGCTCGCGGCCGATGAAGACATTGGCGGCGGCATCCAGATTGTCGAACAGATTGAGTTCCTGGTGCACGAAGGCGATGCCGGCCAGGATCGCATCCGGCACGGTGAGTGCCGCGCGCGCCGCCCCATCGACAAGGATCTGGCCGGAGCTTGGCTCCACCACGCCGCCCAGGATCTTCATGAGCGTCGATTTGCCCGCCCCATTCTCCCCCACCAGGCCGATCACCTCGCCGGGGGCGACGGAGAGCGAGACCTTCGACAGGGCGGTCACCCCGGGATAGGTCTTGGTGATGTCGGTCAGTTGCAGGAACGGATCAGCCATCGCGCGTTCGCCCCTCACATGCTGTTGCGATAGTGATCAAAGCCCAGGTTGTCTGCAAGGGGGGCGGTTGCAAGATGGGTGCTGGCGCGTGAACGAACACGCGCCAGCACAACCGCTCGGCAAATCAGTGGGAGCTTACTTGCCGAGGGTCGCTTTCAGATTGGCTTCGAATTCCTCGACATTGCCTTTGTCGATGATCTTGGTCGGCACGATGATCAGCTTGTCGGCCGTGATCTGCGACTTGTCACCCTCGAGATAGGCCGCCATCAGCTTCATGCCCTGATAGCCCCATTCAAACGGCTGCTGCACGACGGTGCCGGCAAAGCTGCCATCCTTCACCGCGCCCAGCGTGATCGGGTCTTCGTCAAAGGCGATGACCGTGATCTGGCCCAATTTGCCGGCGGCCTGCAGGGCTTCATAGATCTTGGGCGGGTTGTATGAATAGAACCCGACCATGCAGTTGATTTCCGGGTTGGCGGCCAGCACGTCATCGACATTGCTGCGCGCCCGGGCGAAATCGACATCGTCGCCGCGCACGTCCACGAGCTCGATGCCCTTGCCCTCCACCGCCTGGCGGAAGCCAGCGATGCGCTCCTTGGCATTGTCGGCACCGAGGAAGCCGACGAAGCCCATGCATTTGGCGCCACCCGGCAAGGCCTTCACCGCCACTTCACCGGCCTGCACGCCGGCCAGCGTGTTGGAGGAGCCGAGATAGGCGATGCGGTTGCTGTCCGGCGCGTCGCTATCCGTGGTGAACAGCGGCACTTGGCCCGCGATGCGGTTGAACGCATCGATCGAGGTCTTGGGATCGACCGAGGAAATCATGATGGCATCGGTACCGGCGGCGACGAGATCGTCCATCAGGGCGTTCTGCAAGGCGGCGGTGCCCTGTGCCGGATACTTGAACTGCAGTTCATAGTTCGGCAGCTCCGCCTGTGCCTTCTTCACACCGGCTTCGGCGAGCTTCCAGAAATCCGACGCGGCGTTGACGACGAACGCCAATTGTTTCTTGTCCTGCGCCATGGCCTGCGTGGCCGACAGCAGGAGAGCAATCGAAACAGCTGCGGAGAGAAAAGTCTTCACGTTGTACCTCCCATTGAGATTGTTTGGTGACTGGTCGTCCGCGAGCGTTCTATGCGCCGCTTTCCAAGAGTGTTCCACCGGTGCTAATATTTCGTCAACCGGAAATATCATACAAATCAAAAATCATTAAAAACAATATGTTGCATCTGCTAATATGCGCATGAAGCTGGACGGAGACTTGGGAACGCAATGCCTTTTGAATCAAGCCAGTTAAGTCGGTAGGACCCATGAACGCCGTCAAGAAACCACCCCGGAAACCTACTGCGCCGCAGCAGAAGACGCCCCCGGCATCCAGCCGCCAGCGCGGTCCCACCATGACCGACATCGCAGCGCTTGCCGGAGTCTCGCAGACGACCGTGTCCCTGGTGCTCAATGACGCCATGGGGGCCAGGCTTTCCGGGGAGACCCGGCAGCGCGTGCTGGATGCCGCCAAGCATCTCGGCTATCGCCTGATCCGGCGCGGCCCGGCCCGGCCCCCGGCCACCGATGCAACGGTCATCGGCTTCATGGTCGATGAGATGTCGACCGATCCCTGGTGCGCCATCGCCCTCGATGGTGTCCGCGAAAAGGCCTGGGAGTTTGGCCTCACCGTCAGCATCGCGGTGACGCGCGGCGATGCCGAGATGGAACAGGCGGCATTGGTGCAACTTCGCAACCAGCCGCTGCTGGGCCTCATCTACGGCACCATCCAGACACGCGCGATCACGCCGTCATCGGCCTTCGCCAGTCAGCCCACAATTCTCCTCAACTGCTATGCGACGGACCGATCCCTGCCCTCGATCGCACCTGGCGAGGTGCTGGGCGGACGCGCCGCGACGGAGCGCCTGATCAGCGCCGGCCACACGCGCATCGGCCTTATCGAGGGCGAGGTGTGGATGGATGCCATGCGCGACCGCCTCAAGGGCTATCGCCAGGCGCTCACCAGCCACGAGATTCCTTTCGACGCCGCCTTGGTGCGCCCCGGTAATTGGGAACCCTCGGCCGGCTATGAACAGACCCATGCCTTGATGAAACTGAAGAACCCGCCCACGGCGATCTTCTGCGCCAACGATCTCATGGCGCTGGGCTGTTTCGAGGCGCTGAAGGAACTCGGCCGGCGCATTCCCGAGGACGTCGCCGTGATCGGCTATGACGATCGCGAGATCGCCCAGTTCATGCGCCCGCCGCTCACCACCATGCTGCTGCCGCATTTCGAGATGGGGATGCTGGCTGCCGAGTATCTCGTCGACCATGCCGGTCGGCCCGAGAAACGCCCGGCACAGATCAAGGTCGAATGTCCCCTGGTCGAACGCGCGTCCGTTGCGGGTCCGGCCTGATGCATGAGGAGGGATAAGATGCTGCTGCTTGTTACCGGCGCCACCGGCAAGGTCGGCGCCTCGTTGATCGCGGGACTGCTGCGCGACCCGCGCTGGGCGGGGGCGCGGATCCGGGCACTGTGCCACAACCGCACCATCGCACCCCATGACCGGGTCGAAAGCGTCAAGGGCGACATCGCCGACCGTGCCAGCGTCGCGCGCGCCATGGCGGGGGTCACCCATGTGGTGCATCTCGCCACCTGCAAGGAAGTGCCCGAGACCGTCATGGATGTCACCGTCAAAGGCCTGTTCTGGCTGCTGGAATCCTTCCGCCAGTCGCCCACGGCCCAGCAGTTCATCCTCATCGGCGGCGATGCCGGAATCGGCCATTTCTTCTACGAACATGACGGCCCGATCACGGAAAGCACGCCGCACCGGGCCTATCCCGGCTGCTACGCGCTCTCAAAGGTGCTGGAAGAAGTGATGCTGGAGCAGTTCCGCATCCAGTACGGCATCAACACCTGCTGCCTGCGCGCACCCTGGATCATGGAGAAGGACGATTTCCGTTATACGTTGAGCTTCGGCGACGACCTGTTCGGCGGACCCGACTGGAAGACAATGGTGACGCCGGAAGTGGCCGCGCGTTGCCGCCAGGAGGGCACGGTCCCCCTGCTGCGCGACGCCCAGGGGCGCCCCTTGAAGCGGAACTTCGTCCATGTCGAGGACCTGGTCGCGGCCATTCTCGCGGCCCTCGACAATCCGGCGGCAAGGGGCCGGCTCTACAACATCGCCATGGACGCGCCGGTCGACTACGGCGCGGTCGCAGCCTATCTCAAGGAAACGCGCGGCCTGCCCTCGCTCGACATCCCGAGCGCCTATCATTCGACCTGGCTCGACAACAGCCGCGCCAAATTCGAACTCGGCTGGCGACCGCAATACGATCTGCCGAGGCTGATCGACGCCGCCTGGTCCTATCAACGCCCAGCCGATGATCCCCGTAAAGTTTGGTATCCCGGCTGAGCGTTTTAAGGGGCGAAGTTACTTCTTCCCCACCGACCAGGCCGCATACCAGCTCTTGAACAGCTTCAGCTGGCTCTCGGCATAGTTCCGCTGGCTGTCGCTCAGGGCATCGGTCGCGTTGAAATGAAGTTCGAAGGCGGGGTTGCCTTCCAGGACCATCAGATACTTGTAGAACAGCACCAGGTCGGGTCCTTCGTCGAAGCTGGATAGGACCCACAGCGCCTTCTCAAGCTCAAGCGCGTGCTGGCGGGCCGTGGCGTCGCCGGCTGCGGCGCGCTCGCACAGGCTGACCAGATGCAGGACTTGCCCAGGCAGCGCGTTGCCGATACCGGTGATGGCGCCGGCGGCGGCGCAATTGACGAAGCCGTGGAACACCTGCGTGTCAACGCCGACCATCAGGGTCAGCGACTTGTCGCGGCCGGTGATGTGCTGGGCAGCGTAGCTCAGGGACTCCGCACCGCCGAATTCCTTGAAGCCGACCAGATGCTTGTACTTGGCTTGCAGTTCAAAGAAGAGGTCGGCCTTGGTCTCGAAGCCATAATAGGGGCTGTTGTAGATGACCGATGGCAGGTCGACCGCCGCTTCCAGGATGCCGGCGAAATGCGCGCGCTGGGCGGCGACCGAGGGGCCGCGCGACAGGACGCGCGGGATGATCATCAGGCCCTTGGCGCCGACCTTCTTGGCGTGCGCCGCGAGCGCTGCCGCCCGTGCCGGGTTCTGGGCGCCGGTACCGACGATCACAGGAATGCCGGCCTTCGCCATCCGCTCGACACCTTCCATGCGCTGTTCGTCGGTCAGCAGGGGCCAATCGCCCATCGAGCCGCAATAGACGACGGCGGACATGCCGGCCTTGATCAGTTCCTGCCCCTTCTGCACCAGGGCATCGAAATCAGGCGAGCGGTCGGGCTTGCAGGGTGTCATCAGGGCGGGGATGCAGCCTCGGAAAATATTGGCGGTCACGGTCGTTCTCATGTTGCAGACAATGCCGTCAAATAAAGCCATTCAGCCGCCAAAGGCAACTGAAAGCCGGCAATGATACATCGTGCAACGACATGTGATGTGACTATGCGACCGGGCCGGTCCTATACTTGCGCCATGGAGCACCCCTGAACGACATGGCCAGCACCGCCCCCTCCGGCACGGCACGTCAGGTCAATCGCCTGATCCTCACCGCCACCATCTGGTTCAGCGTGATGGGTCTGCTGGGCTTGCTGGTCCTGATCCTGGCGCCGGCGCTCTCTCCCGTCGCCTCGCGCAACGGTGTTGCCGGCATCCTTTATGGGGCGACGCTGCTTGCCTGCTCGCTCTGCTCCTATCTCTACAACATGCGCGAGCAATCGCCCCATCGCTGGCTCCTGCGCTATCTCGATCATGGCGCCATTTTCCTGCTGATCGCCGGCACCTACACGCCCTTCGTCGTCGAGGGCATCACCGGGCCTTTCGGCGTCTCGCTGCTGATCTGGGTATGGTCCCTGGCACTGTTCGGCATCGCTCTCAAAATCCTGCTGCGCGGCCGGCATGACCGGGCCTTCGTCGGGCTCTACCTGATCCTTGGCTGGCTCTTCCTCTATGCGGTCGAGCCGTTCGTCGCACTCAATCCGCTGGCATCCCTCATCTTCCTGACCATCGGTGGCCTCGCCTATACGGTTGGCGCGGTCATCTATGGCCGCGACATCGGCAACTGGACCGATCCGGTCTGGCATGGCTGCGTGCTCGCTGGCTCCGGCACCCATTTTGTGGCCGTCGTCATCCTCATGGTCCAGCCGCAGATGATTTGACCCGTACAAGCCGGGAGCGGGCTTTGGGCCCGATCCCGGCACCGTACAATGTTGAGGTCGATCAATCCTTGTCGGCCAGTTCCGCCATCAGCTCATCCTTGCGCGCGGCCAGGCGTGCTCCCAGCTTCGCCATGTCGAGCCTGGTCTTCTTCAGTTTCGGAAAGAACGCCGTTTCCTCTTCCTTCACGTGATGGCTGACCCACTCGCCCATGACATGGATCTGGGCCTCGAACAGATCCGATTTCCTGCCGGCTTCGATCGTCGCGACCAGATCCTTGATCGAGCGATGCTCGACCTCGGCCTCGTCGATCAGATTCATATCCGCCTTCTTGAGCGCATCGCGCGCCGCGGGGTAGAGGATTCCCTACTCGATCTGGGTATGGACACTGAGAGCCCGGCAGATTTCCCCGGCAAGTTTCAACCTGCGATCAGATGTCAGTCGGCCATTCTCGAACTTCTTGAACATCGCCGCCACTTCCTCGTGGTCGGCCTTGAGCAGGCTGATCGCATCCTGTGCCTTCGTTGCCTTGCTGCGCGCCTTGCCGTTCGATGTCGCGGCGGTCGTCGATGCCTGTGCCATGCTCTGCTTCCTCTGCCCTGATTGATTTGGGTTGTTCGTGCTGAACCGAAGGCCTGGCAGCTTGTTCCAATCGATAAGAGGAGCCGGGGAAAGTTCCAAAAGTCACCGGTGAAGTCAGACAAACATATCGACTTCCGCCAGCTCGGTTAACGAATCCGGATGATAAACATAATATTGTTCCTGCCACGGAGAACAACAATGTCGACCGCCTTGACACTGGCTCTGTCATACGCGCTACAGTGGCGCCACTCGTTGAAATTGCAGGCAGGAAGATGGGGCACAAGGTGGCGATGGACAGGCCGATCAGGACACTCGACCGACAAGTCCGCAAGCGACGCTTGCGTCGCGCGAGGTGGGGCGTTTCCCAATGAAATGGTTGCTGGGCATTGCGCTCACCCTGCAATTGGCGCAAAGCGATGGCCTGACGCCGGCCGTGACCCTGACCCAGGAAGCCTGGGCCGGATATCAGTTCTATCTGCTGTCGATGGGCTCCGGCACCGGCACGTTTGCGGTGTCGCCGGATGGGCGCGGGTGGGGCTTCTCCTATTGCGCGACGGGAAACTGCGGCGGCGACAACCGCGACCTGGCATTGGCCAAGTGCAAGGAGCGCGCACAGTTCGACTGCATCATCTTCTCGCTCAACGACCGCATCCAGGTCCAGTATTCGGTGCAATAGGCAGGCAGCGTGGCGCCCGTGCCTGCGCTCACCAGATCTGTTGCGCTGATCTCGGCAAATCGTCGCTGCTGAAGCCGAAGAGGGCACGCGTGCGGGCCTCCAGGCTTTGCGCGAGTGTCTCACCCAGATCTAGAGCGGCCAGAAGTTCCGTCCGGCTGTAATAGGTGAGGAACGCGCTGGCCAGCTCCGCCTTGCCGGCCTCGAACAGGGTCAGGGCCGTCTCCACCACCCCGGGATGGGCCAGCAGCAGCCGACGCTCGACGGCCTCCCACACGGCGGTCACCTCCGGCCGGAAAAGCTCGTCATGTTGCGCCATCAGATAGAGCAGCCGCTTGAACACGTAAGTCGCAGCACGGGTGGATTCGATACCTTGCGGCACGCGCGATGCTTGCGCCTCACCATGGCGCCGATCGAGGAAGCGGGCCGATTCGCCGGCGGTAAGATACCGGTGCTGGCGATATTCTGCCGGCACGTCGGTCGCCCCCATGAAAACCGGCACGAACGGCGCGGCGATGGCGCCCACCTGGGTGTGCCACAGCATCCGCAAGGCGGCATGTTTGGTGCCCTGCAGGGGAACGACCTGGCCATAGCCGGCAGTGTCCCCGGTCAGTTTCTCGGTGCGCACCGCCCAGAAGATATCTTCTATACGGATCTTGTCCGGCGCAGCCGCGCGCTTTTCCATCTCCGTTTCGATCCATTGGACACCGGCCCAGCGACCCTTGCCATCGCCATAGGCCACATGGAAATCGAAAGGCTGCCTGCCGGCTGGATCGTACCAGCCCTGGGACACGGCGAAGGAAACCAGATTGTCTGAATAGCGGAAATCAGGGTGCTCCGGTTGGTAGACCGGAATCTTGCCGATATAGCCCGGGCGCGAGGCACGGATGCTGTCCGGTCCCAATCGTTCGGCTGCCCACAGACCCTGCCCGCCGGCGCATTCGATCACCACCCACGCCTCATTGGCATCGGCGATGATATGGGAATTGCCGCCGTAATCGGCATAGCCATGGCGCGCGATAAGCGCGCCGATCAGCTCGACTCCCTCGCGGGCGCTGCGCGCCCGCTCCAGCACCAGGCGCGCCAGATCGCTGTAATTGGGCCCTGTCTGTGTCTTCGGCGTCATCGCGATGAGTTCATCGCGTGAGGTGGACCAGATATCGCGCACGGCAACGCCATGCTCGTTCAAGCCGCCATTGGTCAGCGGCGACGGCACGCCTTTGTAATAGCTGTAGCTGACGCGGATGTGCCGGAAGGTCTCGGCCACCTGGGGAATCTCGCTCAGAACACCCGGCAGATCCGCCTCCGGTGTCACCCCCACAGTGACGGTGCTGCCTGCCGCATATTGCCGGCGTGGAACAATTTCCAGCCAATGGCTCGACGGCTCATCGCCATAGCCCGCGAGATAGGCAATGCCATCGGCGGTCCGGTTCTTGCCGATATAGAGTCCGTAGCTCATCTTCTCCCCCGCCTCTTTCCCGATTACTTCCCGTTGCGCCCGTCAAGCTTCGCCAGCCTGCGTGGCAGCTCGGCGCTGAGTGCCATCTGGCGTGGACGGGAAGATTTCTTCCAGCCACGGCATTCGTCCTTGGTGCGGCCGCAGGCGACGCACCAGCCGGTGCGGCCGTCGAACTTGCAGACATCGATGCACGGGGACTTCATTGCGGTGACTTCAAGTTACTGGCCCGCCTGATGCGCCGGGCCGAACAGGCTCTCATAATGCTTCTTCTGTCGCGTGGCACCGATGACGGCGTTGCGCATAAGGACGGCGACTGTGACCGGGCCTACGCCGCCCGGCACCGGCGTGATCCAGCCAGCGATGTTGGAGACCGAGGCAAAATCGACGTCGCCCACGACCTTCGTCGAGCCGTCCGGCAAGGTTACCTGATTGATGCCGATGTCGATGACGGCAGCACCCGGCTTCACCATCTCCGCATTGATGATGCCCGCCCTGCCCACCGCCACGAACAGCGCGTCGGCGCGACGACTGTGAACCGACAGGTTCCTGGTCATATGATGGCAGACAGTGACCGTGGCCCCCTCGGCCATCAGCAGGAAGGCGATCGGCTTGCCGACGATTTCGGAATGCCCGACCACGACGACTTCGAGGCCGGTGAGGGACAAGCCGGTCTGGCGCAGCAATTCGACCGAAGCCATCGCCGTGCATGGCCCCAATTCCAACTCGTTGTAGACGATGTTGCCGATCGAGGCCGGATGCATGCCCTCCACGTCCTTCAAGGGATGGATGGCACCCTGCAATTGTTTGATCGAGAGATGCGCCGGCACCGGGCGCTGCAGGATGATGCCGGTGACGCGTGGATCGGCGTTCATCCCATGGATCGCAGCCAGCAATTGTTCCTGATGAATTTCGGCCAGGAAATGCAACTCTTCGAACTGGATATTGGCCTTCTCCGCGGTGCGCTTCTGATTGCGCACATAGAGCTGCACGGCGCTGACATCGCCGACCGAGATCGAACATAGCCGCGGTGCCCAGCCCGTGGCCTTCAGATCCGCGACCTGCGCGCGTGTCTGCGCCAGCATGGTCTCCGCCACCGCGCGACCGTCGAGCACCGAATGTGACATGAAGAAGACTCCAAACCAGTTCCTGGCCGAGTTTCTAGCCTTGGCAAAGACTAAAGTCCATGGCCCGGAGTACGACAGGAGGTCGCATTTATGCCTAATTTATGCAGGGATTCTCCGTCGCGAGGCGCCGGATGGATGGGGCCAGTTTGGCCAAATCCGGCGCGGCCGCCGGCTGCCACGCCTTCTCCGCATCGCCTGCAAGTCCAGCCTGGAGATTGTCGAAGGAACCGACCACCTTGACCGGCAGATCGAGGGCAAAGAAGCCCGTCGACGCCCGCTCCGATTTGGCACCGATATCGACCTGCTGCTTGACCAAATCGACCGTGCCACTGCCAACCAAGGTAGCATCCTTGGATTCGAGCCGCAGCGGCGACAGGCTCGCAAGGCCGTTCTTCATGCTGACGAGTCCGACCAGGCAGCCGATCTGCGATGATCCCTCGCGCTCACGGAACAGCGCGCGAAGGTCGGTCGATGCCATCTCGATGATCGACCGCTTGATGCTGCCGTCACGCATGGAGAGGATCGCCGCGCCATCGCTCTGACGGAGAGCAGCGCCGATTGTGTCGCCCCGCATGTCGAGCGTGATGGCACCATCGACCGTGCCGGTGAGGTCGCCTGACCCTGCGCCAAGTTCCTGCGCCAGGCGGTTGGCATCGACACCGTCGAAGGCAGCGTCGAAATGGAGATCGGAATTTCCATCACCCGACTTGAGCCTGCCTGTGCCGGAAAGCCTGCCGCCAGCGTAGACGACACTCCATCTGCGCAACGTGATCTCGCTGTCCGTGATGGAGCCATCCAGCGCCGCGTCGGCAAGCTTGAGTTTGCCATGGATGACATGCTGCGCCTGGAGCTTGGCCTTGAGGGTGGCGCCGGCATCCTGCGGCACCTTCAACGCTGTCTCCATGAAGCTCATGGCCTTCTTTTCCGATTGTGCCGATATGAGGCGATTGAGATCGAGCGTATCGAAGCCCAGATCGGCGGCAATATCATCCGGCGACCCGCGCCTGCCTTCATCGAGCATCAGTGTGCCACTGAATTTGCTTTCGGCGATCTTTCCCTTGGCCTTGGTTACTTCCCAATGGTCCCCCTGCCGGGTCAGGCGACCCGCCACCTGCAATGGATAGTCAGCTGCCATCTCCGCGCCGAAGGCAGCGAGCAGATTGCCGAGCTTCGGAGCATCGAGAATCATCTGGCCGTCGACGCCTTCGAAATCGAGCGGCTCCATCATCGTCCCGTCGAAATCGAGGCGCGCGGTTCGGGCCGCTAGGCTGAAGACCGCGCCAAAGGGTGCGTCGGCATCGCGCAGCACGGCGAAGGATTGCGTCTTTGCATCAAGGATGAGCGGCGTATTGTTATAGGCGCCGGCAGCCTTCAGGCTGACAGGCGTGTTATCTCCATCCGAAAGAATAGCGACACTGTCGAGCTTGATACGCAGGATGTTGCCGCTATACGTCCGATAGGTGATGAGCGCATCGCCGAGCGCCATGTCGAGCAAGGTCGGAAACTGCGTGCGATTCTTTGGGATAAGCGCGAAACCGCCCGCATTTGAACCGCCGTCGGTTGACCCGGTATCAGGCGCGGAATCACTACCGAACTTCCAATTGCCGACGCCTTGTTCGTCCCGCTCCAGCACCACCGCCAGCCCTCGGGCGCGCAGGTGATGGTATTTCGGCGTACCATCCAACAGCGACCATGGATCTAGATCGGCGCTGAAACTGCCCAGCGTGATGATCTCCGGGACACTGCCCCAGGGCGCATTGGCAACCCGGAGATCTCGGAACTCCAGATGCAGCGGATCGCCCCAACTGATCGTCAGTTCCGCCGCCGTCACCATGCGGCCGAGTGCGTCACTGGCGGCCTCTTCTGCCCAAGGCTTCAGATCGGCATTCGTCAACCAGACGATCCCGACCAGCACGGTCAGGAGCAGAACTGCCAGAAAGCCCAATGAAAGGCGCACAATTCGTTGCACAGATTATCCGATCATGGCTAAGGCCGGACCACGGCCCGACATCAGGTGAGGAAACCGGCAATATCGGGAAAGGTTGCCATACCGTCGTATATGGGGGGGAACTTGCCAGCCCTGGGATCGGATGCCACTATCTGCGCAATCGTCCACGGCCTTAGTATTGGAGTATCATGGCGGGTCGGTTCGCCTGGGAAAAACTGCCGGATTCAGAGCTTTTGCAGCTGCGTCTCAAGGACCTCAAAGTGTCCGTGGAAGGGACCTGGCTCAACACCTGCCTGCATCGGCTCTATGACGAACTGGCCGCGCGCGACCTGCGCGTCCGACCCCATGCCTGGATCTCGGACGAGTGGTTCAGCCCGGACAATACACCGGGCATCGCCTTTCCTTTCTATCTCGCCCATCCGCGGTTGATGCGCCTTGAGCGCAAGAAGATCATTGATGTCGAAGGTGGCACGACGCGTGATTGCATGCGCATCCTCCGCCACGAAGCGGGCCATGTCGTGCAGCATGCATTTCAGCTGCATCGGCGACGGCGCTGGCAGGCCGTGTTCGGCCGGTCCTCGACACCCTATCCGCACTACTATCGACCCAACCCGGCCAGCAAGAACTACGTCCAGCATCTGCGCCTGTGGTACGCGCAAAGTCATCCGGATGAGGATTTTGCCGAGACCTTTGCCGTGTGGCTGCGGCCCCGCTCCGACTGGCGCAAGCGCTATGCCGATTGGCCGGCCTTGAAGAAGCTGGAACATGTCGACGAATTAATGGCCGAGATTGCCGGCGAGAAGCCGCAACTCACCAAGCGGCTGCTGGTTGATCCATTGAGTACGCTGAAGCAGACCCTGGACGAGCATTACGCCCGCAAACAGGCGCTCTATGTCAGCGAGACATCGTCGATCTATGATCGCGAACTGCTGAAGCTGTTCAGTGCCGACGCCAAGCACCGGCGGAAGCCCTTGGCCTCGACCTTCCTGCGCCTCAACCGCAATCATATCCGGCACGTGGTGGCACGCTGGACGGGTGAGTATCAGCTCACCCTCGACGCCGTCCTTGACTCGATGATTGCGCGTTGCCGCGCCCTCAAACTCCGAGCACCTGGTGACCAGCGGCAATTGATGATGGATTTTATCGTTCTGTTAACCGCCAAAACGGTACACTCTCTCTATAGCCCGTCGCGACGGGAATGGTTCGCACTTTAGTAAAATCTTGCGTTTGGATCAGCCATGAAGCCACTCCGCGTCCTGGTGCTGATGCATCCGGATTTCACGCCGCCTGATTCGCTGAAAGGCTACAGCGAAAAGGAGAAGCATGTTTGGAAGACGGAGTATGACGTCATCTCCACCTTGCGTGCGTCCGGCCATGAAGTCACCGCGATCGGCGTTCAGCACGAACTGCGCCCCATTCGCGAGGCGATCGAGGAACGGAAGCCGGATGTGGTTTTCAACCTGCTCGAACAATTCCACGGCGAAACCGCCTATGACCAGAATGTGGCGAGCTATCTGGAACTGCTGCGCATGCCTTATACCGGCTGCAATCCGCGCGGTCTGATGCTGGCGCGTGGCAAGGCGCTCTCGAAAAAGCTGCTCTCCTATCACCGCATCCCGACACCGGCTTTCGCCGTCTTCCCGATCGGCCGCAAGATCAAACGCCAGTCAAAGCTCGGCTTTCCGCTCATCGT